>JAURZO010000243.1 GCA_030653405.1 Zwartia sp. | reverse complement strand
CAAAGTGTGCATGAAGCTGCTTGAGGCTGCCGGCGGGCTGGTGATGGCATCGGCAGTGGTGGTGGCCACATGACTCGTGGCTTGGCGCTGCAGAAACTCTTTGGCCACCACAGGAAAACTCTGCTTGTCTATTTCAGCGCGCGTATTGAGCGCGAGCATCGTATCCTGGGAAATAGAATTTTCAAGCTTTTGTAATGCCTGCCAGGCAACCGGGAAGCGTTGCGGAACATCGACACGGAACAACAATAAAGCCTCGTAGCTGGGGAAGAACCGACGATCGTCCTCAAGCGCAGTCAAGGCATAACGGGATAGCTTTGAATCCGTGCCATAGGCATCGACCAGATCAATCTGCTTGGCGGCTATCGCCTCATAAGCCAGACCATGATCAAGCCCGCGAGGCCTCAGCGCACTCAACCCATATGCGGCTGACAAGCCTTTCCAGCCATCGGCGCGACCTATAAACTCATGCGACAAACCCAACACCAACTTTGGGTGACGACTTAAATCCGAGATCGTGCGAACGTTAAGCTCAACGGCCAACTCACGTCGCATTGCCAAGACATAAGAATTGTTAAAACCTAACGGTATCCCTGCCCTTAAACCCATCGGTAATAACCGCGCGTTCATCTCATCAAGCGAAAGTGCTTGATCGGTCTTGAGTATTTCTCGCGTAATGGTGCCGGTGTACTCAGGATAAACATCAATCTCGCCGCTTCTGAGAGCCGCCAAGAGAATGCTGGTATTGCCCATGCCAGACTTGAGCTCTACAGACGTATCGCCCCCAGCACGCACAGCCTGCGCAATGATTTCACCCAGGATGAAGGACTCAGTAAAGCGTTTGGAACCCACCACAAAAGGGGCGGCGACTGCGAGCTGCGTAAACAGCACGCAGAGAATGCCCAGCAGCGGTGCGAAGATCCAAGCGGGTATCAGTCCGGGTATCAGACCGCGCAACTTAACTTGCATCCGCGCACAAGCAGAGCGCAGGATCACCATCACACCACGACAAGTCGTGCGGCCTGCGTTTCACCGATATGGCCGATCACGCTGGCGTGACCAAAATCGTGCTTTTTGAAAATGGCCAAGACATCTTGTACGGTATCGGGCGAGCAGCACACCAATAAACCGCCGCTTGTTTGCGGGTCTGTCATCAGCGTCTTGCACTCTGGCGGCAGATTTGCCGCGAGACTCACATCATTGCCATAGCCATCCCAATTCCGTCCGGAGGCACCCGTCACCATTCCAGCCTTGATCAGATCCACCACGCCTGGCAAAAGGGGGACTTCCGACCAGTTGATATGCGCGGTCAAGTCCGCACCACGCGCGATTTCAAGTGCGTGACCCGCCAAACCAAACCCGGTCACATCGGTCAGTGCATGGACGCCATCAAGCTCGGCCAACTCAGGGCCTGGGGTGTTGAGCTTTGTAGTGTTGTGCAGCATCGACGCATAACCTGCCGCATCCAGCGCTTCTTTCTTCAGTGCGGCCGACAAAATACCAACACCGACAGGCTTACCCAAGATCATCACGTCGCCTTTGCGGGCACCGTCATTGCGCTTGACGCGATCGGGATGAATCAAACCGAGAACGACCAAGCCGTAAATCGCCTCGACAGAATCAATCGTATGGCCGCCCGCGATCGGGATACCTGCCGTGCGACAGACCGATGCACCACCTTCGAGCACTTTACCAATCGTTTCAGTCGACAACACATTGATCGGCATACCGACAAGTGCTAAAGCCATGATCGGACGCCCCCCCATGGCATAGACATCACTGATGGCATTGGTCGCGGCAATGCGACCAAACTCATGCGGATCATCCACGATCGGCATGAAAAAGTCCGTAGTGGCGATCAGTGCTTGCTCATCGTTCAGCCGGTAAACCGCCGCATCATCCGCCGTCGCAATCCCCACCATCAGTTCCTTGGGAATCGGCATCTGGAGGGTGCCTTTCAAAATTTCTGACAGAACGGCTGGAGCAATTTTGCATCCACAGCCGCCACCGTGAGAAAGAGAGGTCAAGCGTGGCTCAATAGTTTTCATGAAATTCCTTGAAGCGTGAAGACTGAATGGATCGATATAGGCGTGCTGGCCGAAACGAGAAAAGCTTTCTGGGTCGTGCTTGGCAGGCGCGAGTGGCTAAGCACTCGCATACCCGAGGATTGTAATCAATCGCTCCCGCTCGCGGTCAGGTGCGAACAAAGGCGCCCGCAGCGCCACCTGATGGAGCAACTGGGTAACAAAACCCGGGTCGCGGCGAAACCTCAGCAACATCCCCGCCAAGGCCTGCGCATCCTGGACCGGAAACAAACCCGCGTAATCGGCTCCCAGCATCCCTACGTTTCCGGGAATGCTGGACGCAATAACAGGTACTCCGCTGCAGATGGCCTCCATCACTACGTGCGCACCGCCCTCCATGACGCTTGGATGCACCAACACATGCGCCCTCTGAATCAGGCGACGTGTCGTTTCATGTGAACGCGCGCCTAAAAATTGGTAATGCGGACATTGTGCGGCGGTTTCATGTGCCTCCCGGGCAAGCTCGACATCATGCTCACCGCCCACATGCTGCAAATGGATATCAGGCATTTCTCTGAGCAGCCTAGCC
>JAURZO010000198.1 GCA_030653405.1 Zwartia sp. | reverse complement strand
ACAAAAAACTCGACACACAGCACACCTTCGTACTTTAAGCCGCGGGCAATAGCGAGCGCAGCCTGCGTGGCGCGCTCGGTCATCGCGGCAGGCTGCATGTCGACAGTCGTGATTGCCAAAATACCTTGCTCATGAACATTACGCGCCACGGGAAACACAGCACAGTTACCATCCAACCCTCGCGCCAACACGACAGAGAGCTCTTGCTTGAGATCAAGCATCGCCTCAAGCACACAAGGCACGCTGCCGAATTCAGCAAAGGCCTGCAGCGCTTCATCGAGCGTGCGCACACGAGCCTGCCCTTTACCGTCGTAGCCTAAACGGGCGACTTTTAAAATACCAGGAAATAAATGCATCTCCGCCGCACGTAACTCAGCCTCTGAGTGAATCGGCGCGTACGGCGCGACCGCGACCCCTTGGCTTGTAATAAATGCTTTTTCGGCAATCCGGTCTTGCACAATTTCGACCGCGTGTGCGCCAGGCGTTACGCGGCAATGCGCAGCGAGGGCCAATAAACTTTTGGCTGGCACGTTTTCAAATTCAGTCGTCACGGCACGACAGCGTTGCGCCAATTTGATGAGGGCTGTTTCATCGTCATAAGCCGCCTGAATATGCATATCGGCCACAGCGGCCGCTGGTCCCTCGGCGGCGGGATCCAGCACAGCAACCCGATAACCCAGTGCTTGTGCGGCATGGCAGAACATACGGCCCAGCTGGCCACCACCCATCAAGCCCAACCATTCGCCCGGAGCAATCACAGCGGCACCTTCATCGCGCGGGCGGCTTCGGTCTGACGGGCACGGAACGCGATGAGTTTTTCGCGCAATGCCGGATCTGTTGTCGCCAAGGTGGCAATCACATGCAAGGCGGCATTGGCGGCACCTGCTTCACCAATCGCAAAGGTTGCGACCGGAATACCCTTGGGCATCTGAACAATCGACAGCAGTGAATCCTCACCGCGCAAATAACGAGAGGGAACCGGTACGCCAAACACCGGGACCTCAGTCAGGGCGGCCATCATGCCCGGCAGGTGCGCGGCACCACCGGCGCCCGCAATAATGCCGCGCAGCCCACGCTGTGCGGCCTGTGCGCCATATTCGGCCATATCGTGCGGCATGCGGTGCGCGGAAATCACACGCGTCTCACAGGGCACACCAAAGTCGCCCAGCATGTTCACGGCGTGCTGCATGATGTCCCAATCGCTGGATGAACCCATGATGACACCAACCACCGGTGCACCCGCAGAAGATAAAGAGGTCATAGCAGAGCCTTGCAAGTAAAAATTAAACCGTCAGCCAATCAAGCAGTCAGTCGATCCAGCGCTTCGCGATATTTGGCTGCTGTTTTGGCGATCACCTCTGCAGGCAGACGCGGCGCGGGTGGCGTTTTGCCCCAGTCTTGCGTCTCCAACCAGTCACGCACGAATTGCTTGTCGAAGGACGGTGGGCTGATACCTTCCTTGTACTCGGCAGCAGGCCAGAAACGGGATGAGTCAGGCGTCAGCACCTCGTCCATCAGGTGCAAGGTACCATTGGCATCGAGACCAAATTCAAACTTAGTGTCAGCGATCATGATCCCTTTGGTCGCGGCATAGGCTGCGGCCTCAGTATAAAGACGCAAGGTCACGTCGCGAATACGCTCCGCCATTTCCTGACCGACTTCTTTGATGACATGCGCAAAGTCAACGTTCTCGTCGTGTAAGCCCATCTCAGCCTTGGCGGCGGGCGTAAAAATTGGCGCAGGCAGCTTACCAGCTTGCTTCATACCAGCCGGCAGAGCAATGCCGCACACAGACCCAGTTTCCTGATAATCCTTCCAGCCTGAACCAATCAAATAACCACGCGCCACAGCCTCGACCATGATCGGTTTCAGACGTTTGACCACCACCGCACGACCGATCACCTGGTCGCGCTCATTGGGTGCCACGACGTCTTCTGGATTGACTCCAGTCGAATGATTAGGCAGGACGTGCGCCAACTTTTCAAGCCAGAAATCAGTCAGCTCTTTGAGCACCTGTCCTTTGCCCGGAATCGGATCATCAAGGATCACATCAAAGGCCGAAATGCGATCAGTCGC
>JAURZO010000238.1 GCA_030653405.1 Zwartia sp. | reverse complement strand
GGTGGTGGTGGCAGCGGTGGGTCTGTTAGTTCTGCAACGACGGCTGGCTCAAGCAGCAGCGGCGGCTCGAACCCATCTACAGCCGGTTCAGGTCAGACGTCGTCTTCAGCTGCGAGCGGCGTTTCTGTTGCGGCGAGTCTGGGTGGCAGTAGTGGCGCCGGTGGCAGTGGTGGAGAAGTTCAGGTCAGCAATGCAGTACCGATTTATACATTCGGTGATTCCAGCATGGGCGTTTTCGCGCAGTCGGTGGGCGGTGGTGGCGGAACCTCGGGTGCATCGTCAACCAACACTAACAGTGGTGCCTACAGCGTGAACTTTGCGCTAGGTGCCGCGGGCGGTTCAGGCGGTCAGGGTAGCGAAGTCAATGTGAGTTCGACCGCTTTCATTCAAACAACGGGTGCCAATGCTATTGCCATCATGGCGCAATCGGTTGGGGGTGGCGGTGGCAATGCGGGGGCGTCAAGTTCGACGAGTAGTAACAGCGGTGGCGATGCCTCGATGTCGATGGCACTTGGCAGCAATTCAGGCAGTGGCAATAATAGCGGGCTTGTGACCGTGACCCAATCGGCTGCGGTATCAACCCAAGGCACACACGCGACAGGCATTCTTGCGCAGTCTATTGGTGGTGGCGGCGGCAATGCGACATCAAGCCAGAGCAGTTCGACGGGCGGCAAAGCGAGCATGGGCTTGGCCTTGGGCGGCAACGGTGGTTCGGGTGGCGTGGGTGAAGAAGTTGAAGTGTTTGCGATCAGTTCGATTGGCACACAGGGTGATCATGCCAGTGCGGTGCTCGCGCAATCAGTGGGCGGTGGTGGTGGCAATGCTGCAAGTGCAAGTTCAACCAGCGGTAATGGTGGGGATGTCAACGCCACCTTGAGCATCGGTGGTTCAAGTGCAGGTGGCGGGGATGGTGGCACGGTGTTTGTGTCAACCTATTACGTTGACTACAACACGCAAACTGGTGCAGCGTTGACTGTGCCTCAGAACCAGAAAATCAGCACGGTGGGTGACCTGTCACCCGCAATCGTGGCTCAGTCGATCGGCGGTGGTGGCGGCAATGGTGGCTCGAGTGTGTCGTCCTTTAACTCCTCTTCACAAAACAGCAATACCACCAGTGTCGGACTCGCGCTGGGTGGCACTTCGGCCACAGGCGGTGATGGCGAGCAGGTCACATTAAACAGTGGTCTGGCGGTGTCGACCTCCGGGATTGGCTCGCATGCTTTATTTGCACAATCCGTTGGTGGCGGTGGTGGTAGCGGCGGCTCAGCATCCACTACGCCGGCTGGCGGCACGTCAACCTTTAATCTCGCACTTGGAGCAACCGGTGGTTCAGGCGGTTCAGCGGGCGCAGTGACCGTGACAAGCTACAGTAATCTGACCACCTCGGGTGATAACGCGGCTGGCTTGATCGCCCAATCGGTGGGCGGCGGCGGCGGTGTGGGCGGGGTCAGCAATAACAACAGTTTTGGCCCCGCATCTTCGGTCGTCAGCCATCTGCTAGGTGCCGCGGGCGGTAGCGCTGGCCTTGCGGGTTCGGTGCAGGTCAATGCACAAAGCAGCATCCTCACCAGTGGCGCCAATGCGCCAGCCGTGGTGGCGCAAAGTGTGAGCGGCGGTGGCGGTTTGTCACAATCCACCTTAAGCCAGTCAACGTCGACGCAATATAGTTTGACTCTTGGCGGTACTGCGAGCGTGTCGACGACTGCCTCAACATCCAGTAACGTCCAGGTGTCTAGCAGTGCAACCATCACGACCAATGGGGCGAACTCAATTGGTGTCATTGCCCAGTCGGTGGGTGCTGGTGGAGGTATTGCGCTGTCGACCATCGAGGCAGGCTCTGTCACATTTGAAAGCAGTCGTCTGGGTTCGCAAAGCGGAAGTGTTGGTAACGCGTTGCCAGTCACGGTGAACCAGTCCGGCACGGTCAATACCGCTGGCGCAGGCGCCATTGGCGTACTAGCGCAGTCGGTGGGCGGTGGCGGTGGGTATGCGGCCTTAGTCAACCAGTCGAGTGCCACGGTGAGCAATGCCGGGTTCATGACTATTGGTTCGACTGGTAGTTCTTCGGGTGATGGTGGCGATGTCACTGTCACAATTGGTGGGGCGGTGACCACCACAGGTACCAGTTCGGTTGGTGTCTTCGCGCAGTCAGTGGGCGGCGGAGGCGGTGCATTTACGTCGGTCGGATCTGGGCAGCTCACACCAGGATTCAGTGCAGGCGATGGCGATGGCGGTAACGTCACGGTTAATATCAATGCGCCTGTGACGGTCAGTGGTACAGGCTCTGTGGGTGTGCTGGCGCAGTCGGTGGGCGGGGGAGGCGGTTTGTTGCGCACGGAAGGCAACTTCGTAGTGGGTTCAGGCCAGGGTAGTGGTTCCGCCGGTATAGTTGCGATCAACGTCAATTCTTCAGTCATGGTCACAGGTGGCACAGCCATTTATGCCGGCTCGGTCAAAGGTGACAATGACCCCTATATCTACATCGCCCCTGGCGCGTTAGTGTCGTCTGCTGGCGGTACGGCCATCGTGTTCGATGGCCAGGTCAATCAGCTGTTGAACTACGGTTCAGTGCTGGTGGCTGATCCCGTCAATGACTTGGTGCTGGACATCCGTCAAGGTGGACAGACGACTGTGATGAACTATGGCCTGCTGACAGGGCAGATTGTGAATCGCAGCGAGTTGACCTTCATGAATGCGCCCGGCGGTACCATGGGCGCAGGTAGTGCGTTAAATAACTTTGGCACGTTGCTGGTGGGCCGACGCGGTGTAGCCGATACGCTTGAGTTGCCGGCAGCGTTACGCAATGGGGCGATTGGCACTATGGTGTTTTTCGTCGATGCTCAAAACAACGCGCAAACCAGTGATCAGATCCGCGTGCGTGATAGTGCCACGATCGATGGCACGATTGCCGTTAACGTTGCTTCACTGTTGCCAGTTAACTATCCTTTTATCACGGCTGCTTCAGTTAAAAGCAATGCCCAAATTCAAGATACGTTGTTGTTTGACTGGGATGCCCGGGTTCAGGGCAATACGCTGTTCGGTGTGGTTCAAGCTGACTTCACTCCGGAGGGCAGACGGCTGACTGGTCTGCAGGGTTCCAACGCGGACTATTTGCAGCGTATCTGGGATGCGGGTGGCGCCAACATGGCACCTGTGTTTGGTTACTTGCATCAGCTTGGTATCGATGAGCATGCGCAGTATCAGAACATCGTGCAACAGATTGCCGGTGGTGTGCTCAACAGTCAGGCCATTGAGTTCAAGACAATGTTTTCAACGTCGCTCACGGACAGTCTGTCTTGTCCATTGATGACCGGCGAAGGCTTGCGCTTAAACCAAACAAACTGCACATGGGGCAAGCTTACCGGCAGCATCGCTGATCAGTCGGCCAATGACTCGAACTCTGGCTATCACGTAACCGCGAGCGGCATTCGGCTCGGTAGCCAAAAACGTATTGATGAGCAGTGGACAGCAGGTTTTAGTGTGGGATACGGCAACAACTACCTGACATCCACCAGGTTCACCAGCAGCGGCCAGTTTTTTAATGCTTCTGTCTCTCTGCAAAAGAAGGTTGAGGCCTGGACTTTTGGCGGATCGATTGGTATGGCCCAAGGCTGGTTGAAAAATAACCGTTCACTGTCGCTGCCTAGCGGAAGTCCAGCTCAGCCACTGTCGGGTCTCTACACCAGCAACTCAGGTATGACAATGTTGGGCTTGAAGTTGCGCGCGGCCTACACTCAGGCTCAGGGTCACTATTACATCAAGCCATACGTCGACGTTGATCTGACGTATTCAGACCTCTCAGGTTTCAGTGAGTCAGGTGGCCTGTTGGCCCTTAAGGCGCAATCGGGCAGACAGTACAACATTGCCGTGACTCCAATGCTTGAGTTTGGCACCGAGCTGAGTACTGATCAGAAGCGACAGATCAAAGGATACGTGAGTATCGGCGCGAGTTTCTTGCCCAGCAATCAGATCACCACGCAGATGTCACTGGCAAATCTCTCGACCAATGTCGGTACTTATGGTGTCACGACCGACGGCCCTAAAGTGCTGGGACGTTTGAATATTGGGTTACAGGTGTTTGACTCAGATGATCTTGAGTTTCGCGTGCAGTATGGCTTGCAAGCCGGTCAAGGCTACTTGAGCCAGAACTTGAGCGCCAATCTACGCTATCGTTTTTAGACGATCTTGGTAGACGTATGACCAGGAGGGTTATTGTTTAATCGTCCTATTCAGATATGTTTAAAATGAAATGTGAAGAAAATTAAAACATTCACCTTATTAATTTTGCTAAGTTGCCAACTCGCTTTCGCGTCGGTGGCCATGTCTTTTTCTTCTTCCCAGAACGCCATACATCAGTTGTATTCTCACGATCTGAATATTGATCACCACCATCACGATGCCTTCTCAATGCATCTTGAAGAGAGTAATGGTGAAGCCAAGCATCAGCATGCTACCGATGCCTCACTAACGGCTGACCTGGCACCCCTTGCATCAACAATGATTGCAAAACCCGAGAAGCAACGGATCGCGATAGGCAACCAGCTTGTCCCGCCAGACATCTTTTTAGAGGGACCTCTGCGTCCACCTCGAACACACCTCTAATCTTGTCCGCGTGCGAGTCTATGGACTCGCTTAGGTTTGATTGATGTTCGAGGAGACTTTATGAAGTATCTCATTCCCCAAAGACTTGGGGCGTTATTGCTTGCTTTGTTTCCGCTCATCGCACTTGCTCACGGCATTAGTGATGAAGACAAGCAGCGTATGTTAGACGGCAGTTACCTTGAGTATGTCTGGCTTGGCGCCAGCCACATGCTGACAGGTTATGACCATTTATTGTTTCTGTTTGGCGTGGTGTTTTTTCTAACCACGTTTAAAGATATTTTGAAATTCGTGACCATTTTCACAGTGGGTCACTGTATAACGCTGATCTTTGCAACGTACTTCAAAATCACTTGGAATTTTTGGCTAGTCGACGCCATCATAGCGGTCAGTGTGATCTACAAGGGTTTTGATAACAATGGAGGGTTTCAGCGCCACTTCAATATGAAGTCCCCCAACCTCATGTTGATGGTGCTAGCTTTTGGACTCCTTCACGGATTTGGTCTATCTACGCGACTCCAACAGCTTCCGCTTGGTGAGGATCCTAGTCAGATGCTGATCAGGATACTGAGTTTCAACCTCGGTGTGGAGCTTGGTCAGATCGCTGCATTGATCGTCATGGTGGCAGTGCTTGCCATATGGAGAAAGTCTCAATCCTTCAAGCAGTTCAGTTATACCGCCAACTTAGCGCTGATTGCCGCAGGCATCTATTTGCTCTTTGTCCAACTTCATGGCTATCAGCACGATGTCAATGGAGAGAGTTTTCGCTTTCCAGCAGCAGAACATCGGCATGCTCACGAAGACATGGACATACAAAACACAACTGATCATTCACGCAATGCACTTTAATTGATTGAAAGGAATTCGCTATGAAAACGATATTTTTTGGATTGTTCATCACGTTGAGTGGCGCTCTATTTGCACCCGTATACGCAGATCCTGGCTCCTCTTGCCACTTTCATGGCACAAAAGTGGCGAGTGAATCAACGGTCATTCAATGTGCCAACAGCAGAAAAGATACCTTGGTCAAGTCAGGCAAGCTGGATAAAACCTGGGGATCGATCAAACACGACACGATTGCACTCGTCGATGGAAAAAAGGGCAAAGAGTGGAAAGTGATATTTAAAAATCCAGTTGAAACAGATGCTGAAAAAAATACGCTTTACATGTTTTTTACATCCCCTGGAAATTTCATCGCAGCTAATTTCACCGGCAAGTGATTCAACATATACGGATCTAAAGGGCGGTGGCAATCATGCTTGCCACACCTTGTTTGTATCGCTGTGGTTGGAATTTTCATCAACATTATGATTGGGATTTAAGATGACCAAGCAACTGGTCAGCGTGATTTGCCCGTTTTTTAACGAAGAGCAAACTGCAACGCTGTTTTACAAAGCTGTGATTGCTGAAATTAATAATCAAGATCGTTACGACTTTGAGATTATTTGTGTAGACGATGGAAGCGAAGACGATACGTTGAAACTCCTTCTGTCATTTGCTAAAGATGATTCACGTTTTCGAATTGTTCAGCTGACAAGAAATTTTGGCAAGGAGGCCGCTCTGTCTGCTGGGATTGATGCTTCGACAGGCGCGTGGGTGATTTTGATTGATGCAGACCTGCAGGATCCGGTTTCATTGATCAATCAAATGCTTGAGGCAAGAGAGGTCACAGGTGCGGAGGTCGTGCTTGCAAGACGGAAAGATCGAAAGGGTGATCATTTCTTGAAGCGACTGAGTGCCAATATGTTTTACAACCTATACAACAAGCTCTCACACATCAAAATCCCTGTGAATGTGGGTGATTGCAGATTGATGTCTCGACAAGTGGTAGACGCCATTAAGCTCTTTCCAGAAAAGCAACGCTTCATGAAAGGACTTCTAAGTTGGGTAGGGTTCTACACCATCACGATTGATTATGTTCGTGAAAATCGCTCTGCTGGCACAAGCAAGTTTTCTGGTTGGAAGCTCTGGAATCTTGCCCTGGAAGGCATCACTAGCTTCAGCACACTGCCTCTGAGGGTGTGGACATATTTTGGAGCTTTGGGCGCATTGCTCAGTTTTGGATATGGCTTTTATATCCTTTTTAAAACCTTGGTTCTTGGTGTCGATGTCCCCGGCTATGCCTCAATGTTGGTGTCCTTACTATTCGTGAGCAGCATTCAATTAATTGGATTAGGTGTGATGGGAGAGTACGTTGGCAGAATTTATATGGAATCCAAACGTCGACCGACGTATTTGATCAACAAAATTTATGGGAAAAAAAATGTGCAGTCGCATTTTGAGGAATCCAGAATTCTGAGAGATGACCTGGATTCGCTGGGGTCTGCACCCATGGCAAGGGAGTTGGAGGCTAGGATTGAGGCAGTGACTGGGATGATTAGTTCTGGATACAAGAAATGATGGGTGGACGTGTGGGAGTTTGCTTGCTTTCGTAATGGCAATTGCGTCTGTTCATTTTTGCTAAGACGCTTTGCCCCTGTCTTTTGTCAATGACGATGAGATCGAGTGAAGTGAGATCGTCGAGATTTTGAATACTCTGGGAGAGTTTCGGTGAGTCATGTTCTTTAGATGTTAAAAAATCATTAGCACATTCACCATAAAAGCAGTTCTCTCTGTGTTGAAGCAATCGCTCTCTGTGGATACAACTACAAAAAAAGTTCTCAGAAGCAACATCATTAAATAATGTCTATCTAATGTGAATGCTGCAACTTAGTGTCCCTCGGTTGAGTCACTGCGTCTGGTTAGTTCGATGCAAAAAATAATCCGATCTCGGTACTTGTCTTGCTCATACGCGATGAGCCGGTCGCCTTGGTACTGTGAGTAATGCTCCCAAGCTGGTAAAAGCTCACATTCATTGTGATTTCCATGCACAGAGTTGTGCTTTCGGCGCAAAGGACTATATCAATCGCCATAGATAAGTTGATATCTTGGTATAAAACGCCTTCGTCATCTCGTTTGGAATTCCAGGCAAGACTTAGACATCAAATCTTGACGCAATAATCGGAATCCAAATGGCTAACGTCATCACACAAGAAATGAATGACAGCGTATCGAGTCTTTACATCGTCTTCTTTGGGCGCGCAGCTGATGCGGATGGTTTCGACTATTGGGGCCAAGAGATTGCGAATGGAAGCAGCCCCTTTAAGATTGCTGCTGACTTTGTTTTGTCAACGGAGTGGCAAACGAAGTATGGTGCGTTGACGAGCCCGATCGCCCAGGTCGAGCTTTTCTATCAGAATTCTTTTAATCGATCGGCGGATGCTGCTGGACTGGCTTACTGGGTGGCCGCAATCGAGGGTGGGTTGCCTTTCTCCACTGTAGCGTTTCAGATCATCTGGGCAGCGTACTTGGGTGGCGACACGGTTGACCCTAATGACCATATTCTTGTTTTGAACAAGATTGAGGTTTCAGAGTATTTCGCAACCGTTTTGGATAGCAACGACACGACTATCGCACAGACGGCATTTAATGGTGTGACACAGGATCCTGAGACTGTGACTTACGCCGAGAATCGTCTGACCGAAGAAGTAGAGACCGGAGTTGTCACGGTGACCGTGGCCCAAGCGGTAGGTCTGCCCGCTGGGTATCTGTACAACTTAGAAGATAGTTCGAACAATCTCGCAAGTGCATCCACTTCTACATTAAACGGTGCAATCAACATTGGCGCGACGAGCACGGCAACTGTCAGCCAAGCGACGATCGTGCAGCAGGCGCAGAACACAGGGACAAAGTCGATCCTTGCGTTGTCTGATACGGCAGCCAACATAGCGGCTTCAAGCAATGCAGTGCTAGATATTGTGGTGGGTGGGGTGACTGCAATGGATGCCGCGACCATCGCGCAGGCCACAACAGTTGCAGCGTTTACTAAACTCGTCACCTACAACGTGGTCGATGTGGCCGCTAATATTATTGCTGGTGGAGGACTGAACGAGGCAGTCAATATCGCGGTGATTGATGATACGTTGGTTGATCAGGCGACCATTGTTGAGGCGGCGCTGAACACAGGCGAAAAGTCCGTTGCAACGCTGTCGGATACGGTGGCGAATATTTCTGGTTCGAGCAATGCGGTTCTAGACATTGTGACTGGTGTTGTGACTGCGATTAATACCGCGACCGTTGCGCAGGCCAGCACCTTGGCTGCCTTTAATAAGCAGGTGATCTACAACATCACTGATCAGGCGGCACTGGTGCTTGGCGCGGCAGAGACGCCTTCAGTACTTGAGGCGCGTGGGGTATTGACGACCTCAGCCGGCGTCCCAATCAGCGTAGCTGGCGCAAACACGCTTTTAGGTTTGTCGGGCCTCGGTGCTGACTCGACGTGGAACATCAGTGATCTTGCCACCAATATGGTGGATGGAAGAGCATTAAACGAAGCGACTGACATTTCTGTTCAGACTGTTGCCTTAGCGTCTGAGGCGGCAACAGTCGGTGCTGCGAGTAATGCGGGCATTATCAGTTTTCAAGCTGGAATATCAGATGGATATGCAGCTGTTCAAAGCTTGTTGACGACGGCGGGTGGCTTGCGTGCGCTTGCTGCCAATACGTCCCCATTCTCGACAAGCGCAGTCGGTACGAATGAAAATGACACCATCGATATGAGCAGCTTTACAGCTGCTAATAATCCTAGTGGCTTGAATATTTCCGGCTTGGGAAATGATGATGCGATAACGGGGAGTGCAGGCGCAGATATTATTTCTGGTGGTGAAGGCAACGACTCGATCACGGGTGGTGCTGGTGAGGATCATCTGCTGGGTGAGGCGGGTGAGGACACGTTCCACTATGCTTTAGCAGCTGAGTTACGCGCTGACACCTTAGTGGATGGTGGTGCTGATACAGACACGATCATGATTAGCACTGGTGAGGATGTGTTGACGCTTGGCCCTGCAGACTTTGGCAATGTGATCAACATGGAAATACTCAATCTAACAGGAACGGGCAGTCAGTCTGTGACGTTAGGGGAAGACTCTGATGTCGCGTTTGCTACAGGGATCACGATAACAACCAATGCAATAGCCGCGAGCTTGAACCTGCAAGGTGGGGCTTCGACGGTGTCGATCAATGCGACGGGAACTGATCACGCTGATATCTTGGTTGGTGGGAGTAGGACGGATACGTTGGTCGGTGGTGAAGGCAACGACACGATTACGGGTGGTGCAGGAGCGGATCATCTGACTGGTGGCGCTGGTGAGGATAGTCTGACTGGTGGAGCTGGTGAGGATCGTCTGCTGGGTGAGGCGGGTGAGGACACGTTCCACTTTGCTTCAGCGGCTGAGTTACGCGCTGACGCA
>JAURZO010000226.1 GCA_030653405.1 Zwartia sp. | reverse complement strand
CCGCATCTTCGAGGAACGAGTCACCGGTACTGGCTGGGTACTTCTTGATTCTCAGCATGCATGGGCCTAGGCAAGGGTGCGTATTGGTGCAGTGTAGTCCGGAAGCATGCGACTTAGAGCGGCCTCACGGGCGTGCGCGTGGCGCCTCTGGGTCGAGTTGTTATGTTCGCCGGTGGTGGAAGCAACCATTCCACGTGCCGTAAGACCCCAATTGCTCCCACTGCTCCCTTTGGGCGTGCAGCGGTCAGTTACGGCCAAGTCGCACGAGTACCCGGTCTCGGCCGAAGCCGCCAAACGGGTTGAGGAAGCGAATGTCTCAGTCCAGCCTACACCAGACATCGAAATCAACTAAGCGAACTTCCGCCGTTGGCCGTTTTCAGGCAGTCAGCCATGCTCTCTCGAAAGAAATTCCACCTCAAACATGGCGCCAGAGGCACCTATATCCTCAACCCCTATCCATTCGTTATTCGGCAGATCCCCAAGCGATATAACGAAAGTCTCAAACTGTCTCAACAGAGTATCCAGCGGATACCTATGACATATCGGGTTAATCTCCTGTCCAGTCATGCACCCAAACTACCGCGGTTTTTCCGAGTAGGAGGCCACAAACGGCCTACACGATAGGTTATAAGAATCAATAAGAAAAACCGTAACCCAGCTCTGCTGCGGCCACAAACACTTTCATTGACAACCCGTCTAGCGACAACAACCACCTACATATTCCCCACCCCACCGGGGTGCGTCATGTGTGACGCCTTTAAGGGATGAAACACGGTTTACGTTCCAGACCGTCAAGGCGTCAGCAGGCACGCCAGTGACTGCAAGGTCTAGATCCTGGGGCCCGGCATAGCCGGGCGACACCTTATTGCACCACCCATAAAAAAGAGGGGTTACCCCCTCACTTGTATTACCCGGCTTTTAATTGACGCATGCCATCAGCCAGTAACCACAAAGCCCGATTGAGCTTGATGTTTTGATCGATACCCAGCACTGGCCGTGTCTTTTGACGGCTGCCATTAACGGTACGACCTGACAAACCACCTTTGGTTAGGTTTTCCTGGGTACGGTTGAACACACTCCAGAGGTCCGGCTTGGTGTCTTCAGCACGTCTTGGTAACAGAATCTGGTTTTCTGTCACGGGTGCTGGTTTTTGTGGGTCGTCATATTTCAGTGACAGGGCGGCACGGGCGAATACTTCCGCCTCGCCATCGTCCAGGGTGATTTCCTGCATCAGTTCGCGGGATTCCCTCGCATTGTCAAAACCACTCAAAACCCGGTACGCGCCTTCGACTACCTGAGCCGTTACGTCCCCCTTGTGAGGCACTCGGACATCGGCCACCGTTTCACCGCAAACAAGCCCATTACTGCACACAAACCGAAACATGCCTGCCAGCATCTGGTAGCTGCTGGTGCCATCATGCGAATTGAGCAAAATAATTTCATTGGCTTCACCGCGCGCGTTGATCTGCCCAGCATGGCGCAAGCGGATCATGTGTTTAGTAAAGTCGCGCCGGCCTTCATTTCGTACCCGGGTCTGGGTAACCATAAAGGGCTGAAACCCTTCCTTGCGTAACTCATCCAATACAGCCACGGTCGGGATGTAACTGTATCGATGCGATCGGCTTTCATGTGGTGCATCTGCAAAGATTGACGGGACCACAGCGCGGATTTGATCATCAGTCAAAGGTGATGCACTGCGAAGTACTGGGGAACGCGAAGCGAAGCGTGATGCCAACATTTTTTACTCTCCTGTCATAAATGGTTTATCTGTTCACTGCACACCGGATTCCAAGATTCGGAGCCCGTCCTTTCGGCGGTTCTGTGCAGTTGGCACGAGGAACCCGGTTGGCTTGGTTGCCACCGTCTTTCCTGAGTTCATCGCCCGCGACGGTCAGGAGCCCACGAACGTGGACCGTCAAGGAGAAAAGCAGCAGCTAGGTGCGGCCCGCAGGCTTGCCGAGGACACGGCCTGATGCGCCTTGATGGCCCACGGCCACGGGCTACAGTCGGGGAATAGGTGATGAGATCGGGAAGGACAATGGCAACTGCCGCATCCCAAAGCTGTCGACTGCACGCAAGCAAAGCGCGCAGGCTCGGATCAGTGTGCCGGGCCGAAGGCGTCAGGGATGAAAAAGGCCGGCAAATAGCCGGTCCCTTCAGGGATGAGCGAAGAGCGAACCTGACACAGCCCAGTCCGCATGGCGGAGACGCTCAGAGTGAATGTAGTCAAACGACCTGGCTCACACAACACAATACACACCGCAACGGTGTCATGAACAGGTCACATCGGAAGTCTTCAGGTATTCAACATGGGAAAGTGCCGCTACTCATGCAGCAGCATGATGTCGTTCAAGAACGAGGCAATGATCATGACGCACAAATATTCAAACGTCAAAACCCGGCGATCAGTGCGAGACCAGCCGGATTTTGAGTACTGCTACGTTAGCTTTCGCCGGGCAGTGAGATTGTGATAACCGGCTCGCCGGTATCACCCGGACCGATTTGCATGACCAGTGACGTGCGACGCGGCTTCAGGCTCTTGCCGGGCACTGGCACACGGAAAAGATCGAACACAGTGCGTGACATGCCCTCATAGTTTCGAGCAGCGAGCATGGCCACATACACCATGGCCCTTAGTCGATCCTCTTCATTTTGAAATATCACTTTACGATCGGCCGTGGCTTTTGACCACTTAACACAATCGAACCAGGCGGTTATAGTCATGGCCACTGGTGCCTTGAACTCTGCTTTGACGGTATCAGCACCGACAACCCTTAGTAGCTGCGAGATTCTCCGTTATCAGCGTATTCTTCTATTGCACAGATTAATTTCTTGTTATAACGTCCATTCGAATGATGTTTTTTTGAGGCCTTCTTCGCCTCTGATTAACAGTACACAGCGACGAGAGCTAGCCTTCTAGCATAATAATTGACCTCAGCCAAAAATAGATCGTCTTTAGAATCACTGTTAGCTTACGACTCGGAAGACGACAGCTCAGGGCAGGTTGCTGCCCAAGGATTTGGATACCAAGAGTGGTATGCAGTTTTACGGGTGACTGAGCTGCTTGCGGAAAAAAGTGATTTTGCGGTTGGCCTAGAGGTCAAAGAAGATATTGCAGTTCTTGATTCCGCCTCGACTCCGACCAAAGTCGAGTTCTGCCAAGTTAAGACTAACGAGCAGGCTGTTGCCTGGACATTGAACGACTTGCATCGCAAAGGCCGAAAGCTAAAAGGCGGAACTCACCCTCCATCGATTTTAGGTAAGTTGTACCAACGACGTCTTCGCTTTATTGGCTATCCGACGACGCTGCGATTCGTTTCGAATAGCAGCTTTAAAATCCCTTCCGGCACTACAAACGTCAACGCTCATAATCTGCATTTAGTTAATTTGGATGAAAAAACGAAACAGGAGCTGTGCAAAGCACTTGCCAGTCAGCTTGCCGTAGGGGACATTGACGTTGATTTGGCGGAAGTCCATCTGCAGCGTTCGAATCTGCCACTCGCAGAACAGCAGTTTTTTATCAGTGGGAAGCTAAGTAATCTCGCGAGCAACGGACATCTCCCATTCAAAGTGCCTCAGCCAGTTGTTGCTGCTGTAATGCTAGCTTCAGAAATAAAGGTTAAAGCCTCAAACACAGGGTTTTGTTCTTCAATTGACGAATTGAAATCAGCTAGAGTCATTTCTCGATCTGACGTTCTGAAGACGCTTGCCGTGCTGTCGAATCCACCCGAGTTTTTAGAGGACAAATTCTTCAAGGCTGTCGACAGACTAAACTTCGAATGTTACAACTATCTGTGCGTAGAAGACATAAAAAAGCAGTTGTCTAGTTTGCTTACCGCTGTTGCCGATAGAACAAACATATTGTTCAGAAATCAGGTCCGTGATCTTAGCGTGTGCGTGGAGAAGCTAAAGTCGAGCTCCATATCGGTGACGAAGACACTCGGCACATTCATGGATGCTGTTGCTGAGAAAGCACGCAATGAACATTCTCAAAACTTCGCTACAGTCGACGACTCATTTTTGTTAGCGTTATCACTTATGGTTATCCACAATGGAATCAACATCGACGTACTCACTGCTAAGGCTAGTCCGGAATCTGAGGTTACAAAATGAACCGGCACGTGATCTTCAAGACTCTCTGGCTCGTATCCGAAATCGAGCAGAAAGCCAAGAAACAGACATTCGACTCAAGAAAGAATATTCTTTACGGCCCGAACGGAACCGGTAAATCAAGAATCACCAAGAATTTATTCTGGACACTTGGCTGTTCGCCTCAGAAGCACATCGACGGTGGTTGGAATCCTGATGTGATTGGGGCTCTTGACTTTGAATACCTAGGGCAAAACTTCCGAGTAATTCGACAGAACAAGCTTCTCGGTCTTTTCGATGGATCAGGAAATCTGTTGAAATTTGCGGACAACATGAGAACTTGGGATAGAGTTATAGCCCAATTGTTCGGTTATCGATTGAAACTGCAGCGGCCCTCAAATACAGTTCAGAGCCAGGCTGGCATTGACTATCTTACGTTACCATTTTATATCGACCAAGATGGTAGTTGGGGTGCTAACTGGGATACCTACACAACTTTGGGCCAATTTAGCAAATGGGCAAAACCTGTCTTCGAGTCTTTCATTGGATTGCGACCCAATGCATATTTTGAGGCGTATCAACGGTGGCAGTCAGTACAAGCGGAACTTACAAAAAAGCAATCTGAGATGGAGGTTCAAAGGGTTGCATTTTTAAGGGTGAGGGAGTTCCTTCCCAAGAATGTACCCGCCCTGACCGAGGATAAGTTCGAAACGGAGCTAAATACCTTAGCGCAGAAGACGATAGACCTTCAGCGAAAACAGTCGGAGCTACGCGCGAAGGTTGTTGTAGCATTGAACCTCAAGGAAAAGTTGACCTCCGAGCTGCAGCTTATGGCAGCAGCCTACAAAAACCTGACTGATGATCTGGGCTTTCTTAGTGAATTTGATGATAAGGGCGTTGAGTGCCCAACCTGTGGAACGGTCCATACGAATTCGTTTCATGCTCGTTTGCAGCTGACACAAGACACCCAATCGATTTCTATTTTGATTGATGAGCTGAAAAAGGAGCGGGAAAAAGTTACTAAGCAGTACGCCACCTTGACTCATCAACTATCCGAAATCAACACTCAAATTCGGGAATTAGACGAAGCCATGAAGGAGGAGCACGTCTACAAGCGTTCCAAAGACATGTTACTCGCCGCCCATAGCGTAAAGACGCTAGATGCAGCTTTCACCTCGGTTACATCCGAGCTATCAATGGAAGTTCAAAGATTCTCGAACGAGGAGGATGCACTTTGGGTATTTCACGGCATCGTGACCGATGATTTCACGGTATCGTGACCGCCATTTCACCAAAGCGTGACCGGTGATTTCACCAAAAGCGTGACCGAGGCGGTGCAGTTGCATGAGTAGTTGAAGGTAGCCTGTTTGTTTTTAACAAGCGAGCAGGTGATGCCTCAGGACAGACTATCCATGCGCAAGATTAGAGACGTACTTCGATACCGCTTTAGCGCCGAGCTCAGCTTGGAGGCGACCGCGCGAGCACTAAAAATATCCAAGGGCGTGGTCGCCAAGTACATCAAGCTGGCCAGCATCGCTGGAATCAGTTGGCCAATCCCGGATGAGCTTGATGACCGTGACCTTGAGCGACTGCTCTTGCGCCAAGGTCCGTACAAGGAACCGACCTTCGCCGAACCAGATCATGCCAATACCCATCAAGAACTTAAAAAGAAAGGCGTCACGCTACTTTTGCTCTGGGAGGAGTATCAACAGACGGTGGGCGATCGTGCCTACCAATACACAGCGTTTTGCGTCCACTACCGCGCTTGGGCTGCAACGCTCAAGGTTTCAATGCGGCAAGTGCACCGCGCGGGCGAGAAGCTGTTCGCAGATTACGCAGGACCAACCGTTCCGGTCATTGACACAAGTACCGGAGAGATCACCCCAGTCAGTATCTTTGTCGCCAGCCTTGGCGCATCGAGCTACACCTATGCATGCGCCACGCCAGGTCAAACGCAAACGGACTGGTTAACGGGGTTGAGTCGTGCCATGCAATTCATCGGGGGTGTACCCACCATGATCGTGCCCGACAATCCTCGATCCTTAATTAAAAATGCCGACGCCTATGAGCCAGAGTTAAACAGAACGACGGCTGAGTTTGCACAGCACTACGGCACGGTCATTCTTCCTGCGCGACCCAGAAAGCCGCAAGATAAAGCTAAGGTTGAGTCAGGCGTCCAAGTCGTTGAGCGCTGGATCCTTGCGCGCCTCAGACATCATCGGTTCTTCTCAATCGTCGAGGTCGATGCTGCAGTTGCGCGCCTACTGCCACTGCTCAATGAGCGACCATTTAAAAAACTACCGGGCTCTCGTAAAGAGGCATTTGAACTGTTGGATCGCGATCATCTGCGCGAACTCCCCGCCACGCGTTTTGCCATCGCCGACTGGAGACGTGCGCGCGTCAATATCGATTACCACATAGAGCTGGATCAACACTATTACAGCGTGCCCTATAACTTGGTGCGCAAGGAGGTGGATCTTCGGATTACCCGCAGCATGCTCGAGGTCTTCATCAACGGCACGCGTGTGGCAAGCCACGCGCGCAATATGAACAAAGGCCATTACTCGACGCGTCCTGAACACATGCCCGCCGCACATCAAGCGCATGCGGGATGGACGCCCGCCAAGTTACTGGTGTGGGCGTCCAAGATCGGACCGTGCACAACCATCCTTGTCGAACGACTCTTGCTCGAGAAGCACCACCCAGAGCAGGCTTATCGAGCAGGCTTGGGGCTCATGCGTCTGGCGCGCGAGAACGGGAGCACCCGCATGGAGGCCGCCTGTGCACGCGCAACCGCTCTGGGTTCGCATCGCTATAAGTCTGTCGCCTCAATTCTTAAGAAGGGTTTGGATCGACAACCTTTACCAGCCAAACAAGTTGAATTGCACTTGCCCAATCACGTCAATGTGCGTGGCCCCCTGTATTACCAACCCTTGGAGATTGACTAATGTTGACTGAGCACACTCTCAATACACTTAATGCGCTACGCCTGCCGGGTATGGCAGCAGCCTTTGAAGAGCAGCAAATCAATGCAGCCGCCCAAAGCCTCGCGTTCGATGAACGGTTTGGCATGCTAGTTGACTGTGAGATGACCTGGCGCGAGAATCGCAGGCTTAAAAGACTGCTTCGCGATGCGCGACTCAAGTCCTCGCAAGCATGCATCGAAGATATTCACTACGGCTCCGGGCGCAAACTAGACAAGTCCTTGATGGCACAGCTCGCCAGCTGTCAGTGGATACACAACCACCAGAATCTCATCCTGACCGGTGCCACAGGCTGCGGCAAGACATGGCTGTCCTGCGCGCTGGGTAATGCGGCTTGTCGCCAAGGCCTGTCTGTCACCTATGTCCGTACGCCGCGCCTCTTCGAAGAACTACGCATTGCCCACGGCGACGGCAGCTTCGGTAAACGATTGAGTGCGCTGGCCAAGACCGATCTGCTCATCCTCGATGACTGGGGACTAGCCCCCCTCGATCAGGGAGAACGAAACGATCTGCTCGAAGTCCTCGATGACCGGGTCGCGACGCGCTCAACCTTAATCACGAGCCAACTCCCTACGGAACATTGGCACGATTACCTCAACGATCCGACGCTCGCCGATGCCATTCTGGATCGAATCCTACACGCTGCCCATAAGATCAGTTTGAGCGGTGAATCCCTTCGTAAACAGACCAAAGACATCACAAAATGATGATTTTCTGCTCCAACCTCGCACCGAAACTGCGATTTCACATCATCGTGACCGATGATTTCACGAAAGCGTGACCGTTTCGGATAAGATTAATCGTTAATTATGCAACCTAACCGCATCGGTCACGCTTTCGCGAAACCACCGGTCACGTTCAGTGAAATACGCAACAACACCTTCATCGCTCTCGTTAAATGCGTGCTTCAGATACAGCAACGACACCATTAGGCGAATTGGCAATCTGGGACGACCGGCGCTTGAGACGCCGCCGCCCACTCTCAAGGTCTGGGCACCAAAGAGCCCTATATCCTGAACGCTCTTCCCGGCTTTAACCTGACGCGCGAACTGGTGCGCAAGTGACGCTTCAATCTCTTGCAAAGGCATGCGGGAGGCGAGAATAACGAGGGGATGTCTAAGATCGATCATCTGATCGAGGCGGCTACGGAAAAAACGTCGACTGGACTCATCGGGCGGTTTCCCAAAAACTCCCAGAAAATACGACTGAAGTATCAAAATATGGGAGTTATTATACCCGAAAAGATGAATATTTATGAATCAAATCAACATGTTACGAACATTTCTGGGACGACGTTTTACTCTCGTAGTTGGCAGGCGACAACCATTGAGCAATTTATTCAAATTGTCGATTTGTATATTCATTGGTACAACGAAAAACGAATCAAGATATCCCTTGGATCACTTAGTCCCTTAGAATACAGACAAAGTCTCGGACTTATGACGCAAACCAGTCCAAGTTTTTAACCGCACCTCCCTTTTAACCGCA
>JAURZO010000222.1 GCA_030653405.1 Zwartia sp. | reverse complement strand
TGTGTGTCGAGTTTTTTGTGTTGGGTGATGGTCAGTTGCTTGTCAATGAAATCGCGCCGCGTCCACACAATAGCGGCCACTTCAGCATGAATGCTTGCGCGACGAGTCAGTTTGAACAGCAGGCGCGTGTCATGGCGGGATTGCCCCTTGGCAGCACTCAGTTGCTCGCACCCGTCGTCATGCTGAATATTTTGGGTGACGTCTGGTATCCAGGAACTGAAGATACCCAAGCTGAACCGAACTGGCCTGGTGTCTTGGCCGTGCCTGGTACTTCCTTGCATCTGTATGGCAAACGCGAAGCGCGTCGTGCCCGTAAAATGGGTCATGTCAATTGTATCGGCGCCACGCTTGGGGACGCTGTTGCCCGAGCGAATCAAGTTGTTCAGCTTTTGCGCTTGCCCGTGCCAGTATCGGTATGACTGTAGGGAAAATCAACGCAAGCAGCGATTCTGCGAGTTCGGTCGCGACCGAACAAGATATCTTGCATGCCGCGCATGTGCTGCTAGAAGGCGGGTTGGTGGCCTTTCCAACCGAGACTGTGTATGGGCTCGGTGCTGATGCTGAAAGTCGCGAGGCGGTTGAGCGTATTTATCAGGCCAAGGGTCGACCTTCTAATCATCCTGTGATTGTGCATGTCGCGCCGGAAGCCGATCTATCTTATTGGGCCGCTTCAGTGCCTGACGAAGCACGGGCGCTGATTGATGCGTTCTGGCCCGGTCCGCTGACCTTGATTCTGAAACGTGCCGCGCATATTTCTGATGTTGTCAGTGGCGGTCAGGATAGTGTGGGTCTGCGTTGTCCGTCACACCCCGTGGCACAACGACTGATTCGCGCTTTTGCAGCGGGCAAGCCCTCTGGTCAGGGAGGCATCGCAGGGCCTTCGGCCAATAAGTTTGGTCAAGTGTCCCCGACACAAGCCTCCCATGTACGCGACGAGTTTCCGGCGCTTGTCGCGGCAGGACTGCCGATCCTTGAAGGCGGCTCGAGCGAGGTGGGTATCGAATCCACGATTATTGATTTGTCCCGACTGAGCCAAGGTGTCGGGCCGGTCTTGTTACGCCCCGGGCACATCACGGCGCAGCAGATTTCTCAGATATTGGAAACGCCAGTGCACCAACCTGATGCACAAGCACCTCGCGTCTCCGGCGCATTGAAGTCGCATTACGCACCGAGCACACCCCTCAGGCTCATCAACGGGTCAAGCTTATTGCAAGAGGCTATGCATCAGGCGCATCAGTCGCTTCAGTCATCCCAAAAAATCGTTTGCGTCACGCACAGTATTGATCATGCTCTGTTGCCTCGACAGGCGAAGATTGATTGGGTGACGATGCCTGCACAGCCTGCAGCCTACAGCTATGCGCTTTACGCCACCTTACGTGCGCTGGATCAAGGCAACTATGCCTGCCTGTTGTGGGAAGAGGTTCCTGACACGATAGAGTGGCTAGGCATTCGAGATCGACTTGGGCGCGCCGCTGCAGCGTTCTAAATTCAGCGCTCCAAATCCAGCGGTTCAAATCACTTGTGTATGTCATTTCGGATGCTTTAAAGCATCCGAAAATTCATCTATGCTAGAGTTGCAAATTCTGAATCAGAACACTCGGTTTGAGTGTTCATGATGATGAATTTTGTGTAGCGCATATCTTAAAGAGACAAACGATTTGTGAGCCTTGACTCCGATCGTACACAACATTAAAAGTGAGCGACTATGTATAAGACTTTTTTACACACATTCTTTCTTTCTGCGAGCGTGCTGTTTGGCACGTTACAAGCTCATGCTCAGGCGCAATCCGCTGCGCAGGTTTATCCTGACAAGCCGATCAAATGGGTCATCCCATGGCCACCCGGCGGCGGCGCTGATGTTTTTTCCCGGTTGATCTCCAAGCAAGTGGCAGATGGACTTGGGACGCAGTTGATCATTGAAAATCGTGGCGGAGCCGCGGGTAATATCGGCGCTACTGCCGCCGCGCGATCGGCACCTGATGGCTACACCATTGTTTTTGCTTACTCTGGCACGCATTCAATTAACCGCCATCTGCACAAGTCGATGCCTTTTCAGGAAAGTGACTTTACTCCGGTTATTTTCTTGTCCTCAGTGCCTCAGCTTTTGACAGTCAATGCCAATAGTCCTTACAAGAGTGTGGCAGACGTGATTGCCGCCGCAAAGGCGAATCCCGGCAAGCTGACGTATGGTTCCAGTGGGAATGGCGCGATTAATCATTTGGCGGGCCAGTTATTCGCGGATACTGCGGGCGTGAAGTTGCAGCATGTGCCTTACAAGGGGGGGGCGCCAGCGGCTAATGCACTGATGGCGGGGGAGATCGATTTGATTTTTGGCGAGCCGTCCACACTGTTGCCACACGTGAATTCCGGAAGACTGCGCGCGCTGGCCGTCACTGGCGCTAAGCGTTCGCCTGGCGTACCGGATTTGCCGACCATTGCGGAGACTGGACTGAAAGGCTATGAGGTGACTTCCTGGAACGGCGTGTTGGCACCAGCGGGTACACCCGATGCCGCGATCAAACGTCTCAATGCTGAGTTCAACAAGGCATTAGCAAACCCTGAGATGCGTGCGCGGTTAATTCAGATGGGCTATGAGCCTGTTGGTGGTGCGCCGGAGTTGTTCTCGAAACACATCGCGGCTGAAACTGAAAAGTGGGGACCTGTCGTCAAACGGTCTGGTCTCGAGATCAATTAAATGATTTTTATGAGTCAAAGCGGGATCGCTGATCCCGCACAGGAAGCAAGTTGGGCCGAATGGTATGTCGAGCACTTGCGCATCATGCGTACAGTCGATGGCATTGATTCGGCTCAGCGGTTCAAAACGCTCAACCCTGACTGGCCACCCTCACTTGCCATGTATTCGATACGCTCGCCCGAGGTGTTTCAAGATCCGTACTACCAAAAAATACGGGGAATGGGACCGTGGCTCGAGCGGATCGATAAAAAGTTTTATCGCCGCAATTTGTTTGATCGTGCCCATGGCGTGGAGCCAGTCTTTCCGCCAGTCGTTGATGCCGATTCTGCGCTGATCGTCGTGGATCGCGAGCAGCCTGATGCGGATATCGGTAGTGTGTCTAGTAGCGTGTCTTTTTTATGGCTCAAGACGGTTGGTCTGGATCACTCGACCCCATACCGAGGTATCCGCGTTTTGAGCCAACAGGAGGCTGTGGCACTCCCTTTAAGGCCGGAGTTTGCGGTCTATCTGCCTGACTGAGCGCAGCCATGAATCAAACTAAAAAGACGCTTATCGCTGGCGCGACGGGACAAATTGGCAGTAGTGTCGGCGAGTATTTGTCCAAAATTGGCGGATGGAATCCTGTCGGCCTGGCAAGAAGTCCAAAACTTGATGCCACCTATCCCATGCTCAGTGTGGATCTCAACAGCCCAGAGCGTTGTCGCGCGCAACTGGGCGAGTTGGCGGATGCCACGCACATTGTGTATGCCGCGCGATTTGACCATTTTGGTGGTGAGCTCGAATCCAAAGACACAAACGTCAATATGCTGCGCAATCTGCTTGATGCGATCCAGCCTGTTGCTCGTCACTTGCAGCACATTCATTTGGTGCACGGGACAAAGTACTACGGCCATACGATAGCTGAACGACGGACACCTTATCGTGAGGACGACGCGTGCGGCAATTTCAACAGTTTTTATTTTGAGCAGCAGCAGCTTTTGCAGCAACGACAAGTCGGTCAGTCCTGGAATTGGTCGATCTCGAGGCCGCATGCGTTTTGTAATTATCGGACCGACGAGTCGCGTAATTTGATTTTGGTGATCGGTGTCTATGCCTCGATTTTGCGCGAGATGGGTCTGCCCTTGATGTTCCCAGGCACACCACGTAACTATGAGGTTAAAACACAGTTCTCATGGTTGCCGACACTCGCGCGTTCAGTGGCCTGGATGATGGAAAGTCCACAGTGCGCCAATCAGGCTTATAACGTGGTCAACGGTGACCCCATGAGCTGGTCTGAGTTATGGCCGCTGTTTGCGCAATACTTCAAGATGGATTTAGGTAAGCCCAACTCGGATACGTTTGCGAGTTTTGCCTCGGATAAAACCCAGCTCTGGAAACAGATGACGCAGCGCTATGGTTTGCAAGACACTGATCTGCAGACCCTGGCGCAATGGCCTTATGGGGACTACGTGCTGTCGTTGAATTGGGATGTTGTCTCGGATATGAGCAAGGCGGTACGGGATGGCTTTGTCGAGCGCGTGGATACCCCTAAGATGTGGCTCGGTGGTTTTGATTATTTTCGAACTCAAAAAATAATTCCCTAAGGGGATGGAGCCAGAATTGTCTACAGCAATTGAAACAGATGTCATTGTGATCGGTGGAGGTGGCACTGGGCTTGCTGCGGCTTCAGAGGCTGCGCTGCTCGGACGCGACGTACTCTTGCTTGAAAAAAATGCGGAGACGGGCGGATCCACCTCATGGTCGGTCGGTTCGATTACGGCGACCAACACCCCTCATCAGCGTAAGGCGGGCATTACAGACAGTGCAGACGCGCATTTTGAGGACATGGCCAAGCACGCAGGGGACTTGGCGCCGCGTGACAATCTCAAACTTCGCAGAATTTTGGTGGATAACACCAGTGAAATGATTGACTGGCTCATGAGCTTGGGCGTGGTGTTTGTGGGTCCCGAAGAGGAGCCGCCCCATCGCGTGGCGAGGATGCACAATGTCGTGCCGAACTCGCGTTCGTTCGCTTATCACTTGACGCGTCATTGTCTAAAGCTGGGAGTCAAGATCAAGCTCAACACATCGCTTGAACGCGTGATCATCGAGGATGGTCGCGCGGTCGGTGTGGAGGCCCGTCAGCCCGATGGATCGACGCAGATATTCAGAGCGCGTCATGGCATCGTGTTGGCAAGCGGAGATTACAGTGCGGCTGCCGACCTTAAGGCCTCTCTTGCGAATCCGGAAGTGGCGCAAGTCGATGCGATCAATACGACCGCCACGGGGGATGGTCATCGAATCGCCATGGGCTTGGGTGCGACGGTCGTCAATGGTGATATCGTGCGCGGACCGATCATGCGATTTATCGCGCCGACAAAACCGAATCTGCTACAGCAACTGCCACCCACAAAGTGGATTGCACAGATGATCGCGGCTTCGGCGAACTATCTGCCTGCTTGGATTCTTAGGCCGTTTTTGATGAGTTTTCTGACAACGGCGGTCAGTCCCTCGACTGACCTCTACAAAGAAGGGGGCGTGTTGATCAATAAGAATGGTCAACGCTTTACGGATGAGTTGGCTAAACCCAATCGCGACATGGCGAAACAGCCCGAACGCATCGGTTGGATCGTGATGGACGAAGTGGTGGCTCAGAAATTTTCAGCCTGGCCTTATTTTATTTCTACGGCACCCGGTGTGGCTTATGCCTATCTGAAGGATTATCAACGTAATCGCCCCGATATTTTTCACCGCTCAGAGACGATAGAAGGGCTGGCATCGAGTATGGGTGTACCGCCTCAAATACTCGCTGAGACGATCCGACACTACAATCAAAATGATCGTGGCAGTCGTCCAGCTATTAGCACGGGTCCTTTTTACGCACTTGGACCTGTCAAGAGTTACGTCGTCTTTACAGATGGCGGCCTCAACGTGACAGAAAAGCTCGAAGTCGTCCATGCTAGCGGCGCGATTATCCCAGGCTTGTATGCGGCAGGCTCTGTGGGGCAAGGCGGTTTGTTGCTCGAGGGGCATGGGCACCATCTCGGGTGGGCTTTTATCTCGGGGCGTCTGGCTGGACGTCATGCCGCTAACTTTGTTCGTTGAGCCACAGTGCCCACTCATCCCTATTGACGATTGAAATCCAACACAATGACTCTGCCTTACGAAGCGCTTCCTAAAGTTTCCGCCTCAAGTGGATTCTCACATCTGAGCGGTTTGCGCGTGCTCGACTTGAGCACCTCTGTTGCCGGACCATACGCCGCGCAGCTGCTTGGTGATTTTGGCGCGACGGTTGTCAAGATTGAAAAACCTGGCACCGGTGATGATGCCCGGCATTGGGGGCCACCCTTTTTGAATGGTGCCTCGCTCTGGTACTTGAGCGTGAATCGCAATAAGCACAGTATGGTGCTTGACATGAATCAGGCCGAAGGCCTGGATATTCTCATGCAAATGCTTGAGATGACGGATGTCTTGATCCTGAACATGACGCCGCGCGTTCAGGAAAAGCTTGGGTTAGATTATGCCAAGCTTCAACAACGCTTTCCCAGACTGATTCATGCTTCGCTGACAGGTTTTGGACTGACCGGTCGTCGCCGTGATGACCCTTGTTACGATTTGATCGCCGAGGGTTATTCTGGGATTATGGATTTGACGGGAGAAATTGAATCCGATCCTCAAAAGGTCGGCACACCTGCCGCGGATATGTTGGCAGGACAGGATCTTGCGATGGCCGTTTTGGCAGCGCTCAATAGTCGTCATCAAACGGGTATTGGTTGTAGCGTTGATATTTCTATGCACGCAAGCATGACGCGTTTCATGGCGCCTCGCGTCGTGTCTTATCTTGGCTCGGCCGAACTGCCACGTCGCTCAGGTGGCAAAGATTCCGTGATCGCGATTTACCAGGTGTTTGATGCCTCCGATGCACAGCTATCGTTAGGCTTGGGGAATGACGCGATCTGGAAGCGCTTTTGGGAAACGGTCGGTGATGTATCTTTTGGCGCGCAAACTCAATACGCGAGTAACGCAGGTCGTCGTGAACACCGCGCAGCGATTGTGGTGCGTATCGCAGAAATCCTGCGTACCAAGACACGCGATGAGTGGCTCGCGCTCTTTTCAAAGAGTCGTATCCCGGCCGGTCCGATTAATCGCGTCGACGAGGTCGTACGTGATGAGGATTTGCTCGACAAAGAATTTTTCTACACCTCTGAGTCTGGCTATGGAGTCGTGCCGCAAGTGGGCTTAGGGATTGGCATGAACGGTCAGCAAAGCGTTCATCGCAAATCGCCGCCTACACTTGGAGAGGATACGAATGCGATTCTGCAAGACTGGCTGTCATTTAAAGCAGATCGAATTGCAGATCTTAAGAAAAAAGGCATTGTGAATGAATAGGGAGAACAGTTAGATCATGATGCTTACTTTGCATGACCCACAAAGAACAGATACATTTTATAAAAGTGGATCGTGGCAGTCCGACACTTTTTTTACTCTTCTGGAAAAGCATGCCCGAAGTCATCCGGATATGCTCGCGCTCCGGGATAATCAGGTCGCGTTGACTTGGGCCGAAGTTTTACAAGAGGTCGAGCGCGTCGCGCTGACGCTCCATCATGCAGGAGTGCGCCCCGGCGAGCGCGTGGCCATCTGGTTACCTAGCCGTGTCGAATGCGCTATTGTGATGTTGGCGTGCTCTCGCAACGGCTATGTCTGCTGTCCTTCTTTGCATCAGAGCTATACCTCCGATGAGATCGTGACGCTATTGAAGCGGATTCGGTGCCGGGCATTTTTTGCGATGCCCGGTTACGGCGCGGATGCAAAGACAAGTTCTATTTTTGATAAGCTGGACCAAGTACCGACATTAGTCGGCGTATATGTGGTGGGAGCGTCATTACAGCAACCCGCCTTGGACGTGCCCCTAGAACGCCAGTATCCGCGCCAGACCATCAGTCGGGGTGAGTTGCCTGCCCCAGTGCTGAATCCCGACAAGATCGTCTACCTGGCCTTTACCTCGGGTACGACAGGACTGCCCAAGGGCGTGATGCACAGTGACAACACGCTTCTTGCCAACGGACGCGGCATGGTGAGGGATTGGCATCACGACCGTGAGACGGTCTTGCTGACGCTGAGCCCATTGAGCCATCATATTGCAACAGTTGCCGTGGAGCAGTGGTTAGCCGCGGGTATGCAACTGGTGATTCATAATTACGCGTCTGGCAAATCAGCCTTGCAGTGGATTCTTGAAAGTGGCGCGACCTATGTGATGGGTGTTCCAACCCACGCGATGGATATTCTTGAAGACATGCGTCGTCAAGATATCAAGCAGCTTGGTGCGGTCAAGTCGTTTTATATGGCAGGTGCACCCATCCCCAGAGAGGTTGCGGAGCGCTTTTTAAGCTTAGGTGTCACGCCGCAAAACGTCTATGGCATGACGGAAAACGGTTCGCACCAGTACACCCTGCCAACGGATCCGACCGACACAATCGTGTCGACCTGCGGAAGAGCGGGTGGTGGCTATGAGGTGCGGATTTTTAATCCGGAAAATATCGATCAAGAGTTGCCAGTGGGACAGGTGGGCGAGATTGGCGGACGTGGCGGCTTGTTGATGCTGGGTTATTTTGATGATCAGACGGCGACTGAAAAATCTTTTAATCGAGACGGCTGGTTCATGTCGGGCGATCTGGGTATTGTCGATGAACACGGTTGTCTGAAAATCGTGGGTCGACAAAAGGATCTCATCATTCGAGGTGGGCACAACATCCATCCGGCTCGGATCGAAGATCTGGCGCATCGGCATGCCGGTGTGAGCAAGGCTGCGGCCTTTGCGATCGCGGATGATCGTCTCGGAGAGCGCGTGTGTCTGGCGATTATTGCCCGGCCCGGTTTTCAGATCGAGGCGCCAGAGCTGCTCGCCCATCTGTATGCTGTCGGACTATCCAAGTATGACATGCCGGAGTATTTCATTGCGTTGCCGAGTTTTCCGCTCACGGCGAGTGGCAAGATTTTGAAACGCGAATTGATGGAGATGGCCAAACGTGGCGAGATCAAGCCTGATGCGGTTCGATGGAAACCATGAAGGCTCAGCGGGATCAATCAGGAGAGGGTCATGGCTGTTGAGTTAAGTATTGAAGAGGGTCTGGCGCGGATTCATCTAAACCGACCCCAGGCATTAAACGCCTTGAGTTTCTCTATTTTAAAAGAGCTCAATGTCGTATTGACGAAAATAGAAGACGCCATCGAACAAGGTTTGGTGCGTGGTCTTTACGTGACTGGCGAAGGTGAAAAATCTTTTTGTGCGGGCGCTGATATCAAAGAGCTGATGGGTCGCACACTGACCGAGGAGCATCAAGGTGCTCGAGCGGGACAAGAGGCATTTAACCGTATTGCCGCACTGCGTGTGCCGTCCGTGGCGGTGTTGCATGGTTATGCCTTTGGGGGTGGTCTGGAGCTCGCCTTGGCGTGCACGTTTCGTGTCGCGACGGCGCGAGCAAAGCTCGGTCTGCCCGAAGTCAAACTCGGTTTAATCCCCGGTTATGGTGGCACGCAACGCCTGCCTCGCTTGATCGGTGAGGATCGCGCGCTTGACATGATTTTGTCGGGTCGTACGGTCGATGCGCAAGAGGCGGAGCGGATCGGTTTGGTCACGAGGCTTGTGGAGGACGGTGAGGTCGCAGCGATTGGACGGGCGTTTCTGGCGCCTTATCTCAAACATGGATTGATCGCGCTCGATATGGCGCGCTCAGCCGTGTTGCGTGGCATGCAGACAACCTTGGAGCAAGGTTTGTTGATCGAACGTGATTGTTCGACATTGGCCTATCGTAGTCAGGATGCGGTCGAGGGGATGACAGCATTTGTAGAGAAACGTCCCGCTGTTTTTAAGGATCAATAAGCAATGAGCGTTGAAATTGAAAAAGGTTGCGTGATGGTGACAGGTGCGAGTCGCGGTATCGGTGCTGCGATCGCATTGGGGTTGGCGCAAGCTGGATATCGTGTCGGATGTCTGTCGCGTTCGGGCGAATCACCGCAAATCACGGGCGTCACATCAGAGCTCGCTGCGCGTTTTTACCCGGCAGCGTGTGATGTGAGTCGTCCTGAGCAGCTGGTGAAAACTTTTGCCGAGATTGCGCAGCGTACTGCGCAGCCGGTCGTGGGTTTGGTGAATAACGCCGGCATTCATTCTCAGGGGCGCATCGAGACCATCGAAGAGCGTGAGTTCAAGAACGTGATGGATGTCAACGCTTATTCGGTGCTGGCGGCGAGTCAGTCTATTTATCCCTTTTTACTTGAGCGCAAAGAGGGGCTGATCGTCAATATCGGTTCGTTCTTTGACAAGCTCGGTGTCAAGCAACATCTGACCTATTGTGCGACCAAGGCTGCCGTGGCGGCCATGACGCGTTGCATGGCTGTCGAATGGGGCAACAAGGGGATCCGGGTGCTCAATGTCGCACCTGGCTATGTGATGACGGACTTTAACCGCGACCAGATCGAGAAAGGTCCGCTCGCGGATTACCTCTCCAAGCGGATTCCTGCCGGTGTGGCAGGGCAGGCGCAGGATATCGGCAATTTCGTGACCTCTCTTTTTGTATTGAATTCACCTTATATGACGGGCGAAACCATTTATATTGATGGTGCCCACGGCATACTGCAGTAGCACTGGATACCTATGATGAATGTATTAAATCGTCTTGACGCGGATCAGAACTGGAGTCCTGAGGAAAGCATGTTGCTGGACTCTGTGAGACAGCTTGCACGTGAACGCATCGCACCTCGTGCTGCACATTACGATAAAACGGCTGAGTTTCCCTGGGAAAATGTCGCAGACATCAACGCACTAGGCTTGAACGCAATGTTCATTCCCGAGGAGTATGGCGGCGCCCCGCTGTCCTATGCTTGTTATTTGGCCTGCGTGCGCGAGATCAGTCAGGCCTGCGCATCGACCGGCATTATTTGGGCGACCAATTTCCATGCGGTCAAGCCCATCATGGATTTTGGTACGGAGGAGCAAAAGCAGCGCCTGCTCCCGCGGATCGCAGAGGGGGGGGTGGCGGCCTTGGTGATCACGGAGCCCTCGGCAGGATCAGATGCAACAGGCATGAAGACGAGCTTCAAGCCCGATGGTGACGAGATCATTGTGAACGGCAACAAGATCTTTATCTCCAACGGTGATGTGGCGGACTTGTATGTCGTGTTTGGCAAGTGGACTGAAATCGAAGGCAGCAAAGAATCAATCTCAGCACTCATTCTGGAAAAAGGCACACCGGGATTTTCAGTGACTGGCACCGAAGACAAGATGGGCACCCGTGCATCGGGTACTGCATCGCTTTCGTTTGATCAGGCAAGAGTGAGTCGCGCCAACTTGCTGATGGGGCCAGGCGAGGGGTTGAGCGTTCTGTTGGGCTCGCTCAACAAGTCGCGACCTAGCGTTGCGGCTCACGCCTTGGGCATTGCCCGCGCCGCCTTTGAGGACGCCATCGAGTACATGAATGACCGGAGTCAGTCCGGTAAGCGCTTGCTAGAGTTCCAGGGACTCCAGTTCAACGTGGCTGACCTTGCGGCGGAGCTAGTGTTAGTCGAATCCTGGCTCTGGCGGGTGGCAAAGCTGATCGAGTCCGGTGCTCCGAATGTCGGGATTGAGGCTTCTATCCTGAAGCTCAAAGCAACCGATATCGCGATGCGCATCGCCACCGATGCCGTCCAGTTTTTAGGCGGCTATGGCTACTGCAAAGATTACCGCGTCGAGCGCTTGATGCGC
>JAURZO010000202.1 GCA_030653405.1 Zwartia sp. | reverse complement strand
CAACCAATCAATACCCTCATCATTTCAAACAATCAATCCCCTCAGCATTTCAAGCAATCAATATCCCTCAGCATTTCAACCAATCAATCCCCCTTAGCTTTTCAACCAGTCATGCCCACCTCAGCGCTAAAGCTTGATGAGGTCAAGAGGCGCGCAGCTTTATCTTGTCCATGACCGTTTGTGCAGCCGAGATCAGCGTGCAGGCATCGGGGACACAACGCCCCTGTCTGAGCCCCAGAGGGGCGAGTTTGGGCGTTGTGCGATGACTGTGCGGTGGACGAAGGGAAGTCCGGGCATGCCCGGACCCAACGTCGGTCATGGACAAGATAAAGCTGCGCGCCTCTTGCAACCCCACAAGACACCCCCCAAGATCACTTGACGTTGCTTACGCCCTCATGCAAAGCTTAGGCACTTCATGGGAGACCTTTATGTTGACTGCAAAAACTGATGACGGCGTTGACCTCTGTTACGAGACAACCGGTTCAGGCACACCAATCGTATTTGTTCACGAATTCGCTGGACACAAAGAAAGCTGGGAACCACAGGTTCGCCACTTTTCACGTCAATACCAAGTAATCACGTATAACGCGCGAGGCTATCCGCCCTCCTCCGTGCCACCCGACGTCTCCTCCTACTCACAAAATCGCGCGGTTGCAGACATTATTGCCGTCATGGATCACCTCAAGATCCCTAAAGCACATATTGTTGGCTTATCAATGGGCGGCTTTGCCACACTGCATTTTGGTTTAATGCACCCTGATCGTGCCCTATCCCTTTGTGTGGCCGGTTGCGGTTATGGTGCTGAGCTCGAGCAACAACCACAATTCCGCAAAGAAGCCGAAGCCAGTGCTGAAATGCTGTTGAAACAAGGCATGAAAGCCTTCGTGGACAAGTATGCCTATGGCCCGACCCGCCTGTCATTCGAACGCGCCGATCCACGTGGCTTCGCAGAGTTTAAAGAGCAGTTTTACGGACACTCCGCACTCGGCTCAGCCAACACCCAGCTGGGTGTTCAACGCGAGCGCCCCTCACTGTATAACCTCAAAGAACAGCTCGCTAAGCTCACTGTACCAACACTTATTTTGAATGGCGACGAAGACTGGCCGTGCCTGAAGCCGGGACTCATGCTCAAGGAAACCATCCCCTCCGCAGCCTTGGCGATTTTGCCAAATTGTGGCCACACCATGAATATTGAAATGCCTGACGAATTTAACCGCATCGTTGGCAGCTTTATCAGCCAAGCCTCAAGTGGACGTTGGCCGATGCGCGACCCCCGTGCCATGGTTGCCTCCATCACCGGAATGAAGGACTAATTCGTACGCATGAAAATCACGTTAGCGGAAAACTTCCGAGCCATTTTTTACACCCCGTTTTACCTGCTCAAAGCGCTTGGACTGGCTGAACAATCTAGCTTACAGATCGAATGGTTACCACCCGGTTCGCCGGGAGGTGCCATCGATGCTGTCAAAGACGGCTCAGTCGATCTGACTTGGGGTGGACCGATGCGCGTCATGAAAGATCACGACACGACACAAGCCAATGCACAGTCCTTATTATGCTTTGGCGAAGTCGTCTCACGTGATCCCTTTTTCCTGATTGGAAAAAAGAGTTTGGGTCGCTTCGAACTCGCACAATTGCGACAACTCCGACTTGCACTTGTATCCGAAGTCCCAACTCCATGGCTTTGCCTGCAGGCAGATCTGCGCGATCAAGGGCTCAACGTTCAAGAGATCCAATCCTCATTGATACGAGGCTTGAGCATGGCTGAGCAAATCCAGGCACTCAAAGCAGGCACCCTTGACGTTGCACAACTTTTCGAGCCTGATGTCAGTGAAACACTGCTCGACTCAGATTATCAAGTGCTGTACGCAGCGCACACACGTGGACCGACTGTTTACACCACCCTGATCTGCTCGCGCGAAGGGTGGAATAAAAACGAAGACGCCTTTAGAAAACTAGTGCAAGTGCTCAGAGAGCTTCAGAGCTGGATGCATGCCCAGACCCCGGCGACCGTGACTCAGTACGCGCAGCCATTCTTTCCAGACATCGCGCCGCCCATACTAGAAAGTGCGATTAATCGTTACCTTCGACAGGGTATCTGGGCCAAAGAGCCTACAGTGTCTAAAGCAGGCTTTGACCGACTCTCTTACAGCCTGCACAGTGGCGGCTTTATACGCACACAGATGACCTACGACTCATGCATCACACCACTTGATCACTCAACATACTAAGCCACTCGGCATTCGGCATTCGGCATTCGGCCCTCAATCATCCATCGATTTATTGACCTTTTAATCCAGCG
>JAURZO010000194.1 GCA_030653405.1 Zwartia sp. | reverse complement strand
CAGATCCAGCGAGCAAGTCGCGTCCAGATCTGGCATAAAAATGCGCTTCTCGGGGCTTAAGATTTTGGCGCTTTCACCCATAAAACGCACCCCCGCCACGATGAGTTCTTGCGCGCGATGGTTTTTACCAAAACGTGCCATCTCGAGCGAGTCGGCCACAAAGCCGCCCGTCTCAAGCGCGAGATCCTGTATGTCACCGTCTACATAATAGTGCGCGATGATGGCAGCATTTTTACTTTTGAGTAGAGATTTTATTTTGGCAATGATTTCCGCTTTCTCTGTTGCTGCAAGGCTGGGCGGCACGCTCGCCCATGCACTTGCGGTACAGGTCACACCAGAAGCATTCTGTTGCGGATAATCAAAGAACACTGAGGACGCAAGAGGTTGACTCATTCAGACGTTCGAGCTTATTAAATAATGGATCGACAGAATCACGGATCTTGCATCATGACACGCTCGGCCGATCAGCACAAACGGTGAACAGTCTTGCTCTCGTTAGTCTGAACTCAAAACTCGAACTTTATCCCCTGCGCCAAAGGCAATTCAGTACCGTAATTCACGGTATTCGTTGCCCGCCGCATGTAGACCTTCCAGGAATCCGAACCGGACTCTCTGCCACCACCGGTGTCCTTCTCTCCCCCAAAGGCGCCACCGATCTCGGCGCCGCTCGTCCCGATATTGACATTTGCAATGCCACAATCAGAACCACTCGCTGAGGTAAAGGTCTCTGCCTCCAGCAAGTTCTGAGTAAAGATCGATGAAGAAAGTCCATGGCTGACTGCATTGTTGAGAGCGATCGCCTGCTCAAGATCATCGTACGGTGTCACATACAAGATCGGCGCAAAGGTTTCTTCTAACATTGGACCGCCCTGCAGCGCCATATCGACGATGGCAGGCCTGACGTAATAGCCCTGTTCACAATTGACAGCCTGCGTCCTGTCACCAAAATAGACCTTGCCGCCTGAGTCGAGTGCGCGACTCAACGCGGCCTGCATCGCTTCAAATGATCGTTTGTCGATCAGCGGCCCCACTAAGGTTCCCGTCGCACGGGGATCACCGATGGGTAATTTTTCATAAACCGCCACCAGTCTATTCAGGACCTCCTGATAGATAGAACGATGCACAATCAACCTGCGTAGTGTTGTGCAACGCTGACCTGCCGTACCTACGGCGGAGAAAACTGCCGCACGGGTCACCAAGTCAAGATTAGCGGAGGGGCACACAATCGCAGCGTTGTTACCACCTAACTCCAACAGAGTTCGCTTAAAAGTTCGTGCGCATGCTGCCGCGACTGCCGCACCCATACGCGTCGAACCGGTCGCACTCAACAACTTGATATCAGTATGTGTGGAAAGCGCTTCACCGAGTCCAGCATCGCCAATTAATAATTCTGCCAGTCCTTCAGCCTCAACATTGCACCTGCGAATTGCCGCAAGCAGCAAGCCATGCAGTGCCAACGCGCAGTATGGCGTTTTTTCTGAAGGCTTCCAGACAACCGTATCGCCACACACGAGTGCGAGTGCTGCGTTCCAGGCGTAGACCGCCATGGGGAAGTTAAAAGCGGAAATCACACCAACTGGGCCAATCGGATGCCATGTTTCTAGCAACTTGTGCTGATGACGCTCACTCGCAATCGTCAGCCCATATAACTGGCGAGACAATCCCAGCGCAAACTCACAAATGTCAACGACCTCTTGTACCTCGCCCAGACTTTCCTGAACAATTTTGCCGGCTTCGAGCGTGATCAATTGCGCGAGAGCGGGCTTGTGCTGACGCACGAGCTCCCCCCACTCTCGCACGACCACACCCCTGAGCGGAGCCGGCTGCGTTCGCCATGTTTTGAATCGTAACGCTGCGCGTTCAATAGAAACATGAGCCTGCGGCAGGGACGTTGGGACCAGCGTCCCCAGCAAACAGGCATCAATCGGCGACACCACCTCCATGCCCGTTGACGCCTGCGTCAAGGGCAATGACACGCCAATTTCAGAAAAAATAGCTGTGATATCGCTCGAATGTTTCATCATTCATTAACGCTCTACAACACGATTCCAACGGGCATTCCAAGCTGGACGATTGGCATTAATCGTATCCCAATCCACTGTCACGGCCGTCTTCATGTAATCATTAAACTTGCTCAACACAGCCTGATCAGCCTCTTTGCTGGCTTTAGCTTTCGCATTGGAAGGCACTTGATTACCATACTGCAAACCGGCGGACTGCGCTTGGGCAGAGAGCAAATGCTGAGCGAGTTTTTGAGAAAGTTCAGGCTCACTATTCTTAGCAATCACGCACTGAGCGACCATCAGCACCACAGATCCTTCTTTGGGCTGAACATACTCAACGGGGATACCCCGGCCTTTCAGGACCGCAACCGAGGTAGGTGTGAGAGGTGCGATGGCGACTTCACCATTTTGAAACATCTCAGCCAATTTTGCCGAACTCGGAATGTATTCGAGCACATTTGGACCAATCGTTTTTGGCCAGGCATTAAAACCAGGATTGACATCTTTCTCGCTACCGCCTTGGATGCGATTGAACATCAAGAAACCATGCAGGCCGAATGATGAGGCCGGCAAGGACTGGAAGACGACTTTACCTTTGTACTTGGGATCTGCAAAATCCATCCATGAGGTTGGCGGCGTCCAATTTTTATCCGCAAACATTTTTGTGTTGTAAGCCATGCCGGTCATACCCATCGTCACGCCGGCCGCCATGTCACCTTTGAAACGTGCAATCGGATATATCTCCTCAAGCTGGGGATTGGGTGTCATTTTTTCGCATAAGCCCATACCCACCGCGCGAGCCATCACACCATCATCAAGAAACATGACGTGCATTTGTGGCTTGTCCTTGTTGGCCTGTGCTTTAGCCAAAATATCAGAGGACGTACCGGGCACGACCACCACTTTGACGTTGTTCGCCTTTTCAAACTCAGGGAAAATCCGCTCAGTCCAGGTCTTTTCCATGACCCCACCGTTCATACCGATATACAAGGTCTTGGTCTGAGAGATCGCCTGACCAGAGGCAAAAGTCATGGCGGCTGTCGCCATCATGATCGACAGTTTTAAAACAGCTTTTTTATTAGAGTATTTGCTCATTTCAACTCCTTCAGGTGTGGAAAAACATGCAAGTGACTGACAACAACAGGACTAAAACCTCTGAATAGAAAATGCCTCAATCGGTGTGGTTGTGTGGCCGTGCGCGATCATTTCAGCGAGCACTTCTCCGACTGCGGGTCCAATCTGAAACCCCGCGCCAGCAAAACCAAACCCGTGCACAAGGCCAGGCACCTTGGAGCTAAAACTAATGACGGGCTCGCGATCAGGCAGACGTCCTTCGACACCGCTCCAAGTACGCACAACCTGCGCATGCTTAAGGTGGGGCAACAACTCCAAAGCACCCTTGAGCACAAGCTCTATGCCATCTCCACCTGGCCGCGCTCTGTTTGCATCCAGTGCATAACCTTGAGAGCCACCCAACACACAGTTGCCGCGGCTCACCTGTCGAGCGTACACGCCTCCGCCCTCTACGCCCAGACTGAGATTCATGAATGGAGGAAGCGCATCCGTCACGACCATCAGGGGGTGAGAGTTCGTCATCGGCACTTTTTCGCCAAAAATTTCACAAATAGTGTTGGCCCACGCGCCTGCGCAATTCAGCAAGTATTTGGACTCCAGTGGTGCGTTCTGACTCGCGATATTGACCTGAAACAATTGACCGTCATGATGAAAGCCCAGTGCCGGAGTGTTTTCCAGAATCTGAGCCCCTGCACGGATCGCGGCGCGTGCGAAAGCCGGTGAGATCAGGCGTGGATTCGCATGGCCATCCTCAGGACAGAGGGAGCCGCCAACGGCGCGCTCGCCAATCCATGGATAGTGCGCACGTAATTGGGCAGCGCTCAGTAGCTGCAGGCCCAAGCCATACTCAGCTGTCCGTTGCTCATAGCGTGCGAGCGACTCCATATCAGCCTCGCTTCGCGCTAGCTTTAGATGACCGGAGCGCACATACTCGCCATCAATACCAATGACATCTTTGAGGCGTCCCCAGATTCCGTGCGCACGCTGTGTTAGTGGCATCTGCGCAAGTGATCGACCTTGTCTGCGCACCCCACCATAATTAATGCCACTCGAGCGGGAGCCGCAGACATTACGCTCGAGCAAACAAACTGACAGACCGAACTGACGTAACTTTAGCGCGGCAGATGAACCGACAATGCCACCGCCAATAATGATCACGTCGAAATGATTGGACTGACTCATGTTGAACTCTCAGTCTTGGGCGTCCATGCATCCGCCAACACCTGCGCTGGCACAGGCTTAAGTGGCGGCTGGCCTCTCAAACGTCCCACCTCGCCCAGCGACTGTGCAGTCAGGTGCGCAAGAATCTCAGCACTGGATTGCGCACACATGCGCCCCTGACAGCGCCCCATTCCAGCGCGACTCATGGCCTTGAGTCGATTGACCTCGCGGATGTCGCACTCCGTGACCGTGTCGCGGATCTGACCAAAGGTAATTTCTTCGCAGCGACAGATGATCGTGTCGTCGGTTAACTGATCAATCCAGTCATCCGGGCAAGGAAACGCAGTCTCCAGACCTTCTCTGAAAAGACTGATTTTTTGCAAATGTCTCTCAAGGTCGCTGATGCGGCGACGGATGAGCGCAGCCTGCGCCTCGCCCAAGCCCCGATCCTCCAAGAGCGCCAAAGCGCTGAGCTCACCGGCCAATTCAGCAGCATCAGCGCCCATGATACCGGCACCATCTCCTGCAAGATAAACACCCGTCAGAGACGATCTGCCCGCAGAATCTTTCAACGGCAAATACGCACGTTGCGTCGGATCAAATTTGAATTCGCAGCCCAAGACATCTGCAATCTGTGTTTCAGACCGCAACGCGTACCCCACACCGACAGCATCGCAATCTATGGACTCGATGTCACCCTCCGCGTTTTTGATCACCAGTGATTGAACGCTATCTTGCCCCTGCGCGCGCACAATCCTGATACCACGTCGAATTTTAATGTCGTGCGCAAGAAGCCAACCCACGTAATACATCCCCCTGGCTAACTGCTTGGGCTGATTCAACAGTCCTGGCAACGCTTTAATCTGAGAAGAAAATTGTGCCGTATCGAGGACAGCTAAAACCTTGGCGCCTGCCTTGACGTACTGATAGGCCACCAGATAAAGAAGTGGGCCGGTACCTGCCAGGATCACACGCTCACCGATCGCACACCCTTGGTACTTGAGGGCAATCTGCGTGGCGCCCATTCCGAAAATCCCCGGCAGGGTCCAACCGGGAAACGGCAGCATACGGTCTGTTGCGCCCGTGGCGACAATCAACGATTGCCAAGGGAGCACCGTCGACTTTCCATTTTGAAGCACATCGAGTCGGTTCTGCTCGATATTCCACACAAGACTCTGAGGCCTGTAGTCCACCTTATCAGTCAGCTCAGTAAAAACCTTGGATAAATCGTCTGCACGACCCGCATCAAAGCCGTAGAGCTGCTGACTGGTCCGATTGAAATTTGTTGGCTGCTGTCGGTAGATCTGACCACCCCATTTCATACCCTCATCCAAGATGACGGGACGAAGACCGTATTCGACCAAGGTTTGTGCAGCACGAATACCTGCAGGTCCCGCGCCAATGATGATGGGAGACTCATTCATGTTGCTGACCCTCACCCAATGCCGTGACAAGTCGCATATCGCGTTCGATCATGGTTGAACATGCCCGCAAGCGCTCACCCGAATCGAGTCGTATCCAACAGTCTTGGCACGCTCCCATCAAACAGAAACCAGCTCTTTTTTGACCAGAAAACTCGGTATGCCGAACAAAGCTCTGATTCATCAACAGAGCCGTCAGCACGGTATCACCGAGCAGTGCCTGACTGGGCTGACCATCGATAAAAAAATTAATCACCGGGCGACCTGTTTCCTGAAGCCTGCGAAACTGAGGTCGATCGCCTTGTTGTGACTCGGAACGCTTATTCATTTTCCACCTACCAACACTTTATCCAAGCCATAAAGTCGATCTAGCAACAGCATCACAACCGCAGTAAACAACACCATCAGTGCGGAGGCTGCGGCCATCAACGGATCAATCGATTCGGTGGCATACATGTACATGCGTACCGGCAAGGTCACTGTCGATGGCGCTGTCACAAATATCGACATCGTCACTTCGTCGAAACTGCTGATGAATGCCAGCAACCATCCACCGGTAATGCCCGGCAGCAACATCGGTACTGTCACTCGGCGAAAAACCGTCAAGCGACTCGCACCAAGTGAGAGGGCGGCCTGCTCGCAGCTTCGGTCTGTACCCACGGATGCTGCGATCACCAAACGCAGCGAGTAAGGAATAATGATGATGACGTGCGCCATGGTGAGCCATGCGAAGCTGCCGCGCGCGTCGATCAAGGAAAACATCCGCAGCAAAGCGACTCCAAGCACGAGATGGGGAATGATCAACGGTGACAAAAACAGACCATTGAGCCAACCCCTCGCCTTGAACTCATAGCGCGTGAGCGCCAGACCTGCGGGGATGGATATTGCCGTGGCGATACTGGCGGAACACAGACCCAACCAAAGGCTGTTCCAAAAGGAAGTCATCAAATCACTATGCCTGAATACCGCTTCGAACCAGCGTAACGAAAAACTATCCGTCGGGATCGCAAGTGTGTTGGTCGGCGTAAATGCAACTAAGCAGACGATTAGTAATGGCGCCAGCATGAACAAAATCACCACAGCGCTAAATATCAGTGAGATGAGTCCGTTTTTTCTCATGGTTATCCCAAAGCCTTGCGGTAACGGCGCTCAATCACGCGGTTATAGGACAACATGATGACGAGATTGGCCACGAGTAAGATGATGGCGATCGCGGCACCTAATGGCCAGTTCAACTCGTGCAAGTATTCGTCGTACACAATTGTCGCGGCCATTTTCAGTCGCCGACCGCCGAGCAACCCAGGTATGGCGAAGGAGCTCGCGCTCAAACCAAACACAATCAAACTGCCAGAAAGCATGCCAGGCAACTCCTGAGGAAATATCACGCGGCGCAACGTCGTAAATGGCGAGGCAGACAATGAAAGCGCCGCATCCTGCACCGCGGGATCAAGCTTTTGCAGAGAGGTCCATATCGGGATCACCATGAAGGGCATCATGATGTGCACCAGCGCAATAATGATCGCCGTCTCTGTATAAAGAATTTTGAAAGAGCCCATTCCAAGCATGTTGGTCATGACGTTGACCAAACCTTGTGGCCCGAGCAAGATGCTCCAACCAAAGGCGCGCACCACAACCGAAACCAGCAAGGGCGCAAGAATGATGAGCAGAAAGATTGATTTCCAAGGACTTTTCATTCTGCTCAGAATGTAAGCCTGAGGCGCGCCGATCAACAAGCAGATCGCTGTCGTGACCAACGAAATCCAGAGCGTGCGCCAAAAAATGCCGTAATAGTATTCATCGGTCAACACATGCACGTAGTGTTCAAACGAGTATTCGTTTTTGATCCCAGTTGCGTGATCAAAGGCATTGAAAGACAGGATGAAGGTCAAACCTAGCGGCACCAACAACATCATCACAAAAATAAGTAGTGCCGGCGTACTGAGCAACCATGGTGCGGATGGCTTATGGAAACTCATGTCAGCTCACCGACCGCTCTTTGAGTTGCTGCATGGCCTGGGTGGGCCAAGTCAGATCAAAGGCCTTACCTTCTTTGACTTCATTCACGCCAATATTCGTGCCAGCAACGATCACCTCTCCGAGAGGCGTATCGAGATGAAATAGCCAACGATCACCGAGAAAAAACACCTGAGTAACTTTTCCTGTCAGGTATCCCTGACCCACTTCGACCAGACTAATTTTTTCAGGACGCAAACTGAGGATCACGCTGTCGTTTGATTCGACCTCCGTCAGCTGCGCGGGCAGGCGAAGCGCGCCAAAGTTGACCATACACTCGTTGCCCTGCCGCTTGACTCGCCCCTGCAACAAATTCGCCTTACCCACAAAGGTCGATATGAACGCTGTCTGTGGCTTTTCATACAAGGCATAAGGTGAATCAATCTGGGTGATATTGCCAGCCTCCATGACCACAACCCGATCACTGATCGACATCGCCTCACTCTGGTCATGCGTGACCATGATCGTTGTCGTACCAAGTGTTTTTTGAATCTTGCGCAACTCAAACTGCATTTCTTCGCGCAGCTTGGCATCCAGGTTTGACAAGGGCTCATCGAGCAACAAGACCGGCGGCTCGATGACAAGCGCACGCGCCAAGGCCACGCGTTGGCGTTGCCCGCCAGACAACTCTCTCGGAAAACGGTCTGAGAACGAAGACAGATGCACCATGTCCAGCATCGCTTTGACACGCTGATCGCGCTCCTGCTTTGGTACTCGTCGCATCTCAAGACCAAAACTGACATTGGCCTGCACGGTCATATGAGGAAAAAGGGCGTAACTCTGAAACACGATCCCCAGGCCCCGTGTGTTGGGCTTGGCATGGGTAATGTCTGCGCCATCAAGCCGAATCTCACCCGCTGTGACATCCACAAACCCTGCGATCATCTGAAGAGTGGTGGTCTTGCCGCAGCCCGAGGGCCCGAGCAACGACACAAACTCACCCTTTTGGACATCAAGATTGAAATCCGATACGACACAGGTCTGGTCGTAGAACTTTGTGACACCCCGAAGTGACAGAAAAGACACTCCACTGCTCCCAACAGGTTGGCAGTCAGACATAAGCCTAACTGCAAGAATGTTTCTTGAGTGGAATCATGAATACATCCGTAAGATGCGTCAATGCAAAATTCTTCATATTTCTATTAAACGGAAGATATTTTTGATTTATTCTGTTTAATAAAATAATTATTAATAAATCAGACAATATATTTCACTTAAACATGACATCGAACCAACCCCTCGGCACCGGCGTACTCGAGAGAGCCTTTGCGATCATTCGTTTGCTGGCCGACTCCCCAGCGGATGGCCTTCGCGTCACTGAAATTTCCAAAACAATTGGACTGACTCAGGGCACTGTTCACAGAACCCTGCAGTCTTTGATCGATCAACACGTCATCGAGCAAGACACTAAATCTAAGCGCTATCGCCTCAGCATCGATTTTTTCTCGATGGCTGCTCGCGCCGGCAACCCCATGAATCTGCGTGACGTATGTCGCCCCTCCCTGATTCGCCTGTGCGCGAGCCTGGGTGACACCGTTTTTCTCTTAGTCAGAAACGGCTTTGATGCCGTTTGCCTCGATCGTGCCGAAGGACCTGTACCGATCCGATCGTTTACAGGCGATATCGGTGGCAGAGTCGCAATCGGGATTGGGCAAGGCAGTTTGTCGATCTTGTCTTTTTTGCCAGAAGAAGAACGAGATGAGGTCATCCGCAACAACCTCCCCCGCATTAAAGAGGTCAGCAGGTTTGACGAGGTGTACATCAGATTAGAAGTGGAACGAATCCGTCAGCTTGGCTACGCTCACAAATCGTCCGGCCTACTCGAAGGCATGGCTGGTGTTGCAGTACCTCTTCGTGACCAAACCGGACGCGCCTATGCCGCCATCAGCATCGGCTCGATCGCGAGCCGAGTGACAGAGGAGCGCATTCCAATTATTTTGCAGCTCCTGCGTCGTGAGGTCGACATCATCACGCCAAAAATTAGTCCGTTCGACCCGGCACTCAGACGCTCCATGCAAGACTTTGCAGCGATTATGCCGAACTGATCGGACGGTGGAGGACAATTTTCAGGGAAAATACCTACCCTATTTGGGAACCAATATCTGCTTGACATGTACTAAAGTACATGTACCGCAGGTCAGTATTTCCTACAATCCACTCCAACTGGCGAGCATGATTGAGTTGTTGTTCAACGATTGCAGATCAGGCCGCACGCGAAGGGCGTGCTCATTTCAACTGGATTGATCAATCTTTGCCCATGACCGCTCTCGCGCCAAAACGACTCGCTCCGGAATCAAAGTCAAGAGCATGCAACATTACGGCATTCATCATTGAGGATGACAGCTCCCTGCGCTGGATGCTGACACAAGCACTCAAAACAAATGGCGTTACTCCGATCGAGTTTGGATCTTCCGAATGCTTTTTTGAAGCACTGCCAAAATTAAACTTAGAAAATGCCTGCCTGTTACTTGACATGCGCCTACCAGGGATGAGCGGACTTGAAGTGCAAAGTCGGCTTGAAGAGCAAAAAATAAACCTTCCCATCATCTTTATGTCCGGCAATAGCCACATCAGCGAGGCGATCACAGGACTCAAAAGTGGAGCGATAGATTTTCTGCTTAAGCCGTTTGATGAATCAGCCCTCATCGAGGCCATCAAAAAAGCGACGGCCTCACAAGCGGGCTCAGACAAACCAAACGTGTTCAGACTCTCAACCAAAGAATTATTAGTACTTGATTATGTCTCAAAAGGCTGGCGCAACGAGGAGATCGCCGAGGCGCTAGGTTTAACCGTCAGAACAATCAAAATGCATCGATCAAACATCATTCATAAAACAGGTGCAAGCACGATCACTGAAGCCGCACTTTTGGTCATAAATCAAAAAAACTGACCTCATGAGTGGCGATCAGCTTCACTTTTTTGGCCTAGCTGCCATCCTGGTCTTTTCCTCCGTCAACACGTTTTTTTTCAATCAAAAATACGGATGGAAGAAAGCTGAGTCCTTCTGGTTAGGCGGCATGATGTTGCTGGGACTTTCCTGCTTTTCTTTTGGGGTGAGTCCATTCACCAACAGAGCCTTTCTTGCGCTGGGCAATATCGCCCTTCTGTGCTCTTATCTGGCGTTGATCTTACAACTCAGATATTGGAAAAGCGGTCAAGAAAAAATCCCGTTAGTTTTTATACTCTTTGCGATCAGTTACCTCCCAATTCTCGAACTGATTCGCGCCTTTAATCCCTCCTATGCTTACCGTTCGCTTGTTGTACACAGCGTCATGTGTGTACTCACTACATATCTGGCATGGTCATCCAGTCAACTTTTTCGCAAGACAAAATCTCCTCAGCTGGCCTTATTGACTCTGACTTTTGTCATTGAGGCAGTCTGCACTTTTTTAAGAGCAGTGATTCCCTTTGCCCAACCAGAAGCTCAAACAATGAACTGGTTCACCGAAGAGTCTTGGATGAACGAGCTCCGATGGATATGGACCACAACCAACGTTGTGACCTATTTGAGCATCCTCGCCTTTCAACTTGAAAAGTCAACCGATCAAACAGAATTACTTCGCGACGTGATCTGTGAAAAAGACCAACTGCTTCGCGCCGCCACGATGGTCAACCGCAGTCAGAACGCGAGTATCATCTCCGCCTCCATCATGCATGAGCTTCGCCAGCCTCTTGCAACAATGCTTCTTGGCTCCACGGCACTTCATGCCGCGCTTTCCGACGAACAACCAGACAGTTCGCTCTTGGAGTTCACCTCACTCATTGAGAAGGAGAGTAAACGCAGCGTAGATGTCATGAAAAAGCTAGAGGCAATCTACACCCCAGATCGATCGCTGTTCGGCCGCACTTCAATTCCAGAACTGATCGAGAGCTCCGTCAATAGGTTGGCTCACAGAACCGAGGTCACACACGTCATCATTAAAAAATCCTACTTGTCACATACCGAAGTCTCGGGTGATCCCGTTCAGTTGGAGACAGTCATCACAAACTTGATTTCGAATGCCATCAAGGCTTTATCCGGGCAGGATAGCCCTCGGCTCGTCTCCATCTCCGTCACAGAACAAGACGGTTTCATTCATACTGAAGTCAAGGACAATGGTCCCGGGATCGATCCGACCATCTTGCCAAACATCTGGAACCTGTTTGTCAGCAAATCAGAGGGTGGGACAGGTATCGGCCTTTGGTTATCAAAAACCATCATCTCCAATCATCATGGTGAACTCTCAGCCAGAAATCTGGAAGGTGGTGGAGCCAGCTTTCAGTTTTCCATACCGATTGCGAGCTAAGC
>JAURZO010000193.1 GCA_030653405.1 Zwartia sp. | reverse complement strand
GTCGTAACGCGGAAAGACCTTCGCGAGAGCCTGTCGGTCTGCGCTCGCCCAGCCCAAACCAAATTCTTTCGCAATCAGACCCGTCAGGCCTCGTTCCTTGAGGTAGCGAATGGCTGCCGGACTTTCGCGAAGCTGAATAAGATAGTGCTTTTGCGCAAGCTGAAGAACCTGCGTGTGTTGTGAAACCTCTTCGCGGCGACGGGAACTCGCAGCTTTTTGAGCAGGTGATCTATTTTCGTCAGGCACACTCATGCCAACCGCACTTGCGAGTGTTCGGACGGCTTCTGGGAAGCTCGCTCCCGTGTGCTCAATCAAAAATGTAATGGCACTGCCATGCGCTCCGCAACCAAAGCAATGATAGAACTGCTTGGTGGGACTGACAGTAAAAGAGGGAGACTTTTCGTTATGAAAGGGACATAACCCTAAAAGGTTAATGCCCCCTTTCTTTAACTGAACATATCGTCCGACGACATCTGCCACGTCGACGCGAGCTAGAAGATCCTGGATAAAGGAATCTGGGATCAACGATCAGACCATATGTAAACGGCGCAGCATGTGCGCCGTTGATTAGTACATGCGCGGCGGCAATTGCTGGCTGCGAATGCGCTTGTAATGGCGCTTAACAGCGGCAGCCTGCTTACGCTTACGCTCAGCTGTTGGCTTTTCATAGAATTCGCGTGCGCGCAACTCGGTCAACAGACCAGTTTTTTCGATTGTGCGCTTGAAGCGACGCAGAGCGGCTTCGAAGGGCTCGTTTTCTTTCAGACGAACGATAGGCATAGGGTGCGTGACGTAAAAAAATAAAACAGTTAAACAGCTGAATAGCCTGTGATCATAGCATGAATACGCTATGAGGCAAGCGCGTTTTTATGCTTTTGAGCCAATTCTGAGGCAGATAAACCATCATAAAGCTCAAAAGGTTGATCAATCCATAGATTGCCAGATAGTTTCTCAACAAAATAATCTGGCTCAATCACAGAATCGATTTTGTACCAAAGCACGGCTGTTTTAAGCGATGCAATACCAGGATAGGTGTACAAGAGGTGTTTGCACACCAAGTCGAGGGTCTGTCCGCTATCGACCATATCATCGACCACCAGGATACGTCCGCTCAGTGTGCCCTGCGTTGTCGTGATGAAAGGTGCGATATTCAGAGTACCTTGGGTATGCCCGGCATCATCCCTGTAGCTGCTCGTCGCAAGTATCGCCAGAGGCAAATCAAAAATGCGAGAAAAAACATCTCCGACCCTGAGCCCGCCCCTCGCGAGGCACAGTATTTGGTCAAACGACTCCCCAGACTGATGCACCAAGATGACCAGACGTTCAATAAGTTGATGATAAGACGACCAGTCAACCTTGAGCTCTTTAAAGGATGCGTCGGCTGATTTTGAAACTGATTTTGAAACTGATTCTGAAACTGGTTCAGAAACTGATTCAGAAATTGACTCAGAAATTGCTTCTGAAACTGAAACTGGCTCAGAAATTGACTCTGTAACTAACTCAGAGACTGACCCAGCCCCTGATCTCACAACTGATCCTGACGATGCGCCTTGCTCTACTCTCGCAGCAACCTTCTTAGGCGTCGCTGATCTGATAGACATTAAGACTTGAAGGGATTGCGTAAAATGATGGTTTCGTTACGATCCGGCCCCGTTGACACCATATCAATCGGCACACCACACACCTCAGACAAGCGCTTAAGGTAACGCTGCGCATTGACTGGCAATTTATCAAAATCCGTCACCCCAACCGTCGACTCGGTCCAGCCGGGCATTTCCTCGAAAACGGGCTTGGCGCGCTCAACAGCTGCGGCACCGTAAGGCAACACGTCACAGGCCTGACCATCGATGTCATAGCCCACACCCATTTTGAGCATTGGCAAACCATCAAGCACGTCGAGCTTGGTGATGCAAAGACCAGAAATACCATTCAAACGCACGGATCTTTTGAGCGCAGCGCCATCAAACCAACCACAACGACGAGGACGACCCGTCACCGAGCCAAACTCCTTACCGACCGTGGCCAAACGCGCACCAGTCTCATCCAGCAGTTCAGTTGGGAAAGGTCCCGAACCGACGCGCGTCGCATACGCTTTTGTAATGCCTAAAACATAATTCAGGCTTTGAGGACCAACGCCCGCGCCTGCTGCAGCAGCACCGGCGACGCAATTGCTACTCGTCACATACGGGTAGGTGCCATGATCGACGTCCAGCAAAGCACCCTGAGCGCCCTCAAACAAGAGACTCTGTCCGGCTTGTTGCGCCATAAACAGCAAGCTACTGACGTCTGCGACCATCGGTGCAACGGCAGGCGCAAGCGCCATCGCCTGATCCACAACCTCTTGCGCTGAAATAGCCTGCGCACCGAGATATTTAGTTAAGACGAAGTTATGCAAATCCAAGACCTCATCGACCTTGGCGCGAAAGCCGACAGGATCAAACAAGTCCTGAACACGCAATGCTCGGCGAGCGACTTTGTCCTCGTACGCGGGGCCAATCCCTCGACCCGTGGTGCCGATCTTGGCATCGCCCCGTCGCGCTTCACGCGCCTGATCGAGAGCGACGTGATAAGGAAGAATCAAAGGGCATGCCTCGGATATTTTCAAACGTGAGCGCACATCCAACCCAGCGGCCTCGAGCTCTACAATTTCCTTGAGCAGGGCCTCTGGCGACAACACGACACCATTACCGATGTAGCACGTCACACTCGGATGCATGATGCCCGAAGGAATCAAACGCAAAATCGTTTTCTTGCCATTGACCCAAAGGGTATGGCCGGCATTGTGACCGCCTTGAAACCGAACCACGCCCTGCGCGGACTCGGCAAGCCAGTCAACAATTTTGCCCTTGCCTTCGTCACCCCATTGGGTACCGATCACTACGATGTTCTTGCTCATATTGGGTAATCAAACCAATCAGTATCAGAATAAATATCTCCGAGTACGGCATCAGCCAAATTGGCTAGCCACACCGAAGCCTAGAGAACCTGCTGAACCACCCATTGACCGTCTCGCAACACGAGCTCACGGTCAAAGACAAATTCATCATGCGTTGCCATTTCACCAGGAAAGACCTGCACAACGATATTTCCGCTTTGGCGTAAATCCTGCATTACCTCACGTAACGCCGACCCTTGGCCTGAGGGCGCACGGATCGCCGGGGCAGGCAGAGCAGGCACAAGCCCTGCCACTAACTTACGCAAATCCAGACTAAATCCTGTCGCGGGACGGGCACGACCAAAGGCACGACTCACATCATCGTAACGACCGCCTTGGACGATTGCATCATGCCAACCTTCGGCATAGACGGAAAATGTCACGCCCGAGTGGTAACCATATGTGCCTACATCAGCAAGATCCACGCCCACCGAGACATCATCCAGTGCAGAGAGTAACTGTTCAAGCGTATCGAGCGCACGCGTCACACCCGCTATCGCTGGTAACTCTTTGCGTGCGCGCGCAATCGCAGACACGTCACCATACAGCTGGGGTAACGCACTTAGAGACTTGACTGTTGCCTCGAGAAGCGGCTCAGGACCCGCAGCAAGAGATCTCAGACCCGGCAAGTCCTTCTCACGCAAAAGAGCCATAATTTCGTCGGCGCGCGCTTGAGCGCGCGGGTCACTTTCGAGCAAGCTCCGAACAAGCCCGGCGTGACATAAATCCAAGCGCACGTTCATGACGCCCGCTAACCGCGTGCTCTCAAGTGCGAGCCTGATAATCTCAAGATCCGCCTCGGCACCCGCATGTCCATAAATCTCAGCACCAATCTGCAACAACTCGCGACTCGATAAGAGCCCGGCTGGCCGTGCATGCAACACAGGACCGCAATAACACAAACGTGTCACACCGGTACGATTGAGCAAATGCGCATCAATACGGGTGACTTGGGGCGTCATGTCCGCACGCACGCCAAGTGTGCGGCCAGATAACTGATCCACAAGCTTGCTGGTGCGGAGATTCAAGTCGCTTCCGGTTCCGGAGAGCAACGAATCTATGTATTCGACCAGCGGTGGCGCAACCAACTCGAAACCGTAGGTACGGAACAGATCGAGCAAATCACGGCGCAGATCTTCGATACGGCGTGCCTCGGCTGGCAGCATATCCGCCAGACTTTCTGGCAACAACCAATTGCCTTTCATGATCAAAAGAAAATATAAAAGGGTTAAGTTCAACAAGAACTGGCTGCAATCGTTCTAATGTGAGAGGCTGCTGACAAAACAAACAGCCAAACAAAAAGCGGCTTGGGGCGTAAGCCCGGCAAGCCGCCAGAACAATCGTTAAAGCTTACAGCACATTATACAGATTATCGGCGTGTTGTACGGCACAGGTCTCGAGGCATCGCCCCTCGACCTGAAGCCTGACCGATCACTATCGCTTGCCCTGTGAGTTTTTCAGATATCTAAAGAACTCAGAGCTTGGATCCACGACAAGCACATCTCCAGACTTGCCAAACGCAGCACGGTAACCTTCTAAGCTCTTATAGAAACTGTAGAAAGGTAAATCTGCACCATAAGCCTTGGCGTAGAGACCAGCGGCCTCGGCATCGCCCTCACCCATGATGGCCTCTGCGCGACCATAAGCTTTCGCGAGAATTTGCTCGCGTTCGCGGTCGGCTTCGGCGCGGATTTTCTCGCCCTCAGCAGCACCGATTGAACGCAGCTCATTGGCCACACGCAAACGCTCGGATTCCATCCGGCGATAAACCGACTCAGAGATCTCAGGTGCAAACTCAATGCGCTTGAGACGCACATCGACGATTTTTACGCCCAAAGGCTCTGCACGCTTGGCGACATTGGTGAGCACCTCGTTCATGATGACATCACGCTCAAGAGACACCACGTCCTTAACGGTACGGATGTTGACCGAGGCGTTCAGCGCATCTCTGATCTGGGCTTGCAAACGCTCACGCGCGGCGCGCTCATTACCACCGAATGTCACGTAGTACAGACGGGGATCAACAATGCGCCATTTCACAAACGAGTCAATCAGCAAGTTCTTCTTTTCAGAAGTCTGAATACGCTCAGCTTCTTGCAGATCGATCGTGAGCAAACGCTTGTCCAAAGTCACAACGTTTTGAAAAGGTGGGGGCAACTTAAAGTACAAGCCTGGTTCCGTGATGATCTTTTTGACTTCGCCCAGCGCAAATACCAGCGCATAGTCTCGCTCTTTCACAATGAATACGGAGGAAGACAGCACCACCGCGCCAATGAACAAAGCGACTAACAGGGGAAATAATCTTTTCATGATTTTGTCCTCTGTATTAACGACTGCCGCGATCGCGCGTCAGTGTGTTGATGGGCCCTTGCAGTGCTGGCCGTGTGACGGGCGAAGACTGGGTCATAGGGGCTGGCGCAGAGGGCTGTACCGGCGTATTGGCAGTTGGATTTGGCCGCATTGCACCTTGGGCAGCTTGCTGCGTGATTTTGTCCAAAGGCAAATAAAGCATGTTGTTCGAGCCAGAGGTGTCCACCAGGATCTTGCTTGCGTTGGCAAACATCTGCTGCATCGTTTCCAGATACATACGCTCGCGTATGACTTCTGGCGCTTTGCGATACTCAGCCAGCACGCTGGTAAAACGCGCGGCATCACCGACTGCATTACCTACGACACGCGCGCGATAACCCTCGGCCTGTTCCAGCATGCGCGAAGACTGACCGGCAGCCAAAGGCACAATCTGGTTACGATAGGCTTGACCCTCGTTGATCTGACGCTCCCGATCCTGACCGGCCTTGACCGCATCATCAAAAGCGGCTTGGACAGGCTCAGGCGGCTGAACGTTCTGGATCGCAACGCTACTGACCTGAATACCGGTCTGATAACGATCCAAAATCTGTTGCATTTGTTTTTGCACTTCGGCCGCTACGGCCGTTCTGCCTTCGTACAGGACAAAGTCCATCGAACGTGTACCCACGACCTCTCTCATCGCAGACTGAGATACTTGACGTACCGACTCGTCTGGATCTTTGGTTTTGAACAGATAATCAGGCGCACCGTCAGCGCGAAGGCGATACTGGACGACGAACTGAACATCAACGATATTTTCGTCGTCTGTCAACATCAAGGACTCGGGCAAAACGCGATTGCGCGCATTACCACGGAAACCGACTTCAAAGGTACGCAACTGGGAAACGTTCACAATCTCGTGGGACTGAATCGGCGCGGGAATTCTCCATTGGAAACCAGCTTGCGCAGTACCCTTGTATTTTCCAAACTGAGTGAGGACGGCGACCTGACCTTCTTGGACAATAAAAAATCCACTGGCCAACCAGAGCGCGACACCAGCCGCGACAATGACCCCAACTCCAATTTTGGATTGTCGGGGCGTCGGACCACCACTGCTGAGCGGGCCTCCGCTTTTACCACCACCACGTTTGCCACCAAACAAGCCGCCTAAACGGTTGTTAAAGTCGCGCCAAACCTGATCCAAGTCAGGCGGGCCATTGCCCTGAGGTGGACGACGAGGAGGCTCGTTGCCATTTCTGGGTGGCTCATTACCGCCACCGCCCTGACCGCGACCCCAGCCGGGGTCATTCAGGTTGAATATTTTCGTGAGAGATCGCATTGTTTTCCGAGGTAAGAGCAAACTGACTGATCGCATCACGCAAACCGTCCAGTCCAGTGCGCTTTTGAGCACTTAAAAAAACTCGACAAATCGTACCATGTTCGTCACGTTCAACACGTGATTCCAGTCCGGCCAAGTCGGTTTTGTTATACACATAAATGCAAGGGATATCAGCAGCACCGATATCGACTAAAACCTTATTAACCTCAGCGATTTGCTCATCGCGTTGCGGGCTGGCCGCATCCACGACATGTAGCAACAAGTCAGCCTGTGTCGCTTCTTCGAGGGTTGCTCGAAATGCCGCGATCAACGTCGTGGGTAAATCACGAATAAAACCCACAGTGTCCGAAAGGGTTATTTGTCCCGCCCCTTCAACCCACAGCCGACGTGTCGTTGTATCAAGCGTGGCAAAGAGTTGATCCGCTGCATAAGCACCCGCACGCGTCATCGCATTGAATAACGTGGATTTGCCAGCATTGGTGTATCCCACCAGGGATACTGAAAGTGTGCCGCCTCGAACGCGCGAGCGCCTCTGTGTCGTGCGCTGCCGCTGTGCACGATCGAGTCGCTCACGCAGCAAACGAACCTTGGCGCCGATCATCCGCCGGTCCATTTCAAGCTGAGACTCGCCCGGACCACGCATACCAATACCGCCACGCTGCCTCTCGAGGTGAGACCACATTCGCGTCAGACGTGTAGACAAATGTTGCAATTGAGCAAGCTCAACCTGGAGCTTGCCCTCATGACTTTTGGCCCGCAAAGCAAAAATATCCAGAATCAGGGCGACGCGATCCACCACCCGCAAGTTGAATTGTCGTTCGAGATTACGCTGTTGCGCCGGTGATAAGGGCTGATCGAAAAGAATCACTTCAGCCTCAGTTTCCTGAGCCAAAAGCACACCCTCCTGAACCTTGCCGGAACCAATAAAATAGGCTGCATCTGGGCGCTGACGGCGCGCAGTGAGCGTACCCACGACGACAGCACCGGCGCCCTTGGCCAATAAGACAAACTCTTCGGCATGGGAGAGATAGTCAGGCGAACCGAGATCAACGCTGATAATCAACGCACGCACAGCATCACCTCTTTTCTGCCCAATCCAACTGGGTATCCCTGAAATACAGCATGCAAACCAAGGCTCGATCTAAAGATAGAAAGAGCCTTTGTGAGACTGCAGCGATAAGTTGTCAGTGGTTTACTCAGCGTCTGCTTCCGCTGCCGCTGCCGGATCCGTAGGAAGAGTGACAGCACGCGCAGGGACAACGGTTGAAATTGCGTGCTTATAGACCATCTGTGTCACGGTATTACGCAACAACACGACGTATTGGTCAAAAGACTCAACTTGCCCTTGTAGTTTGATCCCATTCACCAGATAAATAGACACTGGGATGTGCTCCTTACGCAAGGCGTTGAGGAAGGGATCTTGCAAAGTTTGCCCTTTATTGCTCATTGGCAGGCTCCATATATTGTTGTGACGGCCTCGCACTAAAAAATTTGCTGCAGCGCGACGCCAATGACTCCACTGTACAGGGTTTTCCCTCAGTGCGCCAGAGTAAATACGATTAGTTACTAATTAGTTTGGGACTCGGCCAATATTGACGCGCATGCTTCTAGAAGCTGAGCACACTCTTCATCTGTTCCGATGGTAATACGCAGGTATTGATTGATCCGTAGCATTTTAAAATGCCGAACAATAATATTTTTATCGCGTAATGCCTCTGCAAGCTGCGCACCTTCGCGAGCAGGGTGTTTGGCAAAAACAAAATTGGCTGCGGATGGGAGAACCTCAAAACCGAGCTTTACCAGCCCGCGTGTCAGCTGTTCACGGGAGCGCACGACTGCATCACGTGTTTTTTCGAAATGCGCCTGATCTTCGATCGCCGCGGTCGCTCCTACCAACGCGAGTCGGTCCAGAGGATAAGAGTTAAAACAGTTCTTGACTCGGTCCAAGCCCTGAATCAAGTCTGGATGACCCATCGCATAGCCGACACGCAATCCAGCCAAGGACCGAGACTTGGACAAGGTGTGCACCACAAGCAAGTTAGGATATTTGTGAATCAGACTCACTGCGCTTTGAGCACCAAAGTCCACGTAGGCCTCATCGACCACCACGACAATATTGGGGTTTGCCGCCACAATTCGCTCAACTTGCCCGAGCGCATGCGCAGCACCTGTCGGCGCGTTGGGGTTGGGGAAAATAATGCCGCCTACAGGCTCTGCCATGCCACCTGGAAGATAATCCTCGACAGCAATCCTGAGCTGAGCATCCAGTGCGGCCGTCACAAATTTGATCTCGTAGAGACCACAGTAAACGGGATAAAAGCTATAGGTAATATCCGGGAATAAAACCGGCGCATCGTGTTTGAGCAAGGCATGAAAAACGTGCGCCAAGACTTCGTCAGAGCCATTACCTACAAAAATCTGCTCCGTTTGCAAACCAAATCTGCGACCAATTGCCTGCCTCAACTCCAAGGCGGTTGGGTCAGGATAGAGGCGCAAGCTGTCGTTCGCATGCTCTTTGATCGCCTCGATGACTTTTGGCGATGGCCCGTAAGGGTGCTCATTGGTATTGAGCTTAATCAGATTCTGAATACGAGGCTGCTCGCCCGGAACATAAGGATCAAGCTTGGAAACAAGGCTATTCCAAAAACGGCTCATGACAACTCAATTATCAGCAAACGGGTTGAAAGATGACTTGAACTCAATGCGCAGTGGCGTACCCGCCAACTCAAAAGCATCGCGGAAGCGATTTTCCAGATAACGACGATAAGAGTCCGGAATCGCATCCAAAGCATTGCCGTGAATGATGATCAACGGAGGATTTTGACCGCCTTGGTGCGCATAGCGCATTTTGGGTCGGAAAATCCCCTTGCGTGGCGGCTGCTGCTGCTCAATGGCGGCCTGAAGCTCGCGTGTCAGTCTGGGTGTCGACAGCTTCGTAAATGCTGCGGCATGTGCCGCATTAACCGAACGCAGCACCGTATTGATACCCTGCCCGCGCAAAGCTGAAATCGTGTGCACGCGAGCAAACGAAAGGAAGCGTAATTTGCGGTCGAATTCACGCTGGATTTTCTCGCGCTGGTCGCCGTCAAGGCCATCCCACTTGTTGATGGCCACCACAAGCGCACGACCAGTTTCAAGAATGAAACCTGCAATGTGCGCATCTTGCTCGGAGACCTCTTGCTGGGCATCGATCATCAGCAACACGACATTACTGGCTTCGATCGCTTGAAGCGTTTTAATCACCGAAAACTTTTCGATCGCTTCAAAGACCTTGCCACGTTTTCTCAAACCGGCGGTATCGATCAGCGTGTATTGCTTGCCACCGCGATCAAATTCGATCTCAATGGCATCCCGAGTTGTGCCTGGCATATCGAAGGCAATGACACGCTCCTCACCCAACAGGGTGTTGATGAGCGTAGATTTACCCACGTTGGGACGACCAACAATCGCAAGCTTGATGCGATGTTTAACGTCAGGAGGGGCTTCTGACCCCTCGACGGTGAGCGCAGCCTCAGACGGCTCGGCATCATCCGCATCAAAGTCCACCTCTTCGACAACGGGTGTACCAAGGCCCTCTAATGCATGCTCGATTAAGTCATTAATGCCATCGCCATGGGCGGCGGAGATTGCGACAGGCTGGCCAAGACCGAGCTCGTGAAACTCAGCAACGGCGCTACCATGGGGCATGCCTTCGGCCTTGTTCACGCACAAAATCACGCGCTGGCCTAATTTGCGTAACAACCGAGAAATATCATGATCGTGCGCATTCAAGCCAGCCCGCGCATCCACCATGAAGATCACCACATCAGCCTCGGCAATGGCTTGCTTGGTCTGGCGTGCCATCTGGTGCAAAATCCCCGTCTTCGCGATCGGCTCAAAACCACCTGTGTCAACCACAATGAAAGGTGTGTCTCCGACACGTCCCTCACCATAATGCCGATCTCGGGTGAGACCGGAAAAGTCAGCCACCAGCGCTGAGCGCGAACGCGTCAGACGATTAAATAATGTAGATTTGCCCACATTGGGGCGCCCTACTAGAACAACGACAGGTTTAACAGCCACGAGTTATTTCAACGCCAACATGACGAGCGCACCATCGCCCGTCTGAACAAGCACGCCCTGTGAAGTGGATATAAGAGGAGAGTGAATCGCTCCGCCCCCAACGGATATGCGCGCAAGCAAACGTCCGTCATCCTGAGCCAGGAAATGCACAAATCCGTCAAAGTCTCCCAACGCGACGGCCACACCTGCTGCTGCAGGGCTTGTTAACTTTCGGTTGCGCAGGGCTTCTTGTGCCCACACAACCGCACCATCCTTGAGGCTAAAGGCCGTCACGATATCTATCTGACTCGGCGCATAAGCATGACGATTATCCATCGTCATTCCAACCAGGGTGGAATAGTCCTTGGCCCACGCAGGACGTCCGCCGGCCGCGACATCAAAGCAAGCAATACGTCCCTGATAAGAGGCTGCGCAAAGCAGTGGACCCACCACATTTGGTATGCCAACCACATCAATGACGCGTTCAAGATCCGTGGATCCTTTGGCGACGGCGACAATCCCTTCCCATTGGACATCGCCAGATACTGCGTTGACGCCAATTAGCTTACCACCTGGAATACCGCTCAGCACTAAGCCTTCGATCATCAACATTCGCGCAGGGGCACGCAATGCAAGTGCGGGACCAGGCCGTTGAACATTCCAGATCCGTTCGCCTGTTTGCGCGTTAAAGGCCTGCAAACGATAGTCACCACTACGCACCACAACCACACCATTGCCCACTACTGGCGGGATCGACACATCGCTTGTGGCCTGGGTGCGCCACTTAACCTGACCTGTCTCATCGAGCGCAACAACCATCCCTTCGCGTGTCACGACCGCCGTCACATTACCGTCACTCCCGGCGCCTGCTGAAAGCCGTTTATCAACAGTCGTCTTCCACACCACGGTACCGCTTTGAAGATCTACCTTCGCAACAGAGCCATCCGGCGTTGCTGAAAAAATCGCGCCATTGACCACTGTTGGCGCGAAGCCAATGCCCGAGCCGCTGCCAACTTGTGCTTTCCAACCAATCTGCACAGCGAGACCCGGCAAGAAAGACTCCAGAGGTGCAGGTTTGTAACGATCATCATCTTTTCCAAACATGCTGCAACCGAGCAGCGAAAGAGAGGCGATCGCAACGAGACCCGCTCGAATTAGACGCGAAGACAAGAAGGTCGTCATCTTTAGCCTCCTAGGGCATCAAGCTTGAGCTTGACAATTGGCACGAGCGGACTCGCCGCCCCCAGAGACTCTACAGCTTCGCCCCAGGCTTTGCGAGCTTCGGCGCTCTTGCCCTGTGCCGCCAAAATATCCCCGCGACGATCTGCAAACAACCCCTCAAATGAGGCAGGCGCATCTTTGAGTTGTGAGAGGGCCGCATCATAATCTTTTTGATCAAGAAACAAAGCGGCCAGACGCAAACGAGCAACAGGAACTAACGCACTGTGCTTGGTTTGAGCCAGCCATTCAAGTTGGGACCGAGCACCCGCCGGATCTTTGCGTAGCGCTAAAGCCGATGCAGCAACCAGCGCGCCTCGCGCCGCATAATCTGTTGCCGCATAATCACTACGCAGGGTCTTCATTGCAGCATTAATGCGCGCCACGGACTCTTCACCTTGAGACCGACCCGCCTCCTCTAATGCCTCGAAGTAACCACGAGCTTGGGCAGATTGATGGCCTTCGTACCACTGCAAGCCTCTCCAACCCCCAACAACAGCCGTAGCCACGATCAAGATGGTCAGCACAAGCGTGCCGTATTTGTTCCACCAGGCTTTGATTTGGTCTAACTGTTCCTGCTCGTCGAGATCGTATGCCATGCTTAATTAACCTTATCTTCCAAAAATGCCACTAAATTATCCAGAGGCACCTGTTTTTGTGCGAAGTCATCTGATTGCTGCTCACTGCGCAGCATCTTGACTGAAGCAACGCCCGAGGCGAGCTCATCGTCCCCAAGAATAACCGCAATCGATGCACCACTTGCATCTGCACGCTTAAACTGCGATTTAAAACTACCTGAGCCGGCGTGAACAATGACGGCAATTCCGATGTCACGTAACGATTCAGCCAGGAGCGCGGCGCGTCTCTGTGCCTCATCGCCTTGATGCACGAAATAGACCGAGCACTCTGGCCGGGGGGTTTCAGGCTGGTATTGCCCCCATAAGTCCATCAGGCGTTCCATCCCGATGGCGAAACCAACCGCTGGAGCTGGCTTGCCACCGACCAACTCAATCAATCCGTCATAGCGACCACCGCCGCAAACCGTCGCTTGGGCACCCAGTTTATCGGTCACCCACTCGAATACTGTCAAATTGTAGTAGTCAAGGCCTCGCACCATGCGAGGGTTGAGTGTGTAGGCGATGCCTGCATCGTCAAGACGCGCACATACACCCGCGAAATGCTGTCTGGATTGCTCGCCTAGGAAATCGAATAATTTAGGAGCCGCATCCGCCATCGCTTGCATCGCTGGATTTTTAGTGTCTAACACGCGCAAAGGATTGGAATACATCCTGCGCAAACCATCCTCATCCAGCACCGCTTTATTGGCCTCCAGATGCTCAATCAGCGCGGCCCGGTGCGCGGCACGCTCCTCGCCCTGTCCAAGCGAATTGAGCTCGAGGTGCACATCGGTAATACCCAGTGCTTTCCAAAGGCGCGCGACCATGATGATGAGCTCGGCATCGATATCAGGCCCGGCCAGTCCCAACGCCTCAACGTCTATCTGGTGAAACTGCCGATAACGCCCGCGCTGGGGACGCTCGTGCCTAAAAACCGGGCCCATCGCATAGACACGCTGGGGTCGGTCGTAAAGCAAATTGTGTTCAATCGCCGCGCGAACCATACCCGCCGTAAACTCTGGCCGCATCGTCAGGGACTCACCATTTAATGCATCCGTAAAGGTATACATTTCCTTTTCGACAATGTCAGTGACCTCGCCGATGCCTCGCGTGAACAGCCGCGTATGCTCAAGAATCGGCGTGCGCATATTGCGGTACCCGTAATCCGAGAGCCAGCGCCTGACCACGTCTTCGAGCTGTTCCCACCGCGCACCTGCACCCGGCAATGCGTCGTTCATACCGCGGATCGCGGAAACCTTAGTGAATGCTTGTGTCATAAATGAAATTATCTCGTCTGAGCGCCGTACCGACGCGCAACGTAGTCCTGAACAATCTTTTGAAATTCTTCCGCGATGAAATCGCCCTTGAGCGTCACGGTACGCTCACCGTCCACAAATACGGGTGCCGAGGGCACCTCTCCGGTACCTGGCAAACTAATGCCGATATCAGCGTGTCGGCTCTCTCCAGGTCCGTTCACGACGCACCCCATGACAGCGACATTCATTGACTCAACACCAGGATATTGATTCTTCCAGGCGGGCATCTGATCACGCAAATACGTCTGAATACGATCCGCGAGCTCTTGGAAAACGGTACTGCTGGTGCGGCCACAACCGGGGCAGGCGACAACCATCGGTGTAAACGCACGCAGACCCATCGTTTGCAAGATTTCTTGCCCAACAATCACCTCGCGGGTGCGATCACCGCCAGGCTCTGGTGTCAGCGAAATACGGATCGTATCGCCGATCCCTTCTTGAAGCAGCACGCTCAGGGCAGCGGTCGACGCCACGATTCCTTTGCTGCCCATGCCCGCTTCGGTCAGTCCGAGATGTAATGGGTAGTCGCAACGTGCTGCCAAATCCCGATAAACAGCAATCAAATCCTGCACATGACTGACTTTGCAAGAAAGAATAATGGCATTTCCAGACAAACCTAACTCTTCGGCGCGCTGCGCATTGCTAATGGCCGATACGACCAGAGCATCACGCATCACGGCACGACCGTCGCGCGGCTGCGCCAACTTGACGTTTTCATCCATCATGCGCGCGAGCAACTCGTGATCAAGACTGCCCCAATTCACGCCAATACGCACCGGCTTTTCATAACGACAAGCCACCTCAATCATTTGCGCAAAATTATCATCCCGCTTTTTACCGCCACCCATGTTGCCAGGGTTGATCCGGTATTTGGAGAGCGCTTGGGCGCAATCCGGGAACTGCGTCAGCAACTTATGGCCGTTGTAGTGAAAGTCTCCCGCCAGAGGGACGGAAATGCCCATGCGATCAAGTTGCTCGCGTATCGCGATCACCTCTCGCGCAGCTTCTGGGGTGTTGACTGTAATGCGAACAATCTCTGAGCCTGCCAGCGCCAACTCTTTGACCTGAATCGCCGTGGCAATTGCATCCGCTGTGTCTGTGTTGGTCATCGACTGCACCACGACAGGCGCATCACCACCTATCAATACCTTGCAATCGCCCCAGGTGATGGCCACCTGACGGGTCACATGCCGAGCGGCTGGCCCGACAGCCAAATCGGTCTGAACAGATGAAATGGTCGCTCCCAAACTCATACGAACAACGCCTCAACCCAAGCCGGCACCCAAGCAGAGGGCAAAAGCCCCTGCCAGACAGCGATCCCGAATACTGCGCCAACAATCAAAAAAATCAATAGGAGCCAGACCCATCCACCGGAATGGCGCGGATGCTCAACATGGTGAGCTCCAAGCGTGCGAATCGAAGTGTGGTTGGCGATTCCACCTGAGTGTGCACTGGAACCTGCCCCACCGCTTCCACCCGCGACTCCACCGATATAACTTTGCAACGTCGCCTCAAGCGGCTTGGGGTCAATCCCGAGCAGCTTTGAATAGCTACGAACCAAGCTGCGCAGCGCGACGCCCTGAGGCAAGCTTTCCATGCGCTCAGATTCGAGGGCCTCGACATAGCGTGCTGCGTACTTCAGCCTGACGGCAACATCCTCAATCGTAAAACCCTTTGATACACGTAAAGCCCGCAAGGAACCCACTGACGTGATCAGTTCAGTTGGTGCAGGTGCCGACTCGGCACGCAAGGGAGTGCTCAAATCCTGCTCACTCATGAGCGGGTCTCCGTAATGGGAATCATTTTTCTGAGCGCCATTTTCTCGCTCAGATTCGTACGATCCTTGACTTCGCCCGCCAACTGCCCGCATGCGGCATCAATATCGTCACCACGTGTTTTACGAACGGTCGTGACAATGCCAGCATCCATCAGCTGTTGGGAAAAAGCCCGAATCCTAGCCGTGGAGGATCTTTTGAGACCCGAGGCAGGAAAGGGATTGAAAGGGATTAAATTCAATTTACAGTTGATGCTGCGTGCAATATCGATGAGTTGTTTTGCGTGTTGATCACTATCATTCACGCCATCGAGCATCACATACTCAAAGGTAATGAAATCTCTGGGCGCAAACGCAAGGTAACGTTCACAGGCTGCTAGCAACACCTTAAGTGGATACTTTTTATTCAACGGCACGAGCTCATCACGCAGCCCATCATTAGGCGCATGCAGGGAAACCGCGAGGGCGACCGGGCAGTCCTGAGACAGTCGATCCATCATCGGCACGACGCCAGAAGTGGAGACGGTCACTCGCCTGCGGGACAAACCATAAGCATTGTCATCAAGCATCATACGCAGAGCCGAAAGCACGGGCTCATAGTTAAGCAGAGGCTCGCCCATGCCCATCATGACGACATTGCTGATCAAGCGGGGGTCAGCATTCGGCATGGCACTACCGGGTGCCGCCATGCCCTGTTCGGAAAGAGAAGCGTCACGGCCAGAGGTGATATGGGTAGAGGTGATGCGGGTAGAGGTGATATGGGTAGAAGGGATACGGGCAGAAGCGATGTCTTTCATCAACTCGTGCCGTGCCCACCACAGTTGCCCAATGATTTCGGCCGCCGTCAGATTTCTATTAAAGCCTTGATGTCCCGTGGAGCAAAACCGGCAAGCGACATTACAGCCCGCCTGACTGGAAATACAAAGCGTTCCGCGATCGTCCTCGGGGATAAAGACGGCCTCGATCGCATTGCCCTGTCCGACATCGAACAGCCACTTGCGGGTACCGTCGGCTGAGATATGCTGAGTCAGCACGTTGGGCGCCTGGACCACACAGTGTTGAGAAAGCTGCGCGCGAAAATCACGCGCAAGATCCGTCATATCGTCAAACTGGCTGGTACCGCGCTGATGCACCCACTTTTGCAGCTGTCGGGCACGAAATGGCTTGCCCCCCCACTGCCCTACCAACTGGGTCAGTGCCGGAGCGTCGAGCCCGAGCAGATTGATAGGTTCAGGATGCATGCGCGATGTGCCACGAGTCAGCCAGTCGAATTAACGACTGTGGATGTTGATTTCAGGGAAGAAGAATGCAATCTCAATACGCGCTGTTTCTGGCGCATCAGAGCCATGCACAGCATTTGCGTCGATGCTATCGGCGAAATCGGCGCGGATCGTACCTTTTTCAGCTTTTTTGGGGTCTGTTGCACCCATCAGATCACGATTTTTCTGGATGGCATTTTCGCCCTCGAGCGCCTGAACAAAGACAGGACCCGAAATCATGAAGTCAACCAGATCTTTGAAGAAAGGGCGTGCGCTGTGGACTGCATAAAAACGCTCAGCATCAGCACGCGACAACTGCATCATGCGTGCGGCGATCACTTTCAAGCCTGCGCCTTCGAAACGGGCAACAATTTGACCGATCACATTTTTGGCGACTGCATCTGGCTTGATAATCGAGAGGGTACGTTCGACTGACATGAAAAACTCCAAGAAATCTCAATAAAAACAGGGACTTTGCACATGCATACCCTAACCCGTGATTCTAGCATGCCACATATCGCCACAACACCCTAAAATAGAGGGTTATTTGCCATGAAATACGGTCGACACTGATCTCCAGTGTGGCTCGCACAGCTGGCGCGAACTAAATTTTCCGGACACTTTATGAATCAGCCCAACACAACCCCCAACGGGGAACTTTCCAAAAGCTTTGAACCTGCGGCGCTCGAAGCCCACTGGTACCAGGAATGGGAAAAACGGGGTTATTTCGCCGCCGGACAACACACAAAAGAGGGTCCGGGCGCGGGTCTGCCCTACGCCATTCAGTTTCCACCACCCAACGTGACGGGCACCCTTCATATGGGTCACGCCTTTAACCAGACCATCATGGACGGTCTGGTCCGCTACCACCGTATGCTCGGCCACGATACCGTTTTTGTCCCAGGCACAGACCATGCGGGCATCGCCACACAAATCGTGGTGGAGCGCCAGCTCGACGCACAAAAAGTCTCCCGTCACGATCTCGGACGCGAAAAATTCATTGAAAAAGTGTGGGAGTGGAAGGAGCAATCGGGCAATACGATTACCAGCCAAGTTCGCCGCCTCGGCGCCTCCGCTGATTGGCCACGCGAGTATTTCACCATGGATCAGCAGATGTCTGCGGGCGTCGTGGAGACATTTGTTCGCCTGTACAAACAAGGGCTCATCTATCGAGGCAAGCGTCTGGTCAACTGGGATCCTAAACTGTTGACCGCCGTATCAGACCTGGAAGTTCAATCTGTCGAAACCGATGGACACCTCTGGCACATCTTGTATCCCTTTGTCGACGGGCCGCAGACGGTCACACTCGCCGATGGCACCCTTGAAACGATTAAGGGTCTGACAATCGCGACCACGCGACCCGAAACAATGCTGGCCGATGGTGCCTTGTGTGTGCACCCCGAGGACCCTCGCTACCAGCACTTAATCGGCAAAATGGTTGACTTGCCTTTGTGCGACCGCCAAATCCCAATCATCGCTGATGATTTTGTGGATCAGGCCTTTGGTACGGGCTGCGTCAAAATCACCGGTGCGCATGACTTCAACGACTATGCCTGCGCGATGCGTCACGGCTTGCCTTTGATTGTGATTTTTACGCTGGATGCGAAAATCAACGATCAAGGTCCTGCCCAGTTTCGCGGTTTGGATCGTTTCGACGCACGTAAAGCCGTTGTGGCGGAGCTGGAAACTCAAGGATTTTTGGTCAAAGTCGACGCGCACAAAATGATGCAACCGCGCGGCGATCGTACCGGCGAGGTCCTAGAGCCTATGCTGACCGATCAGTGGTTTGTGGCAATGAGCAAACCGGCGCCCGCCGACACTCTCCATCCAGGAAAAAGCATTACCGAAGTCGCTTTGGAGGTCGTCGCCAAAGGCGAGGTCGAGTTTTTTCCTAGCAACTGGACGACCACCTACAACCAATGGCTTGAAAATATTCAGGACTGGTGTATCTCCCGCCAACTTTGGTGGGGGCATCAGATTCCCGCCTGGTACTCCGCAGACGGTCAAGTGTTCGTCGCGCACGATGAGCAAGACGCCCTCAAACAGGCGCAAGCGGCCGGCATCAGCGGCCCGCTGACCCGCGACCCTGACGTACTGGACACGTGGTTTTCTTCCGCACTGGTGCCTTTCACTACAATGGGCTGGCCAGAGGAAACTCCGGACTACAAACGTTACCTGCCCTCAAGCGTGCTGGTGACTGGTTTTGACATTATCTTTTTCTGGGTGGCACGCATGGTCATGATGACCACGCATCTGACAGGACAGGTTCCGTTCAAGCACGTCTACGTGCACGGCCTGATCCGTGATGCCGAAGGTCAGAAAATGAGCAAATCCAAAGGCAACACCCTGGATCCGGTCGACCTGATCGATGGCGTCGACATTGAAACGCTGGTTGCCAAGCGTACCTTTGGCCTGATGAATCCGAAACAGGCCGGCGCCATCGAAAAAGCGACACGCCGCCAATTTCCAGAGGGCATTCCCGCATTCGGAAGTGATGCGCTACGCTTCACGATGTCCGCCTACGCCACGCTCGGTCGAAATATCAACTTCGATCTCAAACGTTGCGAGGGCTATCGGAATTTCTGCAACAAGCTCTGGAATGCCACCAGATTTGTCTTGATGAATACCGAGGGCCAGGACATGAGCACAAGCCCAGACTCAGCTCTGAGCTTTGTGGATAAATGGATTTTGAGCAAGCTCGAGCAACTTGAAATCGACGTTGCCAAAGGCTTTGCCGACTATCGATTCGATAATATCGCCAATGCGCTCTACCACTTCACTTGGGACGAGTACTGCGACTGGTATCTTGAGCTTTCAAAAGTGCAAATCCAGAACGGCACACCCGAGCAACAACGCGCGACGCGTCGCACGCTGATTCACGTTCTAGAATCGGTCTTGCGACTGTTGCATCCAATCATGCCGTTCATTACAGAAGAGCTCTGGCAAAAAGTGTCGGTGGTTGCCGGCAAGCGCGCACCGGATGAAATCACAAGCGTCTCGATTCAGACCTACCCAATCGGCCAGCCAACAGCAATCGATGTCGCTGCGAGTGCACAGGTAGATCTGCTAAAAGGACAAATCGAAGCTGTCCGCGCGCTGCGTGGAGAAATGAATCTGTCACCTGCGGCTCGCGTCCCACTGATCGCCGAAGGCCCACAAGAAATGCTGCAACAACACGCCGCCTATCTTGCTGCGCTCGCAAAACTCTCAGGTGTCGATGTCGTGCCAACCTTGCCCGATGACGGCGCACCCGTTCAAGTTGTGGGCCATACACGCCTCATGCTTAAGGTGGAGATTGATATTGCAGCCGAAAAGATTCGGCTAGACAAAGAAATCGCCCGCCTCGAAGGTGAAATCAATAAAGCACAGGCAAAACTCTCCAACGAGTCATTTGTTGCCCGCGCACCCGCCGCCGTCGTGGAGCAAGAGCAACAACGCGTGGCACAATTTGGCGAAACCCTGGCACAAGTCAAAGCACAACGCGCGAGACTAAATTAAATCAGCGCATCAGTCTTGATGATTCATCCTGCACACTCAGCGGCCAGCGGTCAGTGAGCGTAGGTTGAGTCATCAACAATTAATCAGTAATCAGTAATCAGTAATCAGGCAACGTAGGATGAACGATTAGGAGTGAGCTCAGTAGGCGAGCTTTTACTCTGAGCAGGCAAGCTTTTTAATGCTTGAAACTTCATTGCTCCAAGCTTGCCAGAAACTTTTCATCGGCTTTGGTGAGCAAGCCTTTTTCTCGCGCCTGCTGGAGCAAGTCAGGGCGCTGCTTGGCCGTCAGAACAAGAGATTGCTCGCGACGCCAGCGTGCGATGTGCGCGTGATTACCAGATAGCAGAACCGGCGGAACGACCTGCCCATCCAGACTCTCTGGGCGCGTATAGTGCGGGCTATCCAAGAGGCCAGATATCGAATCCTGAAATGAATCTTGTAAACAAGAGTCACCATGGTTTAACGCACCCGGGATGAGTCGAACAGCCGAGTCAATCATGGCCAATGCTGCGATCTCGCCACCCGACAAGACAAAATCACCCAAAGACCATTGCTCGTCAACACACTCGTCGATAAAGCGCTGATCAATACCTTCATAGCGGCCACAAACGAAAATAGCACCCTCGGATGCTGCGAGCGTTGCAGCCTGGGACTGAGAAAATCGCTTACCAGCGGGAGAGAGCAAAATCACAGGCGGCTTGTTTTTTGGTTTGATGTTTGCTGTGCTGTCGGCCTGAGCGTCGGGATCGGTGCCAGGATCGGTGTCGGCTCTGATCTCAGCTCTGGGCACGTCCTGAGTCAGTGTTTTGTGATTCAGAGCATGGGGAGTCGACTCCTTTTGAGCTCGAGCTGCCTGAATGGTGTGCACAGCCTGTCTTAAAGGCTCAGCCATCATGACCATTCCGGGACCACCCCCATAGGGTCTGTCGTCTACGGTGCGATGAACATCATGCGTAAACTCACGAGGATTCCAGGCGTGCAGATCCCATAATCCTTGGGCATGAGCGCGTCCGGTCACGCCAGTATCTCGCACCACGCTAAAAATATCAGGAAATAGTGTGATGACGTCGATTCGCATCATGTCGAACTACAGGTCAAGCGGCCAATCAGTTTCGATGCGCCGTGCCTGAATATCCACATGTTGCACATGTGCTGCCACGAAAGGCACAAGCACCTCTTGAGGGCGACCCTTGGGATCCAGAATAGCTTGTGGAATGTGGGTGTCGCTTGGAGTCTGATCTCCTTCGAGCTGCAAACGGTGCATGCGCAGAATGGCGTGTGCGCCGTTGTCGACGACCTCATCCACGATACCCACTAACAACCCATCAGAAAAGACATAGCAGCCCACCAAGTCGACCCAATAAAACTCGTCGGCCTGAGCCTTGGGGAAATATTGTCTCGATACGTGAACGGTATAACCTCGCATTGCTTCAGCAATGTCGCGGTCTGCGATGCCTTCGAGATCGGCCACAACCGTCGAGCCTTGTGGCCTCGATTGTTTGACAGGATACGGGACTAGCTTACCGGCAGAACCGGAGCTTAATGTGCGAATGGAATGGCTATCTGCACTACCACTCATACCAGCGTCAGTGCCAGAATGAACAACATTCGCTGAGCGGTTATTAGCAATGGAAGGCGGAGAGGATAGCCACCATACAGGGGCTGCACGTAAGACAAGCCCCTGCGCGGAATGCGGCTGCACCTTTACCCAACCTCGCACACCATAGGCTGACACAATTCGACCTAGTTCAACTAGATCATCGGGCGCGCGATGAGCGCCAGCATCAGCCATGGCTAGAGGATGGGAACAATCAGATTGCAGCGCAAGGCAATAGACTTAAGCCGCAGTTGCGACTTTTGCAGAGAAGTCTTTAACCAAGCGAGCAACCGCTGGAGACAACTGTGCGCCCACTCCGGTCCAATACTGGACACGGTCAAGTGCAATACGAAGACGCTCTTCGTTTGCATTTGCAACGGGGTTATAAAATCCAACGCGCTCAATGAAACGACCATCACGGCGATCACGAGAATCGGTCGCTACGAGGTTGTAAAAAGGACGTTTCTTGGAGCCGCCACGGGCCAGGCGAATCACCACCATACGTAATCCCTTGAAAATGTTCAGTAAAGCCTGCGAGTATAGCACCAAAGCAGGCTGCTTCGCTGTTTATTTTAAACGGCGCTTTAAATAATGTGTCACGTGGGCGGGCTCGTCGATCTGCAACAGCAATTCATTACCAGTTTGTCGACAAAAAGCCTGAAAATCTCGAACTGCACCACGATCCGTCGTAATCACACGCAAAACATCTCCGCTTGAGAGTGTAGCCAAGGCTTTCTTTGCACGCAAAATCGGCAACGGACAAGCCAGTCCAGTGGCATCAACCGTCTGTTGAAACTCTGGCGGACTAGACTGCCCTCCTACCGTCGCTGTCATTTTGATTCAACCCAGCCGCGCACGCTAGCCAGCGCACCCGCAAGTGAAGCGAGATCCGTGCCGCCACCCATGGCCATATCGGGTCTGCCGCCACCTTTGCCACCAATCTGTGTCGCCACAAAACCAACCAAGTCACCCGCTTTGATTTTGCCGCTGATATCGGCGGTCACGCCACCGACCACGCTGATTTTGCCATCGGCAGAGGACGTTGCCAGCAAGACGACGGCAGACTTGAGACGATCCTTAATCTGATCCGCCATCGAGCGCAGGTCCTTGGGATCCACACCTTTGACTTCAGTCACTAACAACTTGAAGCCGCCAGGCATCTCCACGGCTTTTTCCGTCAAAGCCTGACCTGCATTTGAGGCCAGTTTGGCGCGCGCTTGATCCAGATCCTTTTCAACCGCCTTGAGTTGCTCTTGCAGCATACCGATTCGATCGGGCAACTCTGCCGGCTGAGTTTTTAAGGCTGCCGCCGCACGTTGAACCGTGGCATTCAAATTTTGCACCCAGGCCAGGGCGTTCCCCCCTGTCAGCGCCTCGATGCGTCGCACGCCTGCCGCAACGCCGCCCTCGGACACGACTTTGAACAAGCCAATATCACCTGTACGCGCGACGTGTGTGCCACCGCAAAGCTCGCGCGAAAAGCCAATATCGAGCACACGTACCGTGTCTCCATACTTTTCACCGAACAATGCCATCGCACCGCCCTTAACCGCATCATCATAGGACATGACCTGCGCGACAGCCGCTTGGTTGGACAGGACTTCAGCATTGACAATCTGCTCGACGCGCAAAATTTCGTCATCGGACAAAGGTGCATCGTGCGCAAAATCGAAACGTGTCTTATCGGCATCCACAAGCGACCCACGCTGCTGAACATGCGCACCAAGCACCTCTCGCAGGGCCTTGTGCATCAAATGCGTGGCGGAGTGATTACGAACAGTCCGTGCGCGCTGCTCTGCGTCGACGGTGGCCACAACAGCTGCACCGACTTCTAGAGCGCCAGAGGCAAGATGCCCGTGATGACCAAAAACCCCTGGCTGAATTTTTTGAGTGTCAAGCACCTGAAATACCGAGGCGTCGTGCGTCAAAATACCTGAATCGCCCGCTTGACCACCCGACTCAGCATAAAAAGGCGTCTTGTCCAACACGACAATCGCCTCTTGACCTGCGGCAATACGCTCAACTTGGGTCCCGCCAACATAGAGCGCCAAGATCTTGCCGCTCAGCTGCAAATGTTCGTAACCCTCGAACTGCGTCTGATCGCCCGCATAGGACAAACCTTCAGCCATTTTGAACTTGCCGGCTGCGCGCGCCTGATCGCGCTGACGCTCCATCGCGGCATCAAAACCGGCTTGATCCACATCCACCCCGCGCTCTCGACAAATATCCGCCGTCAAGTCCAGAGGGAAACCATAGGTGTCATAAAGCGTAAAGAGTGTGTGGCCATCGAGCATCTGAGCGACGTCTTTCTTGGCTACGGGCAAGGCCGCCAAAGCCGCATCCAGAATTTTCATACCGTGCTCAAGCGTCTCACCAAACCGCTCCTCTTCTTGTCGGAGCACTTGCTCGACACGGCTGGCATTCTTGGCGAGCTCAGGATAAGCATCTCCCATTTGCTCAACAAGATCAGGCACCATCCGATAGAAAAACGGCTGAGTCTGGCCAAGCTTGTAACCATGCCGTAAAGCGCGACGCACGATGCGACGCAACACATACCCCCTGCCCTCATTACTCGGAATCACCCCATCCACGACTAAGAAACAGCAGGCCCGAATATGATCGGCGATCACTTTTAGCGAGTTATTCGCCAGATCTTTGCAGCCAGTCTCGCGGGCAGCCGCGGCAATCAAAGCCACAAAGAGGTCGATTTCATAGTTGGAGTGCACATGCTGTAAGACTGCGGCGATTCTTTCAAGCCCCATTCCAGTATCTACGCAAGGCTTTGGAAGTGGCGTCATATTGCCGGCCGCATCTCGCTCGAACTGCATAAACACCAGATTCCAGATCTCAATATATCGATCACCGTCTTCTTCAGGAGAGCCCGGAGGGCCTCCCCAGATGTCAGGACCGTGATCGTAAAAAATCTCAGTACACGGCCCGCAAGGCCCCGTATCGGCCATCTGCCAGAAATTGTCCGAGGCGTAACGGGCCCCCTTGTTATCCCCGATGCGAATAATCCTCTCGCGGGGAACGCCAATTTCATTTTCCCAAATACCGTAGGCCTCATCATCCTCTTGATACACAGTCACCCAAAGCTTTTCTTTGGGGAGTCCGTACACACCTGTCAACATTTCCCATGCAAAAGCAATCGCATCACGCTTGAAATAATCACCGAAGCTGAAATTGCCAAGCATCTCAAAAAACGTGTGGTGCCTCGCCGTGTAGCCGACATTCTCAAGATCGTTGTGTTTGCCGCCCGCTCGGACGCTGCGCTGTGAAGAGGTCGCCCGGGTATATGCCCGATGATCCTTCCCAGTAAATACATCCTTGAACTGCACCATCCCCGAGTTGGTAAATAACAAAGTCGGGTCGTTACCCGGCACAAGCGAGGACGAAGGCACGATGGTGTGGCCTTTTGACTGGAAGAACTGCAAGAATTTCTGGCGGATTTCGGTCGTTTTCATCGTGCGGCGTCAAATTAAGAGGAAAATCTAGCGGATCTCATTGACCAAATAACGTCAAGTTTGATCAATGATTATACGGGTTTGAGCTATCAGGATTCGAAGGCATCCCTTCAGCTGATTCCCTTTAACAATGCCAGTCATTACTCAGGCATGCAGCCAATGGTGTGGAACTCCTCCTCGGAGTAATGATATGGATACCGCCAGAGCGCAATAATCTGTGACTTGAAACCGCTTGGACAACTGCAGTCCCCAGTTTGTGGATTACGGCGCACGACCTTCCAGTGATCACGCGCCTCGCACGATACGCCCACTTTCATCACATACGACCCACCATCCTGTTTTTGGCCGCTGCGCCACTGGCCACCTTGGCAGACCAGCAAACCGACAGTATCCGACTGGGCAATGAGCCCCGATTCGTCACACACCGCCCCTTGAGTTGCCTGCGCGCCAATCTTTAAATGCGCGGCAGTAGAAATTCGTCCTGTAGCTGCGATTGCGCCTCCAGAGGCAATAGCACCCTCGACCTGAAGGCTCCCCTTCAAGCGAACATCCCTTCGATCCCCTTGCCTCAAAAAGCGCGCATCAGCCGTCGCATCATAAAAACTATGGAGAACAACTGAGCCTGGCGGGAGGGCTGTCATATCAGTCGTCGGTGGATTAGGAAGGTCAAGGGTGCCGCCTCGAATCCGCAACGGTGACAAATGCGTCACGCTCGCGGCTCGGCCGTCGAGGCTCTCGAGAATCTTGCCAAGCCTCAAAATATTATCTGCGGAGTTCAACTGATCGAATTTTGGCACGACAAACGTTAACGCTTCGATTTTGCAGCCAACCGTCAGGCACAGGCCCGATGGCTCCAACACTTTGATCCTGATCGCATAGGGAAGCGGTGCTCGTTGCGCAAAACCTTTTGGCAAATGCCCCGCACCCACAAGCTCAGAAAGCGAGGGACGCCAAACATCTGTGTAGTCCTTTTGGCTCGCGGCTGGCAGAGATCCATTCATCAGCATCTCTGACTGGCTCACCAGCATCTGATCGACCGCATTTTTAACCATCAGCAACCATGCACCCATCGACGCTGAGGCTGCATCCTCTGATTGCTGCACCCAGGCGGAAGCCGCCCAAATACCAATTAGCGAGGTCAGCGCTGTCACCACAATCATCTCGATCAACGAGAAACCTGTTTGTGGACTGCGCATCAACGAATGACAAATTCAAAAACGTTACGGTCACCCGTCAGACACTGCGCATCGGCAAGCAAAGGGTTGTAGGGAGATGCGGGTTCATTCAGGTTGTTTTTGACCATGACCGGACCGCCTGCCCCAGAGATCGTCACGACTTCTGCGATGCGTTGTAGAACCGAAGCCAGGCCGGGGCATGCGGCGTGATTGACATCGTTGAGTGTGAGTAAAAATGCAGACCCTACAGGAGCACCAGACAAGGCGTGAGGCACCACGCGTATCACGCCCCGACCGGAGACTCCTGCCCCACCAAGCCCGTGCGCGACATTTGCGCCACTCCCGGTACCTGTCACGGCGACAACGCTTGATCCGCGCAAAGAATTGGCGAGAACGGTCGTATCAACGCTGCCGTATGGGCTCGCTCCAAACCCGTGGGTGGTCATCTTGAGCCGAGCAACAAAGCGTTGAATTTCCTCTGCGACACGAGGCACCTTGCTCTCGACAATATATCCTTGAATCGCAGGAATACCAACAATCGCCAGCAACATCATGATCGTGGTCACAATTGATATCTCAATCAGTGAGAATCCGCGTTGCCGGGCAAGCGACTTATAAGATTGATTGGTGTGAAGCAAAGTCGTAGAAAGCAGCATGAAAAGTCAACCTATTAAAACGTCGTCAAAAATTTGGGGGGAGAACCATCACTAGGGGACTGAGTCACTCATAGTTTATTGTCGTGAGTAATGCAGACTTAAGGCCTGTCTGAGCTCCTCAAATACTTGTATGTGCCAGAAAGCAATCCCCAACACGATACCCAGTGCGAGCAAGAGCAAACTCCATCGCAAATAAACAGCTTGTACATGGATACGTTTAAGTGCGTGTTGCTCGGTGCGCTGGCGCGTTCGATACAAAGCCTCGTCTAGCCCAAGTGTCTCCAGCAGGTCGGTGAAATACCACCATATTTCAGGATCGATCAACCCTGTATCGAGCGCATCAATCGTATGTGCACCCAGGTCTAGACGAGCCATCATCAAATAAAGATGCTTTGCAAACCAAGGCGATGCTCCGTAGGCCTGCAGGGCAATCGCATCGCTCAGACGTGCGCGATGACTCCCCCCCGGACTCAATGTCACGGCAAGTAACGATACAAACCTGACTGTTTGAATACGTCTATAAAATGCCCATGGACCCCATCGATCCAAAACCGCGCGTAATGAACCTGTCCAATTGGCGAAAGACCAAGCAACAACCACAGCAAAGACAATCACCACGATTAATAAATAAGGCCAGGCAGACTCAAGCCAACTTGCCGTGCCAAACAAAGCGCGCGTCCAACTGGCAAAATACTCTGGAGGCACCGCTGCAAACACTTGACTCAAATGCTTTGCGGTAAATAGTGGAATGGACAGGACAGAGGCGCATGCCATGAGTAAGCCCGCGAGTCCTACAAAGGCCGTACTAAACATCGTCGCTTGGGAGGCGTCAATCAGCCGAACGACCTCGGCAAGTTGCCGCAACGTTTGGGTCAAGGCTTGCGCACCGGCATACTGTGCCGATTTAATCGCGAGCAGATCCTCGATAGGCAGTGTCCCAAACCAAGTCGCAAACAAATCACCTCCCGCTTGCGGAAATCGGTCAAGCCAAACAAGAGACAAAGCGCCTCTCGCGCGACCAGACCCATACCGTCTCGCATCATCTCGAAAGACGCTTTGCAGCGTTTTTGTCCCTGCCGTGACTTCGATCAAATCCGCTAAATACGCGTAGTAGTCGGCACGTTGAGAGCGAAAGCTATGTGTAGCAAGTGACAACTTACATCCGAATATGCATGCACGAACAAAGCGCAGCAAGGTTGAATAGAGCGATTCATATCTGAGCACGAGCACTCCTTTGCAGTGCGCTCCGTACACCAAAAAAACGATCTATTTCTCGGGGATCAACCATGCCCTGAGCGACTTTAAATAACGCACAATGCTTGGCTGTCTTTCCAGACATATCCGGATCTGTGATGTGCGTGTGCGCACGCTGGTCAAACCAGCGATATAAAGCAAGCCCGTCATTACGCTTGAGGTGCTCCAGAAACTCGGGTTCCTCAGATGGCTCGATAAACTCGGCTGCGACCGTTCGCCCTGCTGTTCCGCGTAATTCAGTTAACCCCTTGATGCAGCGCGAGCATCCCTTTTCATTACGAAATCTCATGTTGTCCCGTGAAATGCCAGAATGCATTTCTAAAGCGTCAATCCAGGACTGTCGCCATAACTCAGAGCGCGCCAACCCCATCGCGCAACGCCAGGGGCTTGCAGCGGCCGCCTGCACATAGGTTTGCGCGCATCCCTGACATAACAGGGGTAACAAACACTGAAAGACCAAGAGTTTGAGAATGCCAGGGGTAGCGAGCAAGTCTCTCGGTACACCTATAAAACTAGAGGCCAGGCGCTCTGGAATCAGCAGCGCCGAGCCAGCGTGTACGGTCGAGTAAAGACTGACACCAGAACCCGCGAGATCAGAAAATGCGCGCCCTCCGGCAGCATCACGAATTTCTCCAATTAATAAATCGTTCATCGCTGACCGCTTGAACGCTTTAAGTTTGTCGTCAAAGATATTGACAGCATGTTCATCGGCCGAACGGGAAACGGTATTTTGTAACGCATTCGGGATGAGATATTCCGCAGGATCCTCGAGTGTGATCACTTTTCGATAGACAGGAATTTCCCGCATCAAAGTAGCCAGCGTTGTCGATTTGCCAGAGCCGACTGTTCCCGCTAAAACAATCGTTCCGCCTTGTTGCAAACTCGCACGACGCAAGGCATCAATCTGGGACTCCAAATATCCGAGCGACGAAAGCTCGGGGGTCAAAGAGGCATTATCCAAAATCAATAAGCGCAGACACACAGAGGGTCCTTGATCGGTCGCGAGAGACGCCCAGCGCAAAGTGAGCTTTTGACCATCGAGCTGACGTGTCACACGGCCCTGCTGCTCAACCGTCGGATCAAAGACCGCGCCATTCCCCCCCTCGACGTCCATCCAGGTGACCGCCAGCATCGCAAGCATCGTGGCAGTTGGAACGCGTGCATAACGATCGGGGCATACGTACCGTCCATCAATGGTGAACATGACGGCGGACTCACTGTCAGTGGTCCGAACATTAAAGTGAATATCACTGGCCCGATGTTGTAAGGCCCAAAGAAAAATAGCATTCATCGCCAACGCGAGCGCGCCACCGCGCAGCGGTGGCTCCACTGCCCCCGTCACCACTCTCAGCGAAGTCGGTACATTTTTCGTGACAGCGATCAATAATGCCGGTGAAAGAATGTGCAACGCATTGTTGTTGATCCGATAGCCACGCTCCTTGAGCAATAACAACAAGCCGGCAGTCTGGTCGTCATGATAATACTGGGTGAGTACAAATACCCCTGTTGAATCATCTGCAAACAGCACGGGACACATGCGGGCGGACAAACTCAGCACGTCAAGTTCTTTGCTCAACGTTCTCACAAAGGCAGGCCTAAGCTTGTCAAGCTCACTGTGAACGCGAATCTCGGCAGGCAGTTGTGCTTGCATGGTGCGTAATATCTGAAACTTCATGGATGCACCTGACCCAGGCAGAGGACTTCGCGACGACCTTCTTTCTTGAGGTGGACACATGGCGGCTGAATACGCTCCAACGTATATTCAATCGACCGTCCTGAAATCGGCTGTGCACGTCGACTTTTAAAAACATAGGGTTCCGATCCCAAAAGAACCTCTGCGGTCAAGGACTGTCCCACACCATAAATCGCAAGTAATAAATTTTCGCTTGCTCGCGCAACAACTGGTCCCGGACTGCTCAACGGCCCGACAACATTTCGCCTCGCGGCAAGCAATGCGGCCTGTGTATCAAGCTCGAGCAACTCTTGCACGACCGAAGGCTCCTGTGCGTGAGCAAAACTGAAGGCAACAATGTTAAGTGCCAAAACCATTGCACCGACTGCGGGCGCCGTATAGCGATGGTTTGCTAATCGAGGAAGTTGCGAGTGCGTCGTGATGTTATTCAGCAATTTCAAACACTTCCCCTAGCAAATGCACCATCAACTCACTACTGCTAATGCCACGCCCACCTGACGCACCGATCTCAAGCTGAATGCTTCGCCAGCGTACCGGGACTGCTAGGCCGCTGAGAGCCGACATCGAACGTAATGGACCTTTGATCGCGATGGATCGTCGTTTTAACGCTTTGATATTTGACGGACGCGCAATGGCCACACCGTGTTCATCAAGCGGGGCAGGTAGAACGATTTGCGTACCTGAGCCAACTTGAATGGATTCAAAAACGGGCGTCACACCCTGGAGATAACTCATCCATTCTTTTAGGGGTATCGCAGGAGAAACTGATTCAAACAAATTAGCGGCACCAACAATATGCCAACGCAACACGGCCTGATCCATATCAATCAAATCAATACTCCAATCTTTTGGTTTGACCGCATCGAGTTGCTCACTACGCGCGAACCGGCGATGACGCTGATAGCGGGCAGCACAATGCCAATCTAGATGAGAGGACTCGCAGAGAATTCGGTTTAACTTCCAACCATTAGGATTAAGAGGCGTTTTCTGCCACGCCGCTAACACCTGAAACAAATGGGCAGGTCGATGAATAGGATGCAGACTTGCGAAGCGTGCCATGACCTCCTGCCATTTTGTATCTGACTGTCCAAGAGATTGGACCGGGGGTGCTGGCGCAGGACTCAAGGTTGTCCAGAGCATATAAGCCAAGCCAAAAAACAAAGCAATCAGTCCGCAACGCATCGTCATGGCACGCGCTTCGGAAAGCTTTTTCAGTTGTGACCCCTCCTGCATGGGTCCACTGGCCCATTCAGGCAATGCCAACTCCACAAGATCCGCCGTTGCCAACAGCTGAAGATTAGGAAAGCGTGTCCTGAGCGCCATCACTGCCGTGTTCGCTTCCTCAAGGGTGACGAACCATTTATCGGTCTGAGCGAGCACACGGCCTGCATTGACGGCCACCATCCAATACCCAACATCAGGTCGGTGATAAATTCCGCCGACCACACCGATCGCGTGAGCAGAAGCAAACATGGCTGCGGCGGATATTAAGTGGCGAAAGCGCGCGACGCGACCGGATCCAGACCGTTCAGCACCGAGTGTGAGCGCGCCGCATCCGACGACAGCGCCTGGCTCACCCATCACGAGATAATGCGTTGATCTTAAGGAATGGGCGCGTCGTCGACCTAAGCTCTCCGCCTCCCCACCCACAACTGGCATCCAGTCGAGTCCGAACACCACTCCAGCACTCAAGGGATGGGACAAGATCAGCGTCCGGGCAGCACCGACTGTTGGGACATTTAATACACTCATTGTCAAAGCCCCTCTTCGACTTGAGCCGTCACCATAATCAGCGTCGCAGTCCTTGCATGCTTGGAGCGATCCAGTCCGCCAAAGGCCAGTGGTGCATCGGGCGTGAGACGACCGCGTTCTGATTCATCCTGCTTTGAATCAAAACCCGAAATGAGCATGGGTTGTCCGGTTTTAAGTGCAACCTGCTGAACGGTACCTTGACCATCAATCGTAATTTGCTGTATTTGCAGTCGACTACCTGGGTCACCCACCACGACGGACTTGAGAGGCTGAGCAACGGTATTGTCATACGCCACTGACAACAGAACCTGTCCGTTTTCCTGTGCGTCTGGCACAAGTGTCAGAAAGGCACCAACAGTCTCTTCCTTTTGAGTCACCGACACCGAACCGAGCGCGCCACGTGCGGATGAATGACCGCCATCCGCGCTTTGGGTTGATTTAACCTGATCGATATAGGAAAACGTTGTACGGACCGCGTGTGTGACTGGGCGACGATTCAAGGTCATGACGGGTATGGTGACGTGACGCATCACTGTTCCGTATTTGGACAAGGCACGAACGATTGCCTGGCTTCGTGTCGATGGCGTCGGCATCGCGCCAAGTTTTGCCGTTGCGCCTGCCACGGATGCCCCCGCTAGCGAACTTGAAACAGCGACTGCAATCTTCCCTTGCTCCCAGAGCGTGTCCCAATCCAGGCCGAACTCAGCATCCTGATGTGTCACCAGTGTGATTTCTTCGAAAATCAGTCGCACACGTCTAGTCAAAATCCTATTTTCTCGTTCTAGATAGCGGGCAACTTCATCCAGAACTTCAGGGGTGTCTGTGATAACAATCGAAGTCGATGCGCCAGGTTGAGCCGCAATGATCGCGGCACGCGTGAGAAACGGCTCAAGCCTTTCTTTGATGGCGATTAACACGTGCTGCTCGGAGGCAACCAGAGACGTGCGAGAAGAATTGTCAAACCCGCCGCTTTTACTATTAGCCGTTCGACCTAATCTGGCATCGGCGTGTGCGGACAAAGTGAGCGCCCGAACATCGAACACTCTTGTCTCGGTTCGATAGAACTCTAGACTGCGATTATGGTAGCGCCATTGAACATTTAAACGACGAGAAATCGTATCTAGGACCTCTGGCAAAGGCATCGCCCCTGAGGGGACAAAAACCTCGGGAGAATTCGTGCTCGGCGATGACACGGCAGCAGTACTTAAGCGCGGTAGAAAATGTTCTGAAGGCAAAAGCGCGTCAGGCTTGATGCGCACAGGGATGCCTGTTGCCTGCGTAATACGCTGAGCGAGTGTGGAAAGATCTGCTTTGCCATGACGATACATCAAGGTCGTGTCAATTTTTGTACGCAACGCAGATGGTAAGGTCACCTCTCTGGCCAAAGGCATGGAACGCCCCATCAGCCATGGCTTAGCAATATTCTGTGCACGGGCCTTGTCCTGCGTGTTAAGCGTTGCAGCCTCGAAACGACTATGTACTTGGTCGATCATTCCTTGCGTCTGTCGCGTACGTCCTTCTTGCTGTTTTAAACGCGTCTCTAATGCGCAACCGCTCAAATCAACTACAGATAAAACAGTAAATGTCATGCCATAAAACTTAGATTGTTTAGTACCGAAACGATTCATACGCGCGCACCCTCAACAACCGTGCGATCACATACTTCGTTAATGGGCACAACACGCAAGACTTGATTGGCATAAAAACATGGTTGGAGTGGTCGCTCAGATAACTCCGTTGCTTCGACAAGCGCTCTGACCGAACCAATAAAATCATCCGAGAAATTCGCAGTGGCTGTCAAAGGGATATCTACATCAACGGCCCAATGCTCCGCTTGAAATCTCCAGCCACTCAAGCCAGACCATCTAGCCAAAGCTTGTCTGAGATTTTTATCCGTACTCGTAATCGCATAAAACGGTTGTGCGTTTTTCGGAGCCGGCGTCACAATTGCGGCGGTAGAAGACGCCTGGCTGACTGGTCGCGAGCTTGCAAGAGCGGTAGATGGTGCGTGTATGCGTCGCGCTTTCGCCTGGAGCTGTGCACCTCGAAAGATCAGGGTGGTCCAATGCCCGTCAAGCTTGGCATACGGTCCGACACGCTCATAGGAAGCGATCTGTTCACCCGCCTCTGTCACTGCAAAAATAGCCGGTAAGGTCTGATTGGGTAACCACTGCAACCAAATGTGTGACGCGTCTGAAAAAACCTGAAGCGGCGCAACGGTACGGTCACCTGATAGTTTCCAGGCAAAGTCCAAGGGACCAGCGGGTATTTGCCGTGGCGTCTTTGTATTCATCGAAGTAGTGCTTGCCCCGCCAGCGCCTGTGATGCGAGTGCCGCACCCGCTCAAAGTGAACGTCAGTATTAACAGTGCACTACCTAGCCGTATCGCCAACATAGTCGTATCGCTTTCATTTAGAGCCAGCCATATTGAGGCTAATCGCACCACGCCACAATTGCGTCTGGCACGAATGGATAGAAAGGACACGATGTCATGATCTCGATGCCAGTGAGCATTCTGAGAGCACCTAAAGAAAAAGGGACCCGAAGGTCCCTTTTTAACGGCGATACTTTTTAAATTACTTACGCTTTGGTGCAGCAACAGGTGGATCTTGGGACAGCACCTTGGCCTGATCCACACCAATCGTCAATGCTTCAACAGGTGGAGTTTTTCCTGAAAGCGCTGCGTCAAACTCACGACTCAAGATGGGCTCGATACGGGGGTAGTTGCGCAGACGGAAACCACGGCTATTGACATCCTTGACATCGCGCATGCTGTCGACGACCTGTCGAGCGCCAGGAATACGATCATAGAACGCTGCGTCACCCGTGCGGAACGCGGCATCCGTCAAAGGTAAAAAGCCTGTGCGCTGATGCCAGTCCGAGGCGATAACAGGTTGGGCCAAAAAGGACAGGAACGCCATAGTCGCTTTATCTTGTGCTTTGGTATGGCCAGAAGTCGCCCACAAGGCTGAACCGCTCACATATGGAGCACCTGGCTTTGGAACCACTTGGTCATAAAACGGCATCGGCGCAACGCCGTATGTCAGGCCACGTGTTTGCTGCATCTTGGCCAGAGCACCCGATGTTGTTGTGATCACCGCACAACGATTGTCCGCGAACATGTCGTCGGCTTCAGCGCCATTGCTGTTGAACATGAACAACTCGGACCGCTTCCAGCTCACCATGATGGACAGGTGACGCATAAACACAGGGTCAAGCAAATTGAGTTGCGCGCCGCGAACATTGTCCAAGCCATTTTTCGGCGTCACATAAAGTGTGCCGTTGATCGGTGCCATGTTTTCGAGGTGTGTTGTGACCTGATGACTCGTCGCAAAGGGACACTGGTAATAGGCCTTGTCGCGCAACGCCAACAAATGGATTTGAAGCTCCGGCCATGTTCTTGCTGGTTTTTTTGTATCCAGACCCGCTTTGCTGTAACCGGATATGTTGTAGAACATGACGGGAATCTCAGCCATGTATGGGAAGGCCATCAGATTGCCCTTGGCATCGCGCATGAAGCCTGTTGTTTGACTCAGAAACCAACTGGCGTCCTTCATGGGGTATTGCTTGAGCAACTGATGCAAAGGAATAATGTCCTTATGCTGGGCAATCACCTCGGGCGAGCGATTGTCAGGCAACTGAACGAGATTCGGTTTGCGCTTTTCAGCAACTGCTTTTTCACCCGCTACACGAAGCGCTTCTTGATTAGGGAATGCTTTGAGAACGACATTGACCTCTTTCTGTTCATTATTGAAGCGTCGGGCAATCTTTTCGAATTCAGACTTGTGAATCGAAGTCATGGTGTGCCACACCTCGACATCGACTGGGTTAGCATAAACGGGCGCGGCGAGGAAACAGGTCGCACCAAGCACTGCGGCAATACGATTAAGAAGGGTCACGCTGAAAATTCCATAAATAGAATTGAAGTGCACAAAGCCTTTGTGCAAGGTGGGTATTATTTTACAGCGGCAATATCAGCTTCAGAAGTAAACGCATCGGCAAAAAATGCATCGTCTGGCAAGCTGCACTCGACCATAAACTCGCGTCGGGCAGACTCCACGACAATCGGTGCGCCGCATGCATAGACCTGATGTCCCATGAGGCTAGGATAATCCTCCATCACGGCTCGGTGGACGAAACCAGTCCGACCCGTCCATCCGTCTTCGGCGGTGGCATCTGACACGACAGGCACATACTTAAAATTGGGCAAGGTCTGGGCCCATTGCTCAACCAGGTCATTCATGTACAAATCAGCCGGCCGACGCCCCCCCCAATACAACGTGACAGGACGCTGAATATTTTGTTCGATCATATGTTCAATGATCGATTTGATGGGCGCAAAACCGGTCCCGCTGGCGAGCATGATGATAGGCAAATCGCTGTCTTCGCGCAGAAAGAAAGAACCAAATGGTCCCTCTACGCGAAGTATTTCCCGCTCTTTCATCTGCGTGGCACCCGCACCGAACACATGATCAGTAAACAGGCCACCAGGCAGATGTCGAATATGCAGTTCGAGTGCGGCAGCAGCATGTGGCGGATTGGCCATCGAGTAGCTACGGCGCTTGCCATCTTTGAGAATCAATTCGACGTACTGTCCCGCGTAAAAGCGGAATGTTTCACTTGCGGGCAGCTGTAACTGCAACACCGCAACATCCGAGGCAAGTCTCTGAATTGAAGTCACTCTTGACGGCAGCTTACGAATCTGGATGTCTGAGGCTAACCGAATCTCGCGCGACTCGATTACGAGATCTGAAGTGGGACGCGCCTGACACATGAGTGTGAAGCCCTGCTCGAGCTCCTCAGGTGTCAATATTTGTGCCGCACTCGTTCCCGCCTCAACTGTTCCTGAAATAACCTTAGCCTTGCAGGTCGAACATGCGCCGCTACGGCAGCTATAGGGCAACAAAATACCCGCGGCAAGCGCAGCATCCAGTACGCTCTTGTCTGCATCTGCGGAAAACTGGTGCTGGCTAGGCTGAACTGTGACTTGGTAAGACATACGAAAAATCGCCTAAAAGTGGATATCAATCCGAATGTGCAGCATTCTATCTTTAAAGCACCGGGGAAAGTACGGGCTGTTTAGATCGAATATCAAGAAGTCTGCCCTTTCGTGCTCTCTTCGAAACATAGACCTCAAGCGCTGATCCGGTCAAAATGTCTTCAACTTGCTTAGTCCGGTAAACACCCGTCACCCTTAAGCCCGCCTTAGAGATCGGCACTGTTTGCTCGAGCGCGTCTGGTGGATCGATGCCCATCAGGATTGTGCCTCGGCCACCAGAGGACAGGTTTTTGACCTCGTCAAGGCCAATGACTAAAAACTTGCCTCGCGCCGTCAAAAAGGCCACTTGCGTCGCTTGTAGAAACAGGGGAACTGGACGCAGCAAGGTATCCTTTTCTTCGAGGGTGACAAACTGCTTGCCTGCTCGCTGTCTGCTGGTCATCTCGGCCAAACGGGTGGCAAAACCAAAACCCTGCTTCGTACTGAGGAGCCACTTGCTATCGAGTCCCGCGGCAATCATGTGCTGGATGTGCGAACCTGGCTCAAGGTCAATCATCGACGTGACTGGAGCACCATCACCACGAGCAGAGGGTAATCCAGCAACAGGAACGCTGTAGACTCGTCCGTTATCACCGAAAGCGATCAGCATGTCGGTGCTGCGGCATTCAAACAAACCGTATAGCGAATCACCCGCCTTGAAGTTGAACTGCGTCACGTCATGACCATGCCCTTGTCGAGAGCGGAGCCAGCCTTTTTGAGAAACGATCACCGAGACCGGCTCATCGAGCACCCGCACTTCTTTGACGGCACGCTCCGCAACCTGAATGAGCGTGCGACGATCATCTCCGTACAGTTTCGAATCAGCCTCGATCTCCTTAACGACCAGCCGCTTGAGTACGTTGGGTTGATCGATCAATTCTTTTAGTTTTTGTTGCTCTGAGCGCTTTTCTGCAAGCTCTTGTTCGATTTTGATCCCTTCAAGGCGTGCGAGTTGACGCAGGCGCATATCCAGAATGTCGTCTGCTTGTCGCTCGCTGAGCTTGAAGCGCGCCATCAATGCTGGGCGCGGCTCATCGGACTCGCGAATGGTCTGAATCACTTCATCCACATTCAGGTAGACCAGCATGCGGCCTTCGAGTACGTGAATCCGATCTGTGACCTTGTCGAATCGATATTGCGTGCGGCGCAAGACTGTGCTTGTCCGAAAGCCAATCCACTCCGTCAAGACATCGCGCAAGCCCTTTTGGCGGGGACGATGATCAGTGCCAATGCACACCAGGTTGATCGGCACACTCGTTTCCATGCTAGTCAGGGCAAGCAAGGTATTGACGAATTCGTCACGATCGATTTTTGAGGTCTTGGGTTCAAAGACGAGTCGAACAGCAGCATCTTTGCCGGACTCATCACGCACGGCATCAAGCAAGGCCAGCATTTGCGTTTTGGTTTGCTGTTGCTCAGGCGTCAGCGCCTTTTTACCCGTTTTGACTTTTGGATTGGTCAGGTCCTCGATTTCCTCAAGTACCTTTTGGCATGAGGCGCCAGGCGGCAACTCATGGACGACGAGCTGCCACTGCCCACGCGCCATCTCCTCAAACTGCCAACGCGCACGCGCCTTGAGGGAGCCTCGTCCGGATTGATATATCTGCGCGATTTCCGAGGGCGCAGTAATGATTTGTCCGCCCCCCGCAAAATCGGGCCCTGGCACCATACTAAATAGCACCTCATCCGCCAGATTCGGTGTTTTGATGAGTGCGACGCAGGCCTCGGCGATCTCGCGCAAATTGTGGGCAGGGATCTCCGTTGCCATGCCTACGGCGATACCAGAGGCTCCATTGAGCAGCATCACAGGCAAACGCGCGGGCAACATCGAAGGCTCTTGATGACTACCGTCATAATTTGGTACGAAATCGACAGTACCCTCATCCAACTCGTCTAAGAGCAGACGGGCAAAGGGTGTCAGACGGGCTTCTGTATAGCGCATCGCCGCAGCGTTATCGCCATCGCGTGAGCCGAAATTCCCTTGGCCATCAATGAGGGGATAGCGCAAAGAAAACTGCTGCGCCATGCGCACCAGCGCATCGTAAGCGGCCTGATCCCCGTGCGGATGGTATTTACCCAACACATCACCCACGACGCGGGCGGACTTGACCGGCTTGGCGCCAGACTGCAGCCCCATGGCCTGCATCGCATACAAAATCCTGCGCTGAACGGGCTTCTGTCCATCGCCCACATCAGGCAAGGCGCGTCCACGTACAACAGAAACCGCGTAATCCAAATACGCTTGCTCGGCATACAAACCGAGTGTCAAGGATGCCTCTGCATCACTTGGGTCAAACAAACCAGGTTGAGAACCGTCAGTCATTTAAATATCAACCTCTGCGAGATTGCCTTTTTCTTCAAGCCATGTCCGACGGGCGCCAGACTCGCCTTTGCCCATCAACATGTCAAACATTTGTGTGGTGGCCGCCTGATCAAGGGAGCCGTAACCGACGGGCAGCATCCGCCGTGTATCGGGATTCATGGTGGTTTCCCAGAGCTGGGTGGGACTCATTTCGCCAAGTCCTTTGAAGCGACTAATATCCCAAGAGCCTTCACGAACGCCCTCTTTGCGAAGCTTGTCTTGCACGGCATCGAGCTCTCCTGTATCGAGACAGTAGATCTTACGCGCAGGGCGTTTTCCTAAAGCCGGCACATCCACACGAAATAATGGCGGACGAGCCACGAATACATGGCCGAGCTCAACGAGGCGAGGGAAATGTCGATAAAAAAGTGTGAGTAACAAAACCTGGATATGCGAACCATCGACGTCTGCGTCAGACAAAATGCACACGCGACCATACCTGAGCCCGGAGAGATCGGGGCTATCGTTGGGGCCATGCGGATCAACACCAATCGCCACGGCGATGTCATGGATTTCATTGTTGGCAAACAAGCGATCGCGATCAACTTCCCAGGAGTTCAATACCTTGCCTCGGAGCGGCAGAATCGCCTGAAATTCCTTATCGCGCCCCATTTTGGCGGAGCCGCCTGCCGAGTCGCCCTCCACTAGGAAGACCTCCGTGCGAGCAGTGTCCGATGACTCGCAATCGGTGAGTTTGCCAGGCAAAACAGCGACCCCGGAGCTTTTACGTTTTTCAACTTTCTGCGCTGAACGCGCACGCGCTTGGGCTTGGCGAATCGCGAGTTCAGCGAGTTTTTTGCCATACTCGACGTGGCTATTGAGCCAGAGATCCAACGCGCTACGCACAAAACCTCCGACGAGTCTTACCGCGTCGCGGCTGTTGAGTCGCTCCTTGATTTGCCCCTGAAACTGAGGATCAAGCACCTTGGCGGACAACACAAAACTGGTGCGCGCAAACACATCTTCGGGCAATAACTTGACGCCTTTGGGAAGCAACCCGTGCAGTTCCGCAAAACCTTTGACTGCCGCGAAAAGCCCCTCTCGCAAGCCAGACTCGTGTGTGCCACCGGCGGGGGTGGGAATCAAATTCACGTAAGACTCTCGCACCACGTTACCCTCGTCAGCCCAGGCAACCACCCACTGCGCGCCCTCTCCCTCGGCAAAACTTTCGTGATCTGCCGTGGCGAACTGCTCGCCCCCAAACATCGGCACTCTGAGCTCAAGCCCCTGCAAGGCTTCGGAGAGATAACCTGCCAAGCCATCCTGATATTGCCACGTGCGCGACTCACCCGTTTTCTCGTTGAGATAACTGACCTTAACGCCCGCCATCAACACAGCCTTGCTTCGCAGCAAATGCATCAACTCATTAATGGGAATGATAGGAGAGTCGAAAAAAGAGGGATCTGGCCACACTCTGACTCGCGTACCCGATTTTTTACGGGCTAGCTCTGGCACGACGGCGAGTGGTTCGAGCACATCGCCATTGGCGAATACCATGCGATGCGCGGCGCCCTCGCGCCACACCACGAGCTCAAGGCGTTTTGACAGCGCATTTGTAACAGAGACACCCACTCCGTGTAAGCCACCCGAAAAGGCGTAGGCGCCACCCCCTTTTTTATCAAACTTGCCACCGGCATGAAGGCGGGTGAACACCAACTCGGCAACAGGCGCTTTTTCCTCAGGATGCAAGCCGACCGGAATACCGCGTCCATCATCTTCGACTGTGATGCTGCCATCACTTTGCATGATGACTTGTATGTGCTTACCAAAGCCCGCCAACGACTCGTCTGCCGCGTTATCAATCACCTCCTGAATAATATGCAGGGGATTTTCCGTGCGCGTGTACATGCCGGGACGCTGACGGACAGGCTCGAGCCCCTTCAGGACTCGGATCGATGATTCGTTATAAGACTTTGTACTCAAGTTATCCCCAACATCTGTGGAAAAGAGCGCTCATTTTACGGAAAATGAAAACTAGGGTCTGAATCACATCAGAGTGGCTGGCGAATTGCCTCCGAGAGGCACTTTTGCCAATCCTGCAGAAAATGCGCCGCAGACACTTACGTTATGCTGAAATTGTGCTTTAATGCTCCATAAGTACTAAAAAGTGGTTTCTTGACGAACTTTAATCAACTAAGCGTCAAGCCCGTCTGACAGTCGTACAGACCCATCACAGATCTACCCAAGAGAAAATCATGAGTGAACACATTAAAAACGTGAGCGATGTCAGCTTTGACGCGGACGTATTGAAATCTTCGCAGCCTGTGCTGGTGGACTATTGGGCAGCTTGGTGCGGCCCTTGCAAAATGATCGCTCCGATGCTCGAAGAAGTCGCCACTGAGTTTGCCGGCAAGGTAACCGTTGCCAAATTAAACGTCGACGAAAATCAGGAAACGGCTGCCAAATTCGGTATCAGAGGCATTCCGACCTTGATGCTTTTCAAAGACGGCAAGGTTGCTGCGACGAAAGTCGGTGCGCTTTCTAAGTCTCAACTGACAGAATTTCTAAACGGCGCGATCTAATTCGTTTCCACGCGCGGGCCCGTCCGAGGCCCGCCACCGACTCTGCTTAGCGCGTTGTGACTCCCTTTGTGATCCCTTCTTCTCTATTGAAGTTACTTTTCCAGAAAAAAATCAATGCACCTGAATGAACTAAAGGCGCAGCACGTTTCGCAGCTGCTCGAAATGGCCGCAGGCCTCGAAATTGAAAACGCAAACCGTCTACGCAAACAAGAGTTGATGTTTGCGATCATGAAGCGGCGAGCCAAACAAGGCGAACAAATTTTCGGTGATGGCGTACTCGAAGTCTTGCCAGATGGCTTTGGCTTTTTACGCTCACCCGACACCTCGTATTTAGCCAGCACGGATGATATCTATATCTCCCCCTCGCAGATTCGGCGCTTTAACTTGCACACCGGCGATTCGATTGAGGGTGAAGTGCGCACGCCAAAAGACGGCGAACGCTATTTCGCCTTAGTCAAGGTTGATAAGGTCAACGGTTTTCCACCCGAGGCGATCAAGCATCGGATCATGTTTGAAAACCTGACGCCTTTGCACCCAGACAAAGTGATGATGCTCGAGCGTGACATCAAGAGCGAAGAAAACCTGACTGGACGCATTCTGGATATTTTTGCGCCCATCGGTAAAGGCCAGCGCGGCTTGATTGTTGCAAGTCCAAAGTCGGGTAAAACGGTCATGATGCAGCACATTGCTCATGCCATCACAGCCAACTTCCCCGATGCCGTCATGATTGTGATGTTGGTCGACGAGCGTCCCGAAGAAGTGACCGAGATGCAGCGTACGGTACGTGGTGAAGTCGT
>JAURZO010000197.1 GCA_030653405.1 Zwartia sp. | reverse complement strand
AGACCCCACGACCATGGTTGCCATCGACTGGCTTGACCACCACGGGCAGACCGAGATCCTCGGCAGCATCCCAAGCGTCTGCGGCACTGTAGACCGCGCGACCGTTCGGGATCGGCACGCCGCAGGTCTCAAGCAGCATTTTGGTCAGACCCTTGTCGCGCGAGATGGTCTCGGCGATGGCGCTGGTCTGATCGGTCTCTGCGGTCCAGATGCGTCTTTGTTTGGCGCCGTAGCCAAACTGAATCAGATTGCCTTCGCTTAAGCGGATGGCGGGTATCGTGCGGTCGTCTGCAGCCAGCACCATAGAGGCGGTACTTGGTCCTAAGCAACGACTCTGCGCCAAGTCCCGGAGCTTTTCGAGTTCTCCCTCAAGGTCATAGGGCTTGTCGTCGATTGCGGCCATCACCAGATCGCGACCCATGTAGAGCGCGGCAAGTGTGACTTGCTCCTCCCAGCCGCTCACCATGACTTTGTAGACCCCACGTTGTTCGGTTTCGCGCGCGCGTCCAAAACCATAGCCGGGCACTCCAGCTAAATCCTGCAGGGCAAGGGTGACGTGTTCAAGGATATGGCAGGGCCAGGTACCCTCTTTGAGACGCATCAGAAATCCGCCGTGCACTCCAGGACTACAGCGGTGCTCAACGAGGCTGGGCAGCCATTCGGTCAGCCGCTCATATAAGCCTGGTACGGTATTGGACGGACTATCCTCCAGATCTCCAATATCGACCAGTGCCTCAATGATCGCGCAGTATGTCCAGATGTTTGGACCACGCAAATAAGTCGTACTTTTGATAACGATGTCGCGCTTGTTCATGAGCTCAAAACGGTGATGTCCAAGCGCTTATTATCGCCCCAAAACAGGCAGCAGGGAGTCCGTGCCGCCTGTACTATTGCACTGAGCTTCAGTCGAGGGGGCGACGACCCTTGATAGGATATTGCGGGTCGACAAAGCCATGTGTCGAGGCATAGCCGGGCGGGACCAGCTTGTCGACGAGCGCCTCGTCCTCGGGCAGGAGTTGGACGTCAAGGGCCGCCACATAGTCTTTCCATTGCTCAAGCGTTCGGGGGCCGCCAATCACACCACTGAGAAGCTTGTTATTGAGCGCCCAGGCGATCGCGAACTGCGTAGGGCTCAGACCACGACTTTGTGCATGCGCCTTGAGATCGTTCGCGATTTCGAGTGATTCGGTCCGAAACTCCGTCTGATGCATCCGACGATCACCGCGTCCGGCACGACTATTTGGGTCGGGCTTGACGTTGGGGTCGTATTTGCCAGTCAGCACACCGCGCGCAAGCGGGCTGTATGCCACGACACCAACGCCATAATGATCACAGGCTGGAATCACCTCGGTTTCAATGAGTCGGGTGACGGCACTGTAGGGGGGCTGGCAGACGATCGGCTGAGGGATCCCCATGCGGCGCGCGGTTTCTACCATGCGTGCGACGCGCCAACCACGGAAATTTGAAATGCCGTAGTAGCGAATTTTTCCAAGCTCAATCAATCTGGCGAAGCTCGACAGTGTCTCTTCGATCGGTGTGGTCTCATCGTCTTTGTGCATGTAATACACGTCGATCCAGTCTGTATTCAGGCGCGTGAGGCTATTGTCGACCTCCTGCATGATCCAGCGACGGGACAAGCCCTTGTCGTTAGGTTCTTTGCCGATCGGGTTGGCGACCTTTGTGGCCAGCACCCATCTCGAACGATCTTGGGCGATGAGTTTTCCTACGATCCGTTCCGACTCGCCGCCGGCGTAGTTATCTGCACTGTCGATCGCGTTCAGCCCAGCGTCGCGTGTCACGGCGACCATTTCGCGGGCCACGGCTTCATCCGTTTGGTCTCCAAACATCATGGAGCCGAGCCACAGGCGCGGCACGAGTAAACCGCTATGACCTAAGGGACTGTAGTGGGGACTCTTGGTTGTCATAAAAATATTCACCATTGAAATGAGGGTAGACGGCCCGCGTGCAAGCCAATCGAGTAATCGGGACTGTAACGCAAGTTATGCCGACGATAGTCGTAGACGTCAAACAAGGCTAGGAGTCATGTATACTTTTGAATACAAATAGACAATTTTGAGGCAATTTGTGATGCGCACACTCGAGCAACGCTCCAATTGGAAAGCGGAAACATTAAAAAATGATCTCTCCTGGATTTTCCACATCGATGAGCAGGGACGAAGAGAGCTCGTCGAACGCATCACGCACGCCTATGACCCTGCAAAATCATTATTCGATTACTCCCTGGCAGACTTAAAGCTTGGGCCAGTATGGGGGGTGTTTGCCAGCGCATTAAAGGAGGTTAAGGAAGGACGGGGCGTTGCACTGGTAAAAGGGATGCCGAGAGCCGAGTTGACTGACAAGCAATTCGAGATCTTGACGTGGGCACTGGGCTTGAACACGGGCGTGCCGCGCCCTCAGGGCAAAAGCACCCAATACATTTCTGCGGTTCGCAATGCGGGCACTGAATACCGAACGGGCACGGGTCGAGGCTACTCGTCAAATGCCGAGCTGGATTTCCATACAGACTCTTCGGACATCATCTTTTTGAGCTGCTTCAACAGAGCTGTGTCGGGAGGCAAGACGATCATTAGTAGCTCGATGGCTGCGCACGATGTGATGGCGCGCGAGTATCCGGACCAACTCAAGTGGCTGTATGAACCTATCGCTTTTAGTCGACAGAGCGAGGAGGCGCCTGACGAGGGGCCCTATGTCATGCAACCGGTTTTCTCGGAAGCAGACGGAAAATGGTTTGGTCGCTGGAACTGGAATCGTGTGCGCAGCGCTCAAAAAATTCCAGGTGCGCCACAGCTTTCTGCTGAGCATTACGCAGCACTGGAAAAATTCGATGAGATTGTGCGCAGCCCTGAACTCGCCTTTGAAATGTGGCTTGAGCCAGGCGATGTGCAGATTCTAAACAGTCACGTGACCTTGCATTCTCGGACCGAGTTCGTGGATCACGAGGACCCTGCGCTGAAGCGTTTACTGTACAGACTGTGGATCGCTCCGCCCGATGCGCCAAGACTGCCGGAATGTTGGCGTGATTTGTACCGAACCTGTGAAACCAATCACGTCAGGGGTGGGATTCGCGGTCATTGCCATGGTGAAACTCAACAGGCATTCGAAGCGAAACACGCCTCAGATTTGGGGATGCACCTCTGAGGCGTGCGGGTAGACAAAGCGCGTCTCGTGACGCGCTGCCTTAGTGAAACGCTGCCTGTTTAAAGCTGGATATTCGCGGCCTTAGCGACGACGCCCCACTTTTCGATTTCACTACGCACGTACTTCTGAAACTCCGCAGGCGTGCTGCCCACTGGCTCGGCACCCATGCCTTCAAGCTGCTTGCGTACCTCGGGTGACTTGAGGATTTCGATGACGGCATTGGCAATCGTGTTCACGATCTCGGGTGGAGTCCCCTTGGGGGCGAACAAACCACTCCAGGAACTCACTTCAAAGTCTTTAAAACCGAGTTCGGCCAAGGTTGGCACATCAGGCAACTGGGGCATCCGTGTGGCGCCAGCGACCGCGAGCGCTCGTACGCGACCTGCCTGGATTGTGGTGGTGATGCCTGACGCCGTCTTAAAGCCCATCGATACAGTGCCGCCCATCACATCATTGAGGGCGGGTGCAGCGCCTTTGTAGGGCACATGCAAGGCATCAATGCCGGCACGAAGTTTGAGCATTTCACCCGCGAGGTGGGGGGAGCCGCCGGCACCGGACGACGCATAGGACAGCTTGCCTGGGTTGGCTTTGGCGTAAGCGATCAGTTCGGCCAGCGTCTTGACAGGCAAATCGTTATTAACAACCAGAATGCTGGGTGAAGAAACCAGTTGGGTAATTGGGATGAAGTCACGCTCTGTGTCGTAATTCAAGTTCTTGTATACCGACATGTTCGTGGCGTTAGCAATCGTGCCAAGAAACAGGGTGTAGCCGTCGGGCTTGGCGCGAGCCGCTTCCGCTGATGCGATGTTGGAGCCGCCACCGGGCTTGTTTTCAATAATGACGGGCTGACCCAGCGCCTTTTCCAAACGATTGCCGACCAGTCTGGCGACGATGTCAGTCGGGCCGCCGGCGCTAAAACCCACCAAAATTTTGATGGGCTTCTCGGGGTATTTGGCCTGAGCGACAGCGGACATCCCGAGTCCGGTTGTCAAAACAAGTGCGCCGAGCAATGCGCGGCGTGTGCGTTGGAGCGTAAGTTTCATAATGTGTTCCTCCTGAATTTTTTGCACGATAACATGAGCGAGAAGCAATGTGCCGGTCTAGGTCTTTGACCGCTGGGAGATTACTTTACGACACCTTGCCCTATGCGCGCACGGACCCAAATAGGGAGGTCCTTAGGTTATATTTAGTGCGCAGTACGCCGAGCATGAGCCCGATTCGTGCGGCACCATGCGCCGAGTTTTCTTTGGAGAAATAAATGAGTGCAGCTTTACTGTCGCCACGTATGTCCTTGGTCAAACCTTCGCCCACTTTAGCTATTACAGATAATGCCAAAGCGCTGAAGGCCAAAGGAATGGACGTGATTGCCTTGGCTCAGGGTGAGCCTGACATGGATACGCCCGCCAATATCTGCGAGGCTGCAATTAAAGCGATTCGCGGCGGACAGACGCGTTATACGGCCGTCAATGGCACGGTTGAGCTTAAGCGCGCTATTGCGCGCAAATTTTTGCGTGACCACGGAATGACGATTGCACCAGACGATGTGATCGTATGCACGGGTGGCAAGCAAGTGCTGTTCAATGCGCTGGTCGCCACGATTGGTGAGGGTGACGAGGTGCTGATTCCCGCACCCTACTGGGTCAGCTATCCTGATATGGTGGTGCTCGCGGGCGGCAAGTCAGTTTCAGTCGAGTGTGATGCGACGGTGGATTTTAAGTTAACGCCAGAGTTGTTGGCCAAAGCGATTACGCCCCGCACAAAATGGCTGATTCTCAATTCACCTTCCAACCCAACGGGTTCAGTGTATACAGAGGGAGATCTTAAGGCTCTCGGACAGGTTCTGATCGCGCACCCCAATGTGCTTGTCATGGTGGATGACATGTACGAAAAGTTGTTGTTTGACGGTGCAAAGTTTTTCACACTGGCCCAGGTTGTCCCCGAAATTGCGGATCGGGTTTTGACTGTCAATGGCGTTTCCAAGGCCTATTGCATGACCGGTTGGCGCATTGGTTACGGCCACGGTCCGAGCTGGTTGATTGGTGCGATGTCTGCGATCCAGTCTCAGTCAACATCCAACCCCTCTTCTATTAGTCAGGCTGCCGCGCTCGAAGCTTTAGATGGACCTCAAGATTTTATTGCGGCGCATAACGTGATTTTTGAGCGTCGTCGCGATATGGTCGTCAAGTTGCTCAACGAATGCGAGGGCATCACGTGCTTGAAGCCGCAAGGCGCGTTTTACGTCTATCCAAGCTGCGCAGGTGTGTTGGGTAAGACGACACCAAAAGGCGTCAAAATCAACAGTGACTTTGACTTTGCGAACGCGTTGCTTGATGAGAAGCTGGTGGCGGTTGTGCCTGGTTCGGCTTTCGGTCTGGCGCCTTATTTCCGTATTTCATACGCGACTTCGGATGACATTCTGAAGGATGCATGTCAGCGTATCAAGGCGTTTTGCGCGTCGCTGATGGCTTGATTGTGATATTTTGACTTGATCAGGACCCGATGTGTCCTGATCAGCCGATATCTGGTCAGCGTGGGGGCTTAAAAGCCCCCATTTCTTCGAGTATTTCTTGCACCAAATCCAGGCGCAATCGTGGGTTCTCCATCGCGAGTAGGTGCAACTTCTGGGCGGGAGGTATATCCAGCAGCTCGGCCCATCTGTTCGCGATCCAACCGCAGTCGTTGAGTCGATAAGGTGCCACGATCGGGCGATCCTCAGCGGGAATTTCTTGCTCATCGAAAGAGTCCATCAGCCTGGCCAGAGCCTGAGACGTGGTGGTGAGTTCAGGCGGCACTTCGATCAGAGGATCCTCGCTGATGAGTTCAATGTCGGCAGACCAGGCGCCGTTGGGCGCGAGGGTGCTCTCCAACACCTTGAAACGTTGTCCACCATGACAGCGGATCATGAACAAGCTGGGTTGCAC
>JAURZO010000196.1 GCA_030653405.1 Zwartia sp. | reverse complement strand
TGTTCTCTGTACGAGGTTGTTATGTCTGACTCAGCTAACAAGCCGCGTCCTCAATTCCGTAACATTAATGTTATTGATTTGATGGCGTATCGCTTGCCGATGGCCGGAAAAGTTTCCATCCTTCATCGCGTGAGTGGCGCGTTGCTTTTCTTGTGTTTACCACTTTTGATCGCGCTGTTTGGCATGAGTTTCGTGAGCCAAGCCGGTTTCAATGCGCTGGCAATGGTGGTCGGACATCCGGTCGTCAAATTGATCCTTTTGGTTCTCATTTGGGGTTATCTGCATCATTTCTGTGCGGGTATTCGCTACCTCATTCTTGATTTACATATTGGTGTTGACAAAGAGTCCGCTGCCAAAAGCGCGAGCTTGGTGATCGGGGTGAGCTTAGCCCTGACCCTGGTTTTTGGTCTCAAACTATTCGGAGTGTGGTGATGGTTCCCGTCGAAAAAATTGGTCCCAAGCGTCTGGTCGTTGGCGCACATTACGGCACCGGCGAATTCATTGTCCAGCGTGTCACCGCGATTATTCTCGCAGTCTATACCTTGGTATTGCTGATTGGCATTTTGACGATGCCAGGCTTTACCTACGAGGGTTGGAAAAGTCTGTTTACGTTTACGGTTGTGTTCATCCCTGTTGGGCAGATTCTCGCGACGCTCGCCATGATCTCTTTGGCTTGGCACGCTTGGATTGGTGTCCGAGACATTTGGATGGACTACATCAAGCCCGTTGGTCTTCGTATTTTGTTACTGGTTCTGACCATACTCTGGTTGGTTGGATCGGTCGTGTACTTTGTACACATCCTTTGGAGAAATTAAGCCGTGGCAGCTGTCAAAACATCTATTCCGCGCCGCCAGTTTGATGTGGTGGTCGTGGGTGCCGGCGGAGCCGGTATGCGTTGCTCTTTGCAACTCGCTAATGCGGGTTTGTCAGTCGCTGTGTTGTCCAAGGTGTTTCCAACCCGTTCACACACTGTCGCAGCACAGGGCGGCATTGGTGCCTCGCTGGGCAATATGAGCGAAGACAACTGGTACTGGCACATGTACGACACCGTCAAGGGGTCGGACTGGCTGGGTGATCAGGACGCAATCGAATTCATGTGCCGCGAAGCACCGAATGCGGTGTATGAGCTTGAGCACATGGGCATGCCTTTTGACCGCAACCCTGATGGCACGATTTATCAGCGTCCATTCGGTGGCCACACGGCCAACTTTGGTGAAAAGCCAGTTCAGCGTGCCTGTGCTGCTGCCGACCGTACGGGCCACGCTTTGTTGCACACGCTTTATCAGCGCAACGTCGCCTCACGCACGCAGTTCTTCGTCGAGTGGATGGCGCTTGATCTCATTCGCAATGACGCAGGTGATGTGTTGGGCGTGACTGCGCTCGAAATGGAAACTGGCGAAATCTATATCTTCGAAGCCAAGACCACCGTGATCGCAACGGGTGGTGCAGGTCGTATCTGGGCCGCATCGACCAATGCGTTCATCAACACGGGTGACGGTATGGGCATGGCTGCTCGTGCAGGCATCCCGATGATGGACATGGAATTCTGGCAATTCCACCCCACTGGCGTGGCCGGTGCCGGTGTGCTGATTACAGAAGGCGTGCGGGGCGAGGGCGGTATCTTGCTGAACAAAGACGGCGAGCGCTTCATGGAGCGTTATGCTCCAACGCTCAAAGACTTGGCGCCACGTGACTTTATTTCACGTTGTATGGATCAGGAAATTAAGGAAGGTCGCGGTTGCGGTCCTGACGGTGCGTATGTGCACCTCAAGCTCGATCACCTTGGCGCCGATGTGATTAACAAACGCTTGCCTTCGATTCTCGAAATCGGTCACAAGTTTGCGAACGTGGACGCGACCAAGGAGCCGATCCCTGTCGTTCCAACGATTCACTACCAGATGGGTGGTATTCCTTGTAACTACAACGGCCAGGTCACCACCTGGGATGGTCAGCAGACTAAGATCGTGAACGGTCTCTATGCGATCGGCGAGTGCTCAGCCACCTCCGTGCATGGCGCCAACCGCTTGGGTACCAACTCTTTGCTTGACCTGATCGTGTTTGGACGCGCTGCGGGTAACCACATCGTGGCTGCCCACCCAGAGCGTCAGCATGCCCACCAGCCTCTGCCTCAGGAGTCTGTCGATTTCTCGCTTGAGCGCGTCAACAAACTCGAGCAACGTAAGACCGGTGAAAAAACCCAAGTCGTCGGCAACGAGATTCGTAACGCGATGCAACAGCATTGCGGCGTGTTCCGTACGATGGCTTCGCTCAAAGAAGGCGTGGCTAAAATCGATGCATTGGCCGAAAAAGTGGACAACATCGCTTTCCAGGACAAATCAAAGGTCTTCAATACGGCGCGTATTGAGGCGCTTGAGTTGAGCAACATGATCGAAGTGGCTCGTTCGACGATTCACTCGGCTGCAGCACGTACGGAAAGCCGTGGCGCCCATGCGCTTGACGACTTCCCGACCCGTGATGACGACAACTGGATCAAGCACACGCTCTGGTATTCCGCGGGTAACCGTCTGGACTACAAACCCGTGCAGATGCAGCCTCTCACCGTCGAAAGCTTCCCGCCCAAGACCCGTACATTCTAAGTCAGGATATTTGGAACAAATCATGAGCACCAAACGCATCGTGAAGTTTGAAATCTACCGCTACGATCCTGATAAGGATGAGCGTCCGTACATGCAAAAACTCGAGGTTGAGTTGCAGCCCACTGACAAGATGTTGCTTGATGCGTTGATCCGCATCAAGATGGATGTCGATGACAGTCTGGCGTTGCGCCGGTCTTGCCGCGAAGGTGTTTGCGGCTCCGATGCCATGAACATTAACGGTAAAAACGGCTTGGCCTGCACTACCAACATGCTCGAGCTCAAAGAGCCTGTCGTATTGCGCCCGCTTCCTGGTTTGCCCGTCATTCGCGATCTGATCGTGGACATGACGCACTTCTTTAATCAGTATCACTCGATCCGTCCGTATCTGATCAACGATACGCCGCCACCCGAGAAAGAGCGTTTGCAGACGCCTGCTGCCCGCGAAGAGCTCGATGGCTTGTATGAGTGCATTCTGTGTGCCTGTTGCTCGACATCCTGCCCGTCCTTCTGGTGGAATCCAGACAAGTTCGTCGGACCTGCCGGATTGTTGCAGGCATATCGCTTTATTGCCGATACCCGGGATCATGCGACCGCCGAGCGACTGGATAACCTCGAGGATCCTTATCGCTTGTTCCGTTGCCACACCATCATGAACTGCGTCGATGTATGTCCCAAAGGTCTGAATCCAACGAAAGCAATTGGTAAGATTAAAGAAATGCTCGTGCGACGCACGGTTTAACAAAGAGTAAACATGGGAACATTATCAGATCAGGATCGCGTCAGATTGCGTTGGCGTGCCAGACGTGGTTTGCTCGAAAATGATCTGATACTCACCAAGTATCTTGATGCTTACGAAGCAGAATTGACGGATGTGGAAGTGGGGGCCTTGACCCAGCTGTTTGAACTCGGGGACAACGAGCTGTTAGACTTACTATTAGGTCGGATCGAGCCCGAGGGGGCGCTTGACCGTCCAGCGGTCAGAACGGTGCTGGCGCATATACGCGCCGCATAGACAGCGTTTTTAGACCGCGTAACGAATTTAATCGAAGGAACCACTGATGAAACTGTCCGACAAAAAAGCCACGCTCTCGTTTTCAGACGGCAGCCCCTCTGTTGATTTTCCGATGTACGACGGCAGCGTCGGCCCTCAGGTAATCGATATCCGTAAGCTCTACGGACAGACCGGCCTGTTCACATACGATCCGGGTTTTTTGTCGACAGCTTCATGCACCTCGAACATCACCTATATTGATGGCGACAAGGGCGAGTTGCTTTATCGTGGTTACCCCATCGAGGAAATCGCAGTCAATTGCGACTTCATGGATGTCAGCTATTTAATTCTGAACGGCGAGTTGCCAGACGCAAAACAGAAAACAGAGTTTGACACACTGGTCTCCAAGCATACGATGGTCAACGAGCAGATGCATTTCTTCCTGCGCGGTTTCCGTCGCGATGCGCATCCGATGGCTGTCTTGACTGGTTTGGTGGGAGCGCTTTCCGCGTTCTATCACGACTCGACTGACATCACTAATCCTCATCATCGTCATGTTTCGGCTATCCGTTTGATCGCAAAAATGCCGACTCTCGTTGCGATGGCCTACAAGTATTCACAGGGCCAACCCTACATTTACCCGCAGAACAATTTGTCTTACACCGGCAATTTTCTGCGTATGATGTTTGCCACACCGTGCGAAGAGTACGTCGTCAATCCTGTGGTCGAACGCGCGTTGGATCGCATCTTTATTCTTCATGCTGATCACGAGCAAAATGCGTCGACCTCGACGGTGCGTTTGTGTGGTTCGTCTGGCACCAACCCCTTCGCAGCAATTGCTTCTGGCGTCGCATGTCTGTGGGGCCCTGCCCACGGTGGTGCAAACGAAGCGTGTTTGCAAATGCTCGAGGACTTGCAAGCCAAGGGTGGCTTGGCCAAAGTCGGTGAGTTCATGGAGCAGGTCAAGGACAAGAACTCTGGCGTGCGCTTGATGGGTTTTGGTCACCGCGTTTATAAAAACTACGATCCACGTGCCAAGCTGATGCAGCAAACCTGCAAAGAAGTACTGGCAGCGCTTGGTCTGGAAAACGATCCATTATTCAAACTTGCGATGGAAGTCGAGCGTATCGCGCTCGAAGATCCGTATTTT
>JAURZO010000189.1 GCA_030653405.1 Zwartia sp. | reverse complement strand
CAGGTGGATAGCGCGAGTGTTGGCTGAGCGATGTAATTGTTGGGGTTGGCCAGTACACGCGATCTGAAGTCATCGATTTCGGCGTGTGTGGATGCGGGGCCGACCAGCATGCCGTAGCCGCCTGCGCCGTGCACTTCTTTTACAACGAGTTGTGCCATATTTTGGATGACATGATCGAGCTCTTCGGGTTTGCGGCACATAAAGGTGGGGACATTCGAAATGAGTGGTTCTTCGCTCAGATAAAAGCGGATCATGTCGGGCACAAACGGGTAGATTGATTTGTCATCGGCCACGCCGGTACCAATCGCGTTACAAATGGCGACATTGCCGGCGCGATAGGCGCGCAGCAGGCCAGGCGGCCCGAGCGTGGAGTCTTCTCTGAATACTTCGGGATCTAAAAAATCATCATCGACACGCCGATAGATCACATCAATACGTCGTGGACCCTGAGTCGTCCGCATGAATACGCAATCATCTTTGATGAACAGATCTTGGCCCTCGACGAGTTCAACGCCCATTTGTTGGGCTAAAAACGCATGTTCAAAATACGCGGAGTTGTACATGCCTGGAGTGAGGACCACGACGTTCGGACGCGCTGACGTTTTTTTGGATACATCTCGCAAGGTTTCAAGTAATAAATCAGGATAGTGCTCAACAGGCTCGATTCGATGATTCGCGAAGAGCTCAGGAAAAAGACGCATCATCATTTTCCGATTTTCGAGCATGTAAGAAACGCCAGAGGGGACGCGTAAATTGTCCTCCAATACAAATAACTCACCCGTGTTTGCGCCATGATTGGCACGGACAATATCGATGCCAGCGATATGTGCGTAGATGCCGAGCGGAACATGTATGTTTTGCATTTGCGGGCGGTACTGTGCGTTGCCCAATACCTGTTCGGCAGGGATCAAACCTGCTTTTAATATGTGCTGCTCATGGTAGACATCGTGCAAAAACATGTTCAGGGCTTGGACACGTTGCTTTAAACCACGTTCAAGGCGCTCCCACTCCGCTGCGGGGAAAATGCGGGGAACTATATCGAAAGGGATGGTGCGTTCAGTCCCGTCACTATCGCCATAAACAGCGAAGGTGATACCGACACGCCTAAAAATGAGCTCGGCTTCTTCGCGGCGGGCGGCGATTAATGGCTCGGGTTGTCTGGCAAGCCATTGGGCAAAGCTTTGATAATGGCCCCGCATGCCATGCAATGGCAGGACGTTGTCGCGCAACTCCGACGTGTCTACGTCCAGCATTTCATCAAAGATTTTGTTCAAAACTTGCGTTTGCATAGATTGCCGCATAGGTGTGTCCGTCTTGAGTGCATTCGCCAAGAGCAGTCCGCAGCCCAGCGTTTGTCAAATGTCTAAGCAAAATCCATGCCACACCTCTTGCCGGCAGGCGAGATGGGTGACGATCGGTGTCATTGTCATCATTAGTGGCATCATTGACTGGCATGGATATTGCTTTGACAGGAATATGTCTATCCATGTCGCTCTCCACCACGTCACGTCCTATCGTTATGACAGGCTGATCAATCTCGGACCTCAAGTGATTCGCTTGAGGCCAGCGCCACATTGCCGCACTCGAATCCTTTCTTATTCGTTGCGGATTGAGCCCGAAAACCATTTTTTGAACTGGCAACAGGATCCGTTTGCCAACTATTTGGCTCGGGTAGTGATTCCGGATAGAACGACTGCGTTTCAGGTGAGTGTTGACCTGGTGGCTGAAATGGCGGTGTATAACCCGTTCGATTTTTTTCTCGAGCCTGGGTCTGAACACTTTCCGTTTAGTTATTCGGCTGAACTTAAGGCGGAGTTGGCACCTTATTTGACGGCTGATCCCATGGGGCCTCAACTTGCAACGTTTTATAAAAATGTGCCGAGACGTGCAAGACGAAGTATTGATTTTTTAGTTGAGATCAACAGCCGAGTTCAGCGCAAGGTCAACTACACCGTTCGCATGGAGCCTGGCGTACAGACGCCTGAGGAAACGTTATCGCTCGGATCCGGATCCTGCCGTGACTCTGGCTGGTTATTGGTGCAGCTATTTCGTCATTTTGGTTTGGCGGCGCGTTTTGTTTCGGGCTATTTGATTCAGCTCAAGCCCGATGTGGAGGCTGTCGGCGGACCCACGGGTGCGTCTCATGATTTCACGGATTTACACGCATGGTGCGAGGTGTACCTCCCCGGAGCAGGCTGGATCGGTTTGGATCCCACCTCAGGCTTACTGGCAGGTGAGGGACACATTCCGATTGCTTGCACGCCTGAGCCATCGTCGGCCGCGCCCATTAGTGGTGCATTAGATGAGTGCGAAGTTGAGTTCGTGCACCAAATGTCGGCACAGCGCGTGTTTGAGTCACCACGTGTCACGAAGCCCTACGAGGAGGTGCAGTGGCAGCGGATAAATCAACTCGGGGCGGAAGTAGATGCCTCTCTTCTTGCGCAGGATGTTCGGCTGACAATGGGCGGCGAACCGACCTTTGTTTCGGCGCTCGACCGAGATGGTGCTGAGTGGAACACTGAGGCTCTCGGGCCGAGTAAACGCGGGTTTGGGCTCGCGTTGATGCATCAATTGCGCGATGAATATGGTGCACGGGGCTTTCTTCATTTTGGGCAAGGAAAATGGTATCCGGGTGAGCAGTTGCCGCGTTGGACGCTTTCTGCCTACTGGCGTGCCGATGGTCAGGCTTGTTGGCAAAACCCGGCATTGTTTGCCGATGAGCGTGAAGTGCATCATTACACTACCGCAGATGCTCATGCATTGATTAACGCGGTCGCCGACCGATTAGGTGTTGGTCGTCAAAATATTCAGCCAGGATATGAGGACACTTTTTATTACTTGTGGCGTGAGCGTACTTTGCCTGTCAATGTTGATCCTTTCGACTCCAGGCTTGAGGATGAAATGGAGCGGGCGCGGTTGCGCCGTGTGTTTGAACAGGGATTAGAAGCACCGAGTGGTTATGCTTTACCTCTGTCGCGCGCCGAATCGGCTGATTTGACTGCGGCCAAAGCAGGCCGCTGGCGCTCCGGGCCGTGGTTTTTGCGTGATGCGCGGATGTTGCTGATTCCTGGCGACTCGCCGATGGGATACCGGTTACCTCTCGATTCTTTGCCTTGGATGGCACCTTCTGATCAGACTTACTCCAGTGATCTGGATCCTTTTGCCGAGCGGGAGCCACTTCAGTCGTATGTGACAGCTGTGCCGCTTGTACACCAAGCTCGAGAATCCTCGGAGCAGGAGAAGACTCTGTCTGACGAGTCGTCCTTGCAACAAACAGCACCGGCAAAGTTTGAATCACGCTCTGACTTAACACGCACAGCGATGTGTGTTGAGGTTCGAAATCCAAATCGCAGTAATGGACCTAAGCTTGAGTTCGCCGAGCCAGAAAGTTCGGTTCTATATGTTTTTATGCCACCGCTTAAGCACCTCGAAGATTATCTCGAGCTGTTGCAGGTTGTGGAGTCCACCGCGCAGCAGCTGGACTTTTGTATTGTCCTGGAGGGCTATCCGCCACCTCGAGATCCTC
>JAURZO010000180.1 GCA_030653405.1 Zwartia sp. | reverse complement strand
TAAAACCGCATTGGCCCGATTGAGCATGCGAAATAGATGATGTGAATAAAGCGAGCAGCCAAACCGCACAAAAAAAATGACAGAAAAAGTGACGTTTCATTTTGTTTGTTAGGTGGTTACTTCAATCTTGAAAAAAAGAGGTAAATTGAGGGTGTAACAGTCTTATTCTGATATTACTTCAAACGATCGTTTTTTTTGATTAATTTTGCTTGATGAGTTTGGTATCGATTTCTGCCAGCTCTCACAGAATCAATAATTTAAAGTCTTTCGTCTCGGGTCATGATTGAAAATCTCCTGCAAGGAATTTTATGCTTGATAACAAAATCCATTGGATAGGCAAACGCGATGCTCTCAGAACAACAGCAGAGGCGATGCTTTCCAGTGCAGGTAAGCTTCCAGCACAGCCAACTGTATCCGATACACTTGTCAACGAATTGCTGATTCATAAGGTTGAGCTCGAGGTCCAACTTGAAGAGTTGAAAAGAGCCAACATTGAGATGGAGGAGGCGAGAGATCGTTATCTCAGCTTCTATGAATTTTCGTCTGTTGGGTACTTAACAGTGACACGGACTGGGCTGGTGAGTCAGCTTAACTTAACGGCTGCCGGATTGTTCGGTGTGGACCGACTCCAGCTATTAAGCTGCTATTTTTGGACATTGGTTGCACAAAAAGACAGAGACCGTTGGCATCGTTTATTTATGGCTATTATGGATATGCCAATTAATGAGTCACGTTCATTTGCTTTAGAGATGCTTGAAGCAAACGGTTCTATATTTAAAGCGCATATCGATTGTCAGCTTCAAGAAGACAATGGTGAAGAGCAAACCTTACGACTGACTTTAGTCGATTGTAGAAAGTGGATTGCTGAGGATGAAAATATTCGCTAGCGTGTGCAGTCAATACATCATTTTTATGACTGATTTGTATTAAGTGGACGCATGGCAAATAAGATCAGTTCAGTATTGCCGACACTGTCAACGATTCGACGCGCGTTTAACACCATTTTTTGGAGCCCTATGTTTGGAAACTCGTGTTCCATGACATAGCCTTCAAAGCTTTGTTGTTGAGGGAGAATCGTTTCCAGTAATTCTCGTAGTGCAACGATGTTCCACTGCTGATTTCCTAGTTCGTAGATGAGTCTGCCGATCGTATTTTCAGGATTTTCATTAAAAAATTCATAGAAAGATCGACTTGCTGAAACAACTTTAAGAGAAGCATCCAAGACAACGAGCGGTTCAAGAACGGTATTGACGATACCCTCTGAAAGTCTGCGCGCTGTTTGCACAACAGCCTCGGCGGATACGCGAGCAGTAATGTCTGTAAAGGTCATCACCACGCCAGCAATAATATTATCCAATGTTCGGTAGGGCTGTATGTGGGCAAGATACCAGTTGCCATTTTGTACAGACAGTTCTATTTCAAAAGGATTAAGAGTTTTCAATACCTCCTGCGCTTGAATAACGAGATCGATTGGTTCTTTGAATTCACATCTGATGTCCTGGAGTTCTCGCCCAACGTCTGATGGAATTAGGCGGTATGCGCGTGTCGCTTCTCTTGTAAAGCGACGAATCACCATGTCTTTATCAAGAAAAATCGTGCCAATATTCATATTATCAAGCAGGTTTTTCATATCATTTTGCATGCCTGCTAATTGCTCAATCTTTTTTTGTAATTCAGTATTGACGGTGATCAGCTCTTCGTTGACGGACTGTAGCTCTTCTTTTGAGGTTTCAAGCTCCTCGTTTGTGGATTGAAGCT
>JAURZO010000163.1 GCA_030653405.1 Zwartia sp. | reverse complement strand
CTGCGCACCGGGACCGTTCTTGCGCCCCCCACTTGGCTAGAAATGCGGGATTTGCTGTTGGAGCATCTGGCGGACCATTACCATTTTTACGGTGAACTCCCTGGCGTGCGCACAGCCCGTAAACATATTGGCTGGTACGTGAGCGGTCTGACGGATGGGAAATGTTTTTCCGACCAGATCAATCGCCTTGAATCGACCCACGAGCAATTTGAAGCCGTCAATCAGTGGTTTACCGCCCAACATGAACGTTCGCCAGACATGGCCGAGGCAACCTGCGACAATGACCGAGCCCGCACAGATCATCTGGAAGCGGCCTGACTGCCGGACGCCTATCTCCCATGAAAAAAAACAACATACTCGAAGATGCAGTCCGCCTGAGCCTAGAACATTACTTTAGCGATTTGGGCGATACCGACCCGAGCGATATGTACGAAATGGTGATTCGTTGCGTCGAGCGTCCGATCCTGCAAGTCGCGATGGAACGCACGAATCAAAACCAATCCAAAGCGGCGCTTATGCTCGGCATGACCCGCAACACTCTGCACAAAAAACTTCTTTTTCACAAACTCATCTCTCAAGACTCATCAAAGTAATGAATATTCAAACCGCCCTGCTTTCCGTCTCAGATAAAACCGGTATCGTTGATTTCGCACAAGCACTCGCTTCGCGTGGTGTTCGTTTGCTCTCTACCGGTGGCACTGCCAAACTGCTGGCTGAAGCTGGACTCGAGGTCACCGAGGTGGCAAGCCATACAGGCTCTCCCGAAATTCTCGATGGCCGTGTCAAAACATTGCATCCAAAAATTCATGGTGGGCTCTTGGCGCGTCGCGACAGCGCCGAGCATCTGAAAACGATCGATGAGCACGGCATCGACAGGATTGATTTGCTCGTCGTCAACCTCTACCCCTTCCGTCAAGCTGTCGCCAAACTTGACTGCTCGTTTGAAGATGCCGTTGAGAACATCGATATCGGCGGGCCCGCAATGTTGCGCGCCGCCGCTAAAAATCATGGCACTGAAGCGGGTGGCGTGACTGTTGTCATCGATCCTGCCGACTATGCTGCCGTACTCTCAGAAATAGATCAGTCAGGCGGTACCTCCTACGCATTACGCCTCCAGCTTGCCACCAAGGTGTATGCACATACGTCGGCCTACGACGGCGCGATCGCCAACTATCTGAGTAGCCTCAGCGAAGCCGAGCCTGCGCAAGCAGTCTCACCAGCCCGCAATACCTGGCCGAACATCCTCACACTGCAGGTTTATCAGCAACAAGTCTTGCGTTACGGCGAAAATTCGCAACAGCGCTCGGCCTTTTATGTTGACCCGTATTGTCCGGCAGGTTTGCTGGCCAACTTTAAGCAGCTTCAGGGTAAAGAACTCTCGTATAACAATATCGCTGATTCCGATGCGGCTTGGGACTGCGTGCGCAGTTTCGAAGAGCCTGCCTGCGTCATCGTCAAACACGCCAATCCGTGCGGCGTCGCGACAGCCGGCAGCGCACTCGACGCGTATTTGAAAGCCTTTAAAACCGACCCAACCTCGGCCTTCGGCGGCATCATCGCGTTTAACCGCAACGTGGATCTGGCAACCGCCAAAGCCGTCAGTGGACAATTTGTCGAGGTGCTGTTGGCACCCGGCTATGACCAAGACGCGCTCGACCTGCTCGCCGCCAAAAAGAACGTCCGCGTGCTGACGGTACCCATGGGCAGCGGTCAGAACGACATTGACGTCAAACGCGTGGGCGGTGGATGGCTGGTACAGACACCCGACTTTGAAACCGTTGGTGCTGCGGACTTGCGCGTGGTGACACGAAAGCAACCCTCTGCCGAACAGCTGCGCGATCTGATGTTTGCCTGGAAGGTGGCTAAATTCGTTAAATCCAACGCCATTGTCTTTTGTGGTGACAGCATGACCCTAGGCGTGGGTGCTGGACAAATGAGTCGCATCGACTCCGCACGCATCGCCTCGATCAAGGCGGAAAACGCAGGTCTGAGCCTCACAGGCTCCGCCGTCGCATCCGATGCGTTTTTCCCGTTCCGTGACGGACTGGATGTCGTGATTGATGCCGGTGCGAGTTGTGTCATTCAGCCTGGTGGCAGCATGCGTGATGACGAAGTCATTGCAGCCGCGAACGAACGCGACATTGTCATGGTTTTGACTGGTATGCGACATTTCCGTCATTAATTTCTTTTCTTAACGAGCGCATCACATGCGAATACTTGGGGTCGATCCGGGTTTGCGCCGAACAGGTTTCGGCGTGATCGACGTCAAGGGCGCAACACTGAGTTACGTCGCGAGCGGCACAATCGTTGTACCGCCAGGTCTCACTCTGCCCTTACGTCTCAAGGTGATCCTCGACAATCTGCGCCAAGTCGTGACAGACACACAGCCGGACGTAGCCGCCCTTGAGATCGTGTTTATGAACGTCAATCCCGCCACGACCCTGTTGTTGGGACAAGCCCGCGGAGCGGCACTGTGTGCACTGGCAGATCGCGATCTGGCCGTGCACGAGTACACAGCCCTGCAAATTAAAAAATCAGTGGTGGGAGCAGGACGTGCAGCCAAAGAGCAGGTGCAACTCATGGTGCAGCGGCTACTGAGACTGGACGGCGTGCCGGCGCCTGACTCAGCCGATGCGCTCGCTTGCGCGATTTGTCACGCGCATATCGCCCCGCTCACGGAAAAGCTCGGCGAAATGAATTATCAGACACGCACTTCTCGCGGACGCAGTCGCGTGCGCGCCGGTCGGTTATTGGGCTAGCCCCAAAAGGACTCAAAATGATTGGTCGCCTC
>JAURZO010000160.1 GCA_030653405.1 Zwartia sp. | reverse complement strand
CAGCCTTTGGTTTGATTGAGCGCGAAGGTATCGAGCAAGTGTATGCGCGCCATCGTTTGTTGGCAGGTGCTGTTCGTGCTGCGGTCCAATCTTGGTCCGAAGCCGGCAATCTTGATTTTCTCTGCAAAGTGCCTGAGGCGCGTTCGGATTCCGTGACCGCGATCTTAGTTAAACCCGGTATCGATCCAGAGTTGATCCGCAAAACGGCGCGCGAAAAGTTTCAAGTCATGATTGCGGGCGGTCTTGGACCGTTCGCAGGTCGGGTATTTCGTATCGGTCACCTCGGCGATCTCAATCCAGCCATGATTTTTGGGTGTTTGGCTGGTGTGGAGGCCGCCATGCAGTCACTGGGGATCGATGTGGGTGATCGTGGTCTGCGAAGCGCGGTCGAATACCTTTCCCGGGAAGCTGTTTAATAATGCGCTTGGCGCGCTTATTGATCTGTTTGTGGCTAGGTCTGTTTGCACTCAGTGCGCAGGGAAATGAGCGCGATTTGATCATTAGCCGTGGGCTATTTGTAGAGCCTGCGCCTGGCAACCTCTCGATCAAAGAGGCCACTGAGCAAGAGTTCAGTCCGTTTACTGGGATATTAAACCGCGGTTTTACGCCGACGATTCGTTGGGTTCGCTTACTCGTCAGAGCGCCCGCCCATGGGACTGAACAGGTCGTTCTGAGGGTGGGTCCGCATTATATTTCCCAGATAGATCTTTTCGAAGAAGATCACGGTCAATGGCGTGTTAGACAGGCTGGAGATCGCTACCCTGTTGGACAAAACGGCTGTGCCGACAATCTTTATTGTTTCCCGGTCACGTTGCGTGCGGGGGTTGATAATTATTTTTACTTGCGTGTTAATACCATCAACGGTTTCTTTTTGACAACCCGTGTGATGGAGTCAGGTCAGCTTTCCCGCTTGGTGGTTCAGCAACAGCGGATCTTTGGTTTAGAGACGGGTATCTCACTCGCACTTTGCATCTGGTCATTGCTTGTCTTCATTAGGACGCGACACAAACTGGTGGGCGTGTTTCTCGTTTCACAGATCGCAACACTGCTTTTTTCGATTTCGACTTCTGGATTGTTAGCAGAGTTGTACTTTGCGCAGCATGTCTGGCTAGACAATCTAATGTTCAATACGCTGTATGTTTTTCGTTTGATCGCCTCTTTGATGTTGACTCAAGCGTTCTTGATGAATTACTCGCCACCCCGCTGGTATGGGGTCTACGTCAAAGTCGTATTGGGTATTTTATTGCTTCAGTTGTTGGCGCTTAAGTTTGATTATTTGACGCTGGCCGCGTTGAATTTTAATTTCGTCGTAGTCACGCTTATGCCACTTGTGTTCCTGTTTGCTGTGCCCGGGTGTCGTCAGATGCCTAAGTCGCACAGGAATCTGATTGCTGCTGGCGCCTTGGTGATGGGTGTCCTGCTTTGGGTAGATATTCTGCCCATCATCGGTTGGTTGCAACCTGATTTGGTGGCGGCTCCAGGTAATTGGGGTGGTTTGATTGTGGCCATCACGATGTCAATCATGGTGGTTAGTGATATTACGCATAGGCGGGTCATTTATGATCGCGAAATGCAAGAGTTGCAATTCATGCGAGCGCGTAATCTGGTTGAAACCGAGCAGATCAAAGAGCGCAGCATGTTGATAGACATGTTGACGCATGAGCTTAAAAACCCTCTTGCCACCATGCGCATGGCGGCAGGTTCGCTCAAACGAAGCTTGAGTCAATTGAGCTCGGAACAGTCAGCCGACTCTGCTGACCGCATCGACAGCATGGTGCAAGCCATTAGCAATATGAATACAGTGATAGAGCGTTGTGTTCAGGTCGATCAGCTCGACCAAAAAGGTTTTTCGCCAAAGTTTGAAGATGTTCAGATTGATGAAGTGGTGGAGGCGATTATGTCTCGTGCTGCCGAGGGCGAACGGATTGATTTCCGAATCCAGCCTGCAATGATGATGAGGACAGATCCCAATCTGCTGGCGATCATTCTAAGTAATTTGCTAGATAACGCCGTAAAGTACTCGCAGCCTGAGAGTCGAATTCTGGTCGAGTTTTTTGAAGATCAGCAGGCACATGACTCTACGCCGAGGTACATTTTACGTATCAGTAACTTTGTGACAGCCGATGGGGTACCTGATGGGGAGGTTTTGTTCAATCGCTATTATCGCGGCCCCTATGCACATGAGAAATCCGGTACAGGTTTAGGTTTGTATTTGGTGAAATCCTTATGCAAGATACTGGGTGGTACTGTGGGTTTTGAGTACAAGGACGGTCAGGTTATCTTTACTGTTGAGCTCAAACGATGATAAAGATGTGAACCAAGAGATGAACCAAGAGATGAACCAAGACAGCTCGAACCCGTCCTTGACGAGTCCTCAAGAACCGAGCGATGAGGCCTCCAAGCTATTTTCTTCCGGTGCAATGCGTGTCGCCCTGGTCGAGGATGATCCCTTGTTGCGCAAGGAGATTCACTATCATCTCAAACAACATGGCTTTTCTGTCTTTGCCGTCAGTAATGGCCGTTCGCTTGATGATCTCTTGATCACCGAGCCCATCGATGCCTTGGTACTGGATCTCAGTTTGCCCGGTGAGGATGGTATTTCGATTGCACGACGGATACGTCGTAGTATCCCGAGCATCGGTATCATTATGCTGACGGCGCGAGCGGCCATACCTGATCGTCTCAAAGGTTACGATGCGGGTGCCGACATTTATCTGAGTAAACCAGTGGCGCCAGAGGAATTAACGGCGGCTTTATTGAGCATGTATCGCCGATCGCTTATTTCAAATAAGGCCGTGAATAGCTGGGTCATCTACCTGCAGGATCGATCCATCATGAGCCCGCACTCCGCCGATAAGGTTTTGTTGACCAACAGCGAAAAAAACTTGCTCGTGGGCTTGATTCAGGCCTCACATCATGTTCTAGAAACTGAAGTGATCTGTGAGATGCTCAGCCAACGCATTGACGCTGACGACATCGGAAAACGCGCTCTAGAAAGTCTAGTCAGTCGCCTACGCAAAAAGCTGTTGACGCTCTCGCCTGAAGGGGCGGATCCGGTCTTAAAAGCTGTTTGGGGCGTGGGGTATCAGCTTTGTATACCTATCGAGATTCGACCCTAGCCCTTGCTCGATCACTATCCGCATCAAGATACTCAGTGCAGTGATTTACCTGAATCCGTGGCGAGTGGTTGAAATAAAACAGCGGAGTCGACCCCGTCAAAATGATAGGGCTGACCGCAGAACTCACAAGCAACTTCGATTTTGCCTTGGGTCTGGAGGATATCCTCGACCTCAGTGCGACCCAACATACGCAGCATGTCAGCGACTCGCTCTCGGGTGCAAGAACACTGCCAGACAACTGGACGCGCTTCGAAAGTTAGTAGTGTCTCTTGCCAGAACAGGCGGTGCAGCAAGGTTTCCTGGTCAACCTCTAGCATTTCTGGTGTCGAGAGCGTTTCTGCCAGTCGCTGCGCGCGTTGCCAGGACTCCTGTGCACTCAGTATCTCAGCATGCAGATTTCCACCTTGTACTGGCAGTTGCTGAAGCAATAAACCGGTTGAACTGTTTGTGTCTGCCGCTAACCAGATACGCGTCTCAAGTTGCTCGGAGCGCAACATGTATTGTTCGAGTGCTTGGGCGATCGTCTCGCCTTCGAGAGGTACGATGCCTTGATATGCCTGACGACCAGGCGTATTTTTGGGAGGATCGAGCACCACGATAAATTTTGCTGTTCCGCCCGGATTAAGCAGCGACTGTAAATCACGTTGAATCGGAAGTGGCCGTTCTCGCATTTTGACCGTCGCGCGAATACTCAGATCGGCGCGGCACTCGACAACCATCAAGGCAATGGCGCCATCTCCTTGAAGTTGCAAAAGCAAAGAGCCATCAAACTTGAGTGTTGCCGCCAATAAGGTCGAGGCAGCCACCAACTCACCCAGCAAGGATGCCACGCTAGGTGGATATTGGTGGTGCGCTTGAGCAGATTGCCACGCCTGTTGCATGTGAACGGACTCAATGCGAACGCTGCGGTCTTCGAAAAGATATTTTTTAAGTTGATCTGACATGCTGGCCGGTAAAAAGTCTCAGCCTAAGCGCTTGAGTTGTTTACGATACATCTGACCACGCTCAGCGTAGTGCTCGATGTTGCGTCGAATTTGTGCGATCTCGTCCTCGCCCAAGGTGCGAACGATTTTTCCAACACCGATGACGAGACTGCCATCTGGAATCTCGCGTCCTTCGGGTACGATCGCCCCCGCGCCGATCAGACAGTTGCGACCAATGCGTGCGCGGTTGAGAACGATAGCCTGCATACCCACAAGTGAGCCGGAGCCAATCGTACAGCCATGCAGCATCGCTTGATGACCGATAGTGACGTATTCTGAAATCGTAAGCGGCGTGCCTTCGTCGGAGTGCAGAACGCTTCCTTCTTGAACATTACTGTGGTGACCGATCTCGATACAGGTGTTATCACCCCTGATACTCACATTGGCCCAAATGCTGGCGTGTTCCCCTACAACAACGTCGCCGATAATGTCGGCGGAGTCGAAGATAAACGCAGTTGGGTCAATGCGCGGGGTGAGTTCGCCGAGCTGATAAATCGCCATGTTATTCAACATCCGTGAGAGCGGTCTTGGGAAGACCGTTAGTAGATGCCATCAGTTTACTCCGCTGGTGCGTCTTTCGCTTGCGCCGCTTGTGGTGTGCTGAGTGGAGCTTTGTCGGTTAGTAAAGTTTGAGTTGCCTGCATGCTTTTGACCCCAGTTGGTTCGGGTGAGGGAGCAGTTTTGTTCCTGTTCAACCCGCGACTGCGGTTACCTGAGTGCCAGATATATCCATCTTGATCGATTCGAGCCATTTCGCCGGTCAGCCACCATCCGGCCGTACCAGCCTTAGGCTGTTCCGCTTCTTCTCGCCAGTTGCGCAACGGGAAGGCGGGATCCAGATGTTGATGCGCATCGTTTTGATGAACAGCCAGCTCTCCGACTTCATCAAGTTGAGCCAGAGACCCGTCTTCACGTAGCACCGCAATACGGTGGCCTGGGTATGTTTTGCCCAGACTGCCGCGCTTGCCAGGCCATTTTTGTTGGCTGTCCCCGATCAAGGCAGGCATCTCTGGTGTCCCGAATATTTGATTTGGCACCAGACCAAAATGCCGTTCGCACCAATACGCCAGCGACTCGTCTACGACTTGATCATGCACAGCGATACTGCGCAAATGCGAGGTGAGTGGTAATCGGTCTGCGGGCGTGTTGATCCTGAGTTGTCCCAGCATGGTCGTTGTGATGAGCGCATGCGTAATGCGATAACGACTCAATAACTCTCGAGCGTGGCCCGGTGTCGTGGCTCCGCGAACGCCCAGGATGGACTTACCAAAGTAAAGAGTTGGCAGCAATCCACATAGCAGAGCAGTGGAATGAGTCCACTCAAGAGGTGTCCAGAACACGTCTGCATGATGCGGAAACCAGTTATGTGCCGCAACAAACCCTGGGAGGGCGCCGATCAGTGCACTGTGACTCACTAAAACGCCCCGAGCAGGGTGGCTCGTGTCTGAGTGATAAACAAGCAGTGCCGGCTCGTCTGCGCGGGTGATGTGTGGCTTAAATTGTTCAGATTGTCGCAGCATCAGACTTCGCCAGGCAAGCGCACGCTCGTCGGTGACGCCTACCCCGATGACTTGGGATAGCTTGTTGCAGCGTGAAACAATCGAGAGCAAATTCTGTGCAGCTTCTGAGCCAACGACTGCGACTTTTGCTTCAGAGTCACGAATGCGAAATTCCAGAGCCTTTGGCGCAAGATGGGTCGCAAGCGGTAACGCAACCGCCCCTACAATGTAGGCGCCTAGTTGGGCAATCACTGCCTCAGGTGATTGACCGAGTGCGATCGCGACTCGGTCGCCAGCTTTGACCCCCATGCGCGTCAGCGCATTGGCAAATTGGTTGGTTGCCGCCCCGAGTCGTTCGTATGTCCATATGTCACGTTGACCCGTGGCATCTTCAAAAAATAGTGCGATCTTCCGAGCATCCGCCGAGCTGTTCGCCCACCGATGGCAGCATTCCTGCCCAATATTAAAATGGGTTGGCACAAGCCAGCGGAATGTCTCAAAAAGCGAAGCGTATTGATCCAACATGCCTTTGGGGAAGTGGTTGATCGATGTAATGCCCGCTAGCATGGCTCAGCCAAGCGTTTGGCGCAACAAAGACGTGCACTTGAATCGCAAAACTAGGGGTTTTTACTAGTCTGTACGTTCACCAAACGGGTACCGGCAAGGCGATCGTGCAAAAATTGCTGATCTGAGAAGAACCAAGTTGGTATGAAAGTCAGAAAAGGTGTTGCAATAATCAGCATCAACATGGCATTCCATCCTGTCAGGACGGAGGCACCCCACACTAGGCTGGCCCCTAGCAGCGGTAAGACCCACATTAAGAGATAACGTAAGACCAGGCGCCCCAAGCCAGCTGGCTGACCGCTTACGGCGAGCAATCTGATGTGCCAGGCTTTCATTGGAAGCGTCTGACCACTTCGGCGCCAGCAAATCATGAAATACGCACCGATAGCAAGAAAAAGCCATACCTGACGTCCGCCTCGCAGCATCAGTGCGTGACGGCTCTGGGTCAGTGTGTCAAAAAGGTAACCAGCTAAAAAAACAACCGCGAAAAGAAGAACGCCCTCGTACATCATTGAGGCGAACCTTCTTAGTCGTGGTGGTGCTGGAGTGTGCTCAAGCCTAGGCTGCTCGGGGAGCACTTGGGCTGTTTTGCTGGTCTTGCCGCTAGCTTTACTATTGCTAGCCTGAGTGTTCTGGGCGCTGGTTTTCATCAGCCGTATTATCCTGCACTTTTCAGAATGATCCCATCCATCCTGTCAGTGCAGGTGCCACAGAAGTTCAGTCTGAAGGATCCTTACGCGATAAGAACGATCAGAATCCTAGGGGAATCTTAGACCATGTCCCGAGCGCTTGTTTGAGCGCGGGCAGCTGCGGCGAACGAGGCGATACCGACAACCAGTTTGCTGACAGCGCGCAGGGGACGGAAGCGGAACTGGTCTTCCATTGCTTTAGCGAGCAGGTCGCGTTCGAGGGCATCGGTCAGGCGGGTAGATGTGGTGACTGTCATGATGATTTCCATTGTTTGTTAGGGATAACCCTATTATTAGGGAAAACCCGTAACTATGCAAATTCTTTTAAGGGATAACCCTTAAAAGAGACAGGTAACATCAAAAATCAGTCGTTTTGTTGTGGTGCAGCAACATCTCTGTAGCTATTTTGCACAAGTTCAAAGTTGAACAATCGACAGTCGAGTGCACCATTAAAAATGGGAGTTCGTCGATTCGCTTTGAGGCGAAGATGTTTGGGCAGATCAAGATCAGACGTGATGACATTGACTTGCCAGCCTGCAAACTCACGTTTGAGATTGGCCGACCACTCACGCCAGAATTCGAGATCTTCTTCGTCGAGTCGCTCACCATAAGGTGGATTGGTCAAAATCCAGCCAGAGGGAGCGGGAGCCACGGCATCTCTTGCATCGCCCACCTCAAACTGAATCGTCTCCTCTGTCAGAAATGCACGTTCCGCGTTGCGTTGTGCGGCCGCGATCGCTTCGGGATCAGCATCAATCCCAATTAGCGGCGCCTCCAGTTCAGGCAAAATCCGGCTTTGCGCATCCTCTTTGAGGTCTTCCCAGTCGCGTGACTGGTGATTTCTCAGGCGTTCGAAGCCAAAGGGGCGCGAGATGCCCGGTGGGACCCCAAGGGCAATCCACGCCGCCTCGATCAAAATCGTTCCGCTGCCGCAAAATGGATCGAGCAGTGCTGCTTGCGGATCCCATCCAGACAGCGCCAAAAGACCCGCAGCGAGGTTTTCACGCAGCGGGGCGTCACCTTTATCAAGGCGCCAACCTCGCTTAAATAAAGACTCTCCAGACGTGTCCAGATACATCGTTGCAGTATCTTCGGATAAGAAAAGATGCACGCGTGCATCTGGCCGTACCGTATCAATGGAGGGCCGGGCACCTTCGAGGTCACGCAGTCTGTCACAGATCCCGTCCTTAGCGCGCAGATTGCAATACTGAAGGCTCTGCATCGGACTGCGAACGGCAGACGTGTCTACACGCAGTGTGTGCTCCGCGCCAAACCAACGCTCCCATCCAATGGTTTGCGCAAGCTCGAGAATATCGTCTTCCCGCACGACTGGGGCCTGACCCACACGAACCAGGATACGCGTGGCAAGCCTTGAGTAAAGGTTGGCGCGCTGGATACCCCACCAGTCTGCAACGAAATGACAGCCTGCACGAGTCGCTTGAACTTGTTCATAGCCCAGGGCACTTAGCTCGGCGCTCAGCGCTTCCTCAAGTCCGAGTGGACACGGTGCAAAAATATTAAAAATCTCTGTCGTGGGACTCACGATTTCGATGCCGCGATTTGGTGCGCTTTGCGGTACAGCTTTCGGGCTCGAACTGCGGGGTGAGCGTTCAGTCAACGGACGAGCGCGTTCACCCGGATCCCTGAATTCATTTGGACCACTGCGCAAAGCTCCGCTGCGGCTTGAGCCGCGCGCGGAAGAACTCCGCGGTGCTGTCCGCTCGCGCGTCTCGGGTGAAGAGGAGCGGGACTTGGACGAATAGGAGGCCGGTACGTCACTCTTCAACCGCGCAGCTTTGTCGTGAGTGATCTTGTCTTGAGCTACTTGTCGCGCGCGTGCGCCCGTACGTACCCGCTGTTGCCGATCGCCTGAGGCTTCTGGCGCGTCGTCGCCGCGCTTTTTGATGGTCAGAGTCTTGCGTGGGGAGTCCTGGTCAGACATGGGGTCTCATTAAAAAGGCTTGATGACGACAAAAGCCGTCGCGGCAGTGAGGATCAACACTGGAACTTCGTTGAACCATCGATAGAAAACATGTGAGCGATGATTGGCGCCTTGCTCGAATTTGCGCAGCATCACACCACAACCGTGGTGATAGCCAATTGCCAACAACACCAACACGAGTTTGGCATGCATCCAGCCATTCCCTGGCCCCAGACCGATTCCATAGCCCAGATATAACCAAAGGCCCAGAAGCACGGCCGGCACAGCAAGGATTGTCATAAACCTGTACAGCCTGCGCGCCATGCCGCTCAGAACCTGTTGAACAACTGGGTCGGATTGCTGTGCCATGTTGACAAAAATACGAGGCAAATAAAACAAACCTGCAAACCAGGAGGCGACGAGCACAATATGAAAGGTTTTAACCCAGAGCATAATTTTGTTGGTTACCCACGAATTTGTCCGTCACCTTGCAGCACCCACTTAAGCGTTGTGAGTCCTTCGAGCCCGACTGGGCCACGCGCATGCAAACGGTTGGTTGAAATACCGATCTCTGCACCTAGGCCATACTCGTAGCCATCGGCAAAACAGGTCGGAAGATTGACATAGACCGAGCTTGAGTCAACATCGCGCTGAAAACGTTCCGCGTGACTAATGTCTTGCGTGACGATGGCCTCGGTGTGACCTGAGCCCCAGCGTTCGATGTGCTCAATGGCGACCGACATCGAGTCGACGATACGGATGGCAAGAATCGCTGCTAAATATTCTGTCGCCCAGTCTTCATCTGTCGCAGAAAGGGCTTGCGGGACAATCGCTTGCGTGCGAGTGCAACCTCGGAGCTCTACGCCGTGTTCGAGCAGCATGCGCGCAATGTTAGGCAGAAAGGTATCAGCAATCGCGCTGTGAACCAACAAGGTCTCCATCGCACCACACACGCCATAGCGATAGGTTTTGGCATTAAACGCGATCGTGGCAGCCTTTTTGAGGTCGGCATGTTCGTCTACATAGACATGGCAATTACCATCGAGATGTTTAATCATCGGTACACGGGCTTCGCTAGCCAGACGCTGAATCAAGCTTTTACCACCACGAGGAATAATGACATCGACATACTCAGTCATGGTGATGAGTGCACCGACCGCTGCGCGATCAGGGGTGTCGATCACTTGCACCGCATGTCCGGGTAGCCCCGCTGCGTTCAGACCTTGTGTGACAATTTTTCCTAGTGCGAGGTTAGAGTGGAGCGATTCACTTCCACCACGCAAAATCGCAGCGTTACCAGATTTCAGACAAAGCGCAGCGGCGTCGATGGTGACGTTGGGTCTCGACTCGTAAATGATGCCAATGACACCGAGGGGCACACGCATTTGTGCCACACGCATGCCGTTCGGGCGAATTTTAGTCGCGGTCAATTCGCCCACGGGATCGGGCATCGCTGCGATTTGACGCAAACCCTCGATCATCAAATCAATGCTGCGATCAGAAAGCGTCAACCGGTCTAACAACGCTGGCTCGAGGGCGCGAGCTTGTGCCGCCTCCACATCCAGTTTGTTGGCCGCCTTAAGCAGCGCGCGTTGATCTGACAGGGCTTGGGCCATTGCACGCAGGGCGAGATCTTTTTGCGCACTGCTTGCGCGCATTGTCAGGCGCGAGGCTTGGCGAGATTGTTGTCCAATTTTCTGAACTGCATCAAAAATAGTGGTCATAGGTTATGTCGGTTTGAAAGCGATACGCATCGCGAGACGATTCATTTCTTCCCAGGGGTCTTGTAGCCGACCTGAAACATGTAAGCCCTTTATCAGACGATCAACTTCGTGGGCGTGCTGAACTGCGGCGGGCCAACTACGCGCAGAGACACGCGATAGTGCCCGGCGTACGAGAGGCTCGCGTGATCCGAAAACACGGTGTGAGCGAAGCACACTCGACATCTCCTGCCCCTGCGCGACAGCTTGAGAGATGCGCGCCAGAGTCCTGATTTCCTCGCCGACAGCCCAAAGCACGAGCGGTAACGCCTCACCTTCGGCCTTAAGACCGTCCATGATTCGCAGCATCCGGGGCACGTCTCCCGCGAGCATCGCATCACGTAAACCAAAGACATCGTAGCGGGCGACATTCATGACCGACTGTTCAATGTCTTTGGCATCGAGTTTGCCAGGTTCAAACAGCAAGCCGAGCTTGAGGATCTCCTGATGCGCGGCAAGTAAATTGCCTTCGACTTTGTCGGCAAGCCAATTCAGTGTTTCTGGATCTGTTTCCTGGGACTGACGCGCCAAGCGTTCGGCAATCCAGCGGGGCAGCTGCTGTCGTTCAACACTCGGGATATCAATCAACCTCCCGGCAGACTGAAGTGCGCTGGCCCATTTGCTTTCTCGAGTGACTTTATCCAGTCTGGGAAGCGACACAATCGTCAGTACATCGTCTGCTGATCTGCCCGCGCAACGCTTAGAGAGAGCGATCAGCGCATCTGCTCCCTGCTTACCAGGTTTGCCGGTAGGGAGTGATATTTCAACAAGCTGTTTGTCGCCAAATAGAGAGCCGCTCTGGCTGGCGGAGCTGAGTGCGCTCCAGTCGCTGCGTGCATCCATCATGAAAGAGCTGCGCTCTAAATAGCCGGCGGCTTTAGCCACGCCACGCAGCCCGTCGGTAGCCTCAATCGTCAGCAAAGGATCGTCACCCGTCACGACGAACAGCGCCGCCAAGCTTGCACCTGGTCGGCTGAGTTCGTTGATCAGGCGTTGCGCGTCCACGTGATGATCCGCTTAGCCGCCGGAGTTAACCGGAACAGGCAAGGGGTTGAGGGACGGATTTTGCCATGATGCCGGATTAATACGCGGTTCTTGAACTGGGGTGGCCGTCTGAATATTTTCCTGCTCCTCCGGAGTGGAGGCGCTTAAGGCATCCCAGCGCTGCTTGATGTCCGGGGCCGTCAAGCGACGCATCATGCGAGCCACCAGGCTGCGTTGCATATCTCTAAACAATGTGGCGGCTTCACCTTCTTTGGCCTGCACGACACGTTCGTCAAAAGGCATGCTGCGAGCCGCAAACAGCGTGGTGTCCGGCAAGATGATTTGATTCTTCGCATTCACAAGGCGAAATGTGTAGGTGAGCGTCAGCTCATACTCTTCGGGCTTGCCTTGTGCATTCAGTGCCACAACCCGTTGTTGGCGTGATTCAGAGACTTGCTCAAGGCGTGCCTGAGGGATGTTCTGCGCATTTGCAGAAGGTTTTTCTCCGGGCGCGACAGGCTTGACCGCTGACGACTCGATGATGACAGTATCCGGAGAAGCCGCGCGAATCGCACGACGAACGTCCGCTCCGAACTGGGAGTTTTGAGGAATCGTGATAGCGAGCGAGTTAAAAGGCATCGGTGTGACACCTTGCATTTTGAAGCCGCAACCCGCCAAGAGTAAAACAGCTATCGCCATCATCACAAACTGCAGCCAACGCCAAACAGGCTGAGTGGCTGCAGAGGTGAGGGCCATCGACAGATTCATTCGAATCATTTTCTGTTATCCGACAACGTTGACGAGCTTACCGGGGACCACAATGACACGCTTGGGTACACGACCCTCAAGGTGTCGAGTCACGGCTTCGTGAGCAACGGCGAGTTGTTCGATTTGTTCGCGAGTTGCTTCGCGTGCCACACTCAGACTGGCACGAAGTTTGCCATTGATCTGCAGCACGAGTTCGATCTCGTCGGTGAGTAACGCTGACTCATCCACGGTCGGCCAAGGCGCATCGAGAAGATCGCCATATGGATCTGCATACCCAAGCTCTGCCCAAAGCTGCCAAGTCACGTGCGGCACAACTGGATACAGAACTCGAAGCAGGATTCCTATGGTTTCAGCAGTCGCAGCCTTGGCATAGGCAGAGTCACCGAGCTCGGCATCGTCGATGGCGTTGAGCATTTTCATGCAGGCGGAGACCACGGTGTTGTACTGAATGCGCTGGTAATCGTAATCCGCTTGTTTGAGCAGTCCGTGAATTTCAAAGCGTAATTGTTTGATTTCTTTGGACGCGCCGGACCAGTCTGCGACAGGGGTCTTCAGGCCTGAGGTGACCAAATCTTTTTTCTGAACACAAAGAGACCAGAGGCGGCGCAAGAAGCGGTTTGAACCCTCTACGCCAGAATCTGACCACTCAAGTGTCTGCTCAGGCGGGCTCGTGAACATCACAAATAGACGAGCCGTGTCAGCGCCTTGGGTATCAATCAGTGATTGAGGATCGACCCCGTTATTTTTGGACTTGGACATTGTGCCAACGCCGCCATAGGTGATCTCACGACCATTGCTTTTGAGGCGGGCGCCTGTGATCGCGCCTTTGGTGTCATAGGTGTTTTCAACCTCTTCAGGCCAGAAATACTCAACACCGCCCTTGGCGTTTTTGGCAGAATAGATATGATTGAGCACCATACCTTGGCACAGAAGTTTGGTGAACGGCTCATCAAATTTCACCAAACCCAGGTCACGCATGACGCGGGTCCAGAATCGCGCATAAAGCAAATGCATCACAGCGTGTTCGATGCCACCGATGTATTGATCCATCGGCATCCAGTAATCATTGCGGGCATCCACCATGGCCTGGTCATTACCGGGCGAGGTGTAGCGCATGAAATACCAGGATGAATCGACAAAGGTGTCCATCGTATCTGTTTCGCGACGGGCGTCTTTGCCGCAGCTCGGGCACTTGCAGTTTAAAAAGGCTGCGTGTTTGGTGAGCGGGTTACCACTACCGTCAGGAATGAGGTCTTCTGGCAGAACGACGGGCAAATCTTTCTCGGGGACAGGTACCGCGCCGCAGGCATCACAATGGATGATCGGGATTGGGGTGCCCCAGTAGCGTTGGCGCGAAATACCCCAGTCACGAAGACGCCAGGTTGTCTGACGTTGGCCGAGTCCGAGCGATTCGAGCTTGCTGGAGATCGCATCAATGGCTTGTACGAAATCCATGCCATCATATTGGCCAGAGTGGAACAAACGACCAGACTGCTTGACTGCATAACACTCATGCCAGACTTTGCTGTCGAAGGGTTAATCGCCGACTTGAACGACCTCCAGAATGTTTAAACCGTATTTGTTTGCAAAAGCGAAATCGCGCTCATCATGCGCAGGCACGCCCATGACCGCCCCATCACCGTAGCTCATCAAGACGTAGTTACCGACCCAAAGAGGCACGGGTTGACCGGTCAGGGGGTGGGTCACGACTAAGCCAGTATCGAGACCTTCTTTTTCGCGCGTCGCGAGTTCTGCTTCCGTCGTGCCACCTTGCTTGCACTGCTCGATGAAAGCTGCGAGAGTGGGGTTGTGTTGTGCGGCATGCTGGGCGAGGGGATGCTCGGGCGCGACAGCGCAGAAGGTCACACCCATAACCGTATCGGCGCGAGTCGTGAACACGTACATCCGACCATCCTGGATGAGCTTGCCTGCGGCATCCTTGATGTCATGGGGAAAGGCAAAACGTACACCCTCGCTCTTGCCGATCCAGTTTTCCTGCATGGCGCGCACTCGATCAGGCCAGCCATCGAGCCCATGCTGCACTTGGTCAAGCAGTTCGCTGGCATAGTCTGTGATGCGCAAGTAGTAGCCGGGAATTTCACGTTTTTCGACTGGAGCGCCAGAGCGCCAGCCACGTCCGTCTACCACTTGTTCGTTGGCAAGCACGGTATTGTCAACGGGATCCCAGTTGACGACCTGCGTCTTGCGATAAGCGATGCCGCGATCGAGCATCTTGAGAAACAGCCATTGGTTCCACTTGTAATAAGCGGGGTCGCAGGCGGTCATCTCCCGAGACCAGTCAATCGCCAAGCCCATCGCCTTCATTTGCTTTTTCATGTAGGCGATGTTGTCGTAGGTCCACTTCGCGGGTGGAACATTGGACTTGATCGCAGCATTTTCAGCAGGCATGCCGAAAGCG
>JAURZO010000147.1 GCA_030653405.1 Zwartia sp. | reverse complement strand
GAAAAATATCGGTTTAATGATCGTATTCAGCATTTTGGTCGTGCTGTTTGCAGGGTTGGTGCAGATCGTGCCGCTATTTTTCCAGCATTCGCTTACAACACCCACGGCGGGCGTTGAGCCCTATGATCCAGTCAGACTGATGGGTCGTGATCTGTACATCCGAGAAGGGTGTGTGGGTTGTCATTCCCAGCAAATCCGAATGCTGCGTGCTGAAGTGCAGCGCTATGGATCCTATTCGCTGGCTGGAGAGTCGGTCTTCGATCGTCCTTTCCTGTGGGGCTCAAAGCGCACTGGTCCTGACCTTGCGCGTGTGGGTGAACGCTACTCCGATGAATGGCACCGGATCCACTTGCGCAATCCACGCCAGGTTGTGCCAGAGTCCAACATGCCAGGATACCCTTGGCTCGCAAAGACGCCACTTAAGGACACGGATATCAAAGACCGTATGAATGCGTTGCGCATTCTGGGTGTTCCTTATACGGATGCGCAAATTGAAGCTGCACCGGCTGCCCTAAAAGGTAAGACGGAAGAAGACGCCATGATTGCTTACTTGCAAGGCTTGGGTACCGGCGTGCGTAAGGCTGCACAGGCGGGTACTACTGCGGTCGGAGGGAAATAATCATGCTTGCCTATCTCAACGCGATTGCCACGGTGTTGGCAATGCTGACATTCTTCGGAATTATATGGTGGGCTTTTTCAAAGGGACGGAAAAAAGCGAACGATGAGTCGGCTAATTTACCGTTCGTAGTGCCCGATGAAGTGAGTGAGCAGAAGGATAAGGAGTCGCGTCCATGAATGATTTTATTAGTGGTGGTTGGGGTTATTACATTGCGACAGTCGTATTGCTCGGCATCGCATGGTGCTTATGGTTACTTTTTTCACAGAGAAAATGGCTGACTAAACGCACGCCCGGTGTCGTTGAGGACACAGGTCACGTCTGGGATGGTGATCTGCGTGAGCTGAACAATCCAGTGCCGCGCTGGTGGACTTACATGTACATCATCATGTGTGTGTTCGGGTTGGGTTACCTCGTGTTGTATCCAGGCCTTGGGGCGTATCAGGGCGCGCTGGGCTACACCTCGGCGCTTGAGGTCAAAGAGGATCAGCAAAAGCAAAATGTGGAAGTTCAGCCGGTCTACGCACGATTTGCAGCCATGGACATCCCTGCGATTGCGGCAGATCCTGAGGCCAGAGTGATTGGTCAGCGACTGTTTCTCAATAACTGTGCGCAATGCCATGGTTCGGATGCAAGAGGTGCGGCGAGTTTTCCAAACCTCGCTGAAGGCGACTCCATTTATGGTCGTACTCCCGAGGCTTTGCAGACATCGATTTCCAAAGGTCGTAATGGCGTGATGCCTCCGATGGGTGCCAATATCAACGCAAAGACCGCAGGAGAAATTGCTCAGTACGTGCGATCACTTTCCGGACTGGCTCACGATCAAATTCGTATTATTAACGGGAAGCGAGAGTATCTGAATAACTGCGCGGCTTGTCACGGCGCGGATGGTAAAGGTAACAAGGCCATTGGTGCACCGAATTTGACCGATGACGTCTGGTTGTATGGCAGCTCGGAGGCCACCATTGTGCAAAGCATCTTGAATGGTCGTAACAACCGTATGCCCGCACAAGAGCACCTTTTGACGCCTGAACAAGTTCGGTTATTGACGGCATGGGTTTGGGGTCTCTCCGGTGGTCAGGATGTGACGTCTTCTGCCGCGATGTCCAAGACGACGGCCATTAAGTAACTCCATCACCAAGCTGGCTTATCCCTATGTCGACTGACGCGCACCCCACACCCAAGCCCCAGGAGACTCCCCCTCTGGCGTGGCGGCCCCTTGGCAGCAAAACGCTGCCACCCGGAGCCGAGATGTTGGAGCAGACACTCGCGGATGTTCGCCAGAAGATCTATGCACGGTCTGTCATGGGGGTATTTGCGCGCTGGCGTATTGCGCTGGTGATTTTCACGCAAGTGCTTTTTTACGGTTTGCCGTGGCTCAACTGGAATGGTCGACAGGCCGTTTTGTTTGATCTCGGCGCCCGTAAGTTTTATATCTTCGATATGGTCTTATGGCCTCAGGACGTGATCTACCTGACGCTCTTGTTGATCATTTCGGCGCTGGGTCTATTTTTGTTCACCGCCATCGCCGGGCGTCTGTTCTGCGGGTATGCGTGTCCGCAAACCGTCTACACCGAAATCTTCATGTGGATCGAGCGCAAAGTCGAAGGAGACCGCGTCGCGCGCATACGCCTGGATGAGTCACCCTTCTCTTTGCGAAAGTTCCGCATCAAGGCTACCAAACATGCGCTCTGGATTCTGGTGGCCTTTTGGACGGGCTTTTCATTTATTGGATACTTCGCGCCGATCCGTGGGCTTGCTACTGACTTGATGGCTTTCGCACTGGGTCCATGGCAGTGGTTCTGGCTGGTGTTCTACAGTTTCGCGACGTGGGGGAACGCTGGATTCTTGCGCGAGCAAGTCTGTAAATACATGTGCCCGTATGCCAGATTTCAAAGTGTGATGGTTGATCGCGACACGCTTGTCGTGACCTATGATCATGGGCGTGGAGAGCCCCGCGGTGCACGCTCCAAGAAGATTGATCATCGCGCCCAAGGGTTGGGAGACTGTGTGGATTGCAGTATTTGCGTCCAGGTTTGTCCGACGGGGATTGATATTCGCCAGGGACTGCAGTATATGTGCATTGGCTGCGGCGCCTGCGTGGATGCCTGCAATCAGGTGATGGAAAAAGTCGAATATCCAACCGGTTTGATCCGTTACACGTCTGAGCGTGGCATGTTGGAAAAGCTGACGCCGCAAGCGATCCGGAAAAATTTATTCCGCCCGCGTGTCCTCATCTACTCAGTATTGATGTTGTTGCTCGTGGCAATCTTTGTGGGGGCGCTCGCGACACGGACAACCTTGCGCGTGGATATTATCCGTGATCGGGGTATGCTTGGCAGAGAAGTCGCGGGTGGTTTCATTGAAAACGTTTATCGGATTCAATTGATTAATGCGTCTGAAGCACCCCTGGTCTTGTCGCTGGGTGTTGAAGGCGTACCGGGAATGACGGTTGCGCTGGCTGATCGGGGTGCCGTTGCGCTCAATCAGACAGGGCAGAAGGCCTCTGTTGCGCAGTCAACGGCACACATCGACGTCCCAAGTGCGTCGAACCGTTTGATCGCTGTCGTTGTGAAAGCCCCCGCAGAGGGCGCCACGCCCGGTCCGCATCCGATTAGATTCGTGACGAAGTCGCTCGGCCCTGATGGTGCTGTACTGACTGAAATTAATGAAGCTTCCAGCTTTATTTTTCCAAACTAAGGAGACTCGATGAATCGCGCTGAACATATCGACACCACGCGCCCTAAACCCTGGTGGCGTGAGCCTTGGCCCTGGATTTTAATGGCGGGTCCCGCTTTAGCGATTGTAGGTTGCGCGATTACGATCGTTTTAGCCTTTAACAGCTTTTCGGATCAGCCGATTCTGGAAGGGGGGATGAAACGCGGTTTGGTGGTTGAAAAAAATCCTGGTAAGCCCCCATCAACCGAAGCGCGTTAGTCAAGGGGGCGGCCATGAAGTGGCGTTCATTGATGTGGATATTATGGCCATCATTTTTGATGGCGGGTTTTGCGAGCGCGGTGGTCTTTGCGTTGGTGGATCCCTTGGATGTCGCCATCTTTGGCTACATTCGTCCAGAACGAGAGATCCTTTATGCCTCGGGATTTTTCTTTTTTTGGTCGATCGCAGCCTTTTCGAGTCTGCTGACGACTTACATGGCGCCTAAAAACGAAAAAGAAAGAGACGAGACAGAATTTTAAGCAGGGTTTGCTTCATATCAGTGTTGCAACTGGAGGCGTTTTTGCCAGGTTGCCTCCATTTTTTCGTCTCTTTTTTTAGTGTCTTTCGCCTGCCAGCATCCTGACGGCGGTGTACGTCATGACATCGACAGCGTCCTGATTCTTGACATCGACCCGCGAGGTCACAACTGCGCGATTGTGCTTAGATGTCGGTCTGATATCGGTCACCTCCACCTCAGCCCAGATCGTATCGCCTGCCAACACAGGCTTGAGTACTTTCTTGTGAACTTCCAGTAACGCCAGTCCAGTTCCCTGAACCATGCCCTGCATCAGCAGTCCTTCAATCAGTCCATAGGTGAGACCGCCGGGCGCGGGTCGTCCTTGCATCGCGCCATGAGAAAAGGTTTTATCGATAAATATCGTCTCCAGCATACCGGTGACGCTAATAAAATTGATAATGTCCGTTTCTGTGACAGTACGCCGGTGAGTCCGAAATCTCTGGCCAACGGCAAGTTCTTGCCAGATGTATCCTGCACCTAAAAGCTTAGTTTCCGTCATGTTTTCCCTAGTGGATTGGCTGTTGTGCGGACAAACAAATACAATCAAACTCGAACAAAATTAAAATTATTCCATTAGTATAAGACGATCATAAATCGCCATGACTGTGGCGATGCGACGAGGCTTCGTTGCATCCTTAAGACAGGTTAAAAATGCTGACTGCACTTGAATTTACAGAAGTCCCGGCCGATGAGCTCGATTTTCGCAAAGAAATTCGTGTTTTTTTGAATGAGGAGATGCAGGGTGTGCCCGATCACGTCAAGGCGCGATCCTGGATGGGCACCAACGACGAATTCAGCCGAAAACTGGCCAAACGCGGTTGGCTTGGACTGACGATCCCCAAACAGTATGGTGGCTCCGGTAAAGGATTTTTTTCTCGTTTTGTCCTGTCTGAGGAACTATTGGTGGCTGGTGCACCGGTCGCTTCACACTGGATTGCGGATCGTCAGAGCGGTCCGTTGATCTTGCGCTACGGCACCGAGGAACAGCGTCAGTTTTATATTCCGCGCATTTGTCGTGGTGAGGCCTTTTTTTGTATCGGGATGAGTGAACCCAGTTCAGGCTCTGATCTGGCCAGCATTCGCACCCGTGCCGTTCTGGGCGAGCAGGGTTGGGTTCTCAATGGCAGCAAGATCTGGACGACGAATGCGCATGGTTGCCACTACATGATCGCATTGGTTCGCACATCCGGTGAAACAAGCGATCGCCAAAAAGGTCTCTCGCAAGTAATCATCGATTTAAAACTGCCTGGCGTGACGGTACGTCCGATTCGTGACATGGCCGGTGATGCGCATTTTTCGGAGGTATTTTTCGATAATGTCGCGCTCGGTCACAACGCGTTGATTGGTGTTGAAGGGCAGGGCTGGGATCAGGTCACGGCTGAGCTCGCATTTGAGCGAAGTGGTCCGGAGCGTATTTATTCAAGCATCGCGTTGCTGGATAGCTGGATGGCCGGTCTGCGGGAACAAAATATTGACGATGCTGAGACGACTGCTTTGGTGGGTGCGTTAGTGTCGGAGATGGCGGTGTTGAGAGCGCTTTCACTTGCGGTGACTCAAAAACTGGTGGACGGCGAGAGTCCTGCGACCGATGCCTCGGTCGTCAAAGACTACGGAACGGATTTTGAACAGAAACTGATTCGGCAAATTAGTGTGTGGTTGGGCGCACATCCCGATTTCGTGGCGAACCCGGACTTGCTCAAGACTCTTGGTTATTTAGAGCAGATGGGTGTGACTTTCTCGTTGCGCGGTGGTACGCGCGAAATTTTGCGTGGCATCATCGCCCGCGGTTTGGGGTTGAGATAATGAATATGCAAAATTCCTTTTATGACTCGGCTGATCGGTTTTTCGCTCAGGAGTGCACCCCCGCTCACATTCGCCAGATTGAACAGGGGATGGATCCCAATCCACTTTGGGAGACGTTATTGGCAGCTGGCTTCGTCGATGGTCTGTTACCGGAAAACGCAGACGGTGCAGGTCTGACACTGTCTGATGTTTGGCCCATTATGTTTTGCATGGGGCGACATGCTTTGCCGCTGCCTTATGCACATACGATGTTGGCACGCGCCTGGTTGAATCATCATGGTCAGCCCTTGCCTGTCGGCTCAATCACGTTCGCGCCTTATCAGGTCACGGCAAACGGTGAGGGACTGACGGCGCATGCAGTGAATTTCGGCCTGGTTGCAAACTGGGTGCTGGTTCAGTACGGATCCCAAGTTTGGTGTTTAGCGACGGACGAGGCGACCGCGATGCAATCGGGCGGTCATGGTTCGCTTGACGCGGATCTGACTTGGCCGCGCGAGGTTGTCGAGCGCTCTATGCTTGGCAAATGGGATCAACCACAGTTTCGTCATCTCATGGCGTTATCGCTTGGTGTGCTGATCGCGGGCGCTTCAGATCGGGTCTTTGAATTGACACTGGCGCATGCCAATCAGAGAGAGCAGTTTGGCAAGCCGATTGGTCGTTTCCAGGCCTTGCAGCAGCAGATCAGCGAGGTCGCTGAGTTGGTATTTGGGGCGCGGATGGCCACCGAAATGGCCTGTCGCAGTCTCGACTGGCAACCTGCGGTCATGCTGGCGGCGCTGGCGAAGTCTCAGACGAGTCAGGCAGTCTCACGAGTGACAGCGGTCGCGCATGCGGTGCATGGGGCGATTGGCGTGACCCATGAGTATGACCTTCAGCTTTTCACTCGCAGATTAAACGAGTGGGCGCGAGCAGGTGGGGGACAGGCTTATTGGGCTGAGATGCTCGGGCGCGAGGTCTTGGGGTCAAAGCAGAGCACTCTGGATTTCATTCGCTCCGAACTTTTTCTCGAAGGTCAGCCCGAGTGAGTGTTGAGTCGCTCTGACATTTGTTGAGTCGTGGGCAAGCCTGTTTGAGAGCTTACTTTTTAACAGGGCTTGCCAACCAACTCGTTGAGTGCGGCGATATCGATTATTTTGATTTCGCGCTGGTTCACACGAATCATTCCCTCGCGGGCAAACCGCGAGAACAGACGGCTGACGGTTTCAAGCGTGAGTCCTAAATAGTTACCGATTTCTTCCCTGCTCATGCGCATAATGAACTCAGAGGATGAGTATCCGAGCGCAGACAGGCGCTGTGACAGGTTGATCAGAAAGGCAGCAAGTCGTTGCTCAGAGCGCATCGAACCCAATGCCAACAAAACTTGGTGCGAGCGGACGATTTCTTTGCTCATCAGACGGCGGATTTGCTGCTGAAGTGAGGGCACAAAACGACTGATTTCATCGATGGTATCGAGTCGTACGACACAGACTTCTGAGTCTTCCATGGCAACTGCCGAGGAGGTGTGTGCACCCTCCATCATCCCATCAAGACCAATGATCTCCCCTGGGAGATAAAAACCTGTGATTTGATGTTGGCCTGAGGCTTCAGTAATTTGGGTTTTGAGCGAGCCGGTTCGCAATCCAAATAAGGCATCAAGAGTGTCACCATGCTGGTATAGGACCTGTCCTTTTTCGATTCGGATCCGCTCCTTGACCAGATCATCGAGTTGGGCAACCTCATGCGAGGGCATACCGACAGGCACACAAACATGACCCATCATGCAGGTTGAGCAATGCGTAGACTCTAAAGTAACTGGCACACGCTTTTGCATGACTCGCTGACCCCTTGTGCTTCTAAGGCAAAAAATTTAAAACTTGAGAATCATCGTCATTGTAGCGCCCCTCTGTCAAACCCTTGATTTAAATCAATATGAGCACGTGCTCACTAAGCTAATTTGAGCGACAGACATTAATAACTTGTTGATTTGCCATTGAAATTTGGTAAATCGTCCGCATCTACCGACCATCTGATACTGGCCTTGAGCCATACAAACAATGTTAGGAGCCACACCATGCGTTTTGACAAGCTGACCACAAAATTTCAGCAGGCTTTGGCCGATGCACAAAGCCTGGCTGCGCGTAATGACCACCCCTATATCGAACCTGCACACGTGTTGTCGGCATTGCTAGCTGACAGCGAGAGCGGTGCGGGCAGCCTGCTGGCACGCGCCGGTGTGGCGATTAATCGTCTCCAGCCTGAGCTAGATACGATCGTGAAGGGTCTACCGCAGGTTAAAGGCGGGGATGGCAACATCCAAGTCAGCCGTGACTTGCAGTCGGTCTTTACTCGGGTAGATAAGGAAGCCGCCAAGCGGGGGGACACCTATATTCCGAGCGAGTTGTTCCTCATGGCGTTGGCCGATGACAAAGGTCCTGTGGGGCGCGCACTCAAAGAAGCAGGTCTCCAGCGTCAGGCGCTCGACGCTGCGATTGATGCCGTGCGCGGTGGTTCGTCCGTGCAAGATCAGGAAGGCGAGTCCAACCGTGAGGCGCTATCCAAATACACACTCGATCTGACTGAACGCGCCCGCCAAGGCAAACTCGATCCAGTGATTGGCCGTGACGATGAGATTCGTCGCGCGATTCAGATCCTGCAGCGTCGTACCAAAAACAATCCCGTGCTGATCGGGGAGCCTGGTGTGGGTAAGACCGCCATCGTCGAGGGTTTGGCTCAGCGCATCGTCAATGATGAAGTGCCCGAGTCCTTGCGCGGCAAACGCGTGTTATCCCTCGATCTGGCGAGTTTGTTAGCGGGTGCAAAGTTCCGTGGCGAATTCGAAGAGCGTTTGAAAGCGGTCTTGAAAGAGCTTTCGATGGATGATGGTAGCAACATCGTGTTCATCGATGAGATCCACACGATGGTGGGTGCCGGTAAAGCCGAGGGCGCGATGGATGCGGGCAATATGCTCAAACCAGCGCTTGCGCGCGGCGAGCTGCATTGCATCGGCGCCACGACGCTTGACGAGTATCGCAAATACATTGAAAAGGACGCAGCACTCGAGCGTCGTTTCCAGAAAGTGTTGGTCGACGAGCCAAACGTTGAGTCGACCATCGCAATTTTGCGAGGTTTGCAAGAACGTTACGAGTTGCATCACGGCGTGGAAATCACCGACCCCGCGATTGTGGCGGCCGCTGAGCTGTCGCATCGCTACATTACAGACCGTTTTTTGCCTGACAAAGCGATCGACTTGATCGACGAGGCGGCAGCGCGTATCCGTATGGAGATTGATTCCAAGCCCGAGGTCATGGATCGTCTCGACCGCCGCATCATTCAGTTAAAGATCGAGCGCGAAGCGGTCAAAAAAGAGACGGACGAGGGTTCAATTCGTCGCTTTCAGATCATCGAGGAAGAGCTCGAAAAGCTTCAGCGTGAGTACAACGATTTTGAAGTGATCTGGAAGAGTGAAAAAGCCGCAGTGCAGGGCACCCAGTCGATCAAAGAGGAAATTGAACGCGCGCGCGCGGAGATGGCCGAGCTGCAACGCAAGGGCCAGTTCGACAAGCTTGCTGAGATTCAGTATGGCACCTTGCCTGAGCTGGAGTCTCGTCTCAAGGCCGCTGAGGGATCTGCAGAAGCAAAATCGCCTGGCGACCGTCCAAAGCTGTTGCGTACGCAAGTCGGTGCCGAGGAAATCGCTGAAGTGGTTTCTCGTGCAACAGGGATTCCTGTGTCGAAAATGATGCAAGGTGAGCTCGATAAGCTGTTAAAGATGGAAGAGCGCTTGCATGATCGGGTGATTGGACAAGATGAAGCGGTTGGCTTGGTCGCGGATGCGATACGGCGCTCCCGTGCGGGCCTGTCTGATCCTTCGAGGCCCTACGGTTCTTTCCTGTTTTTGGGACCCACGGGCGTGGGTAAGACTGAGTTGACGCGTGCCTTGGCAGATTTCATGTTTGATTCTGACGAGCATCTGATTCGGATCGACATGAGTGAGTTTATGGAGAAGCACTCTGTGGCCCGCCTGATCGGTGCGCCCCCGGGTTACGTGGGCTATGAGGAGGGCGGCTATTTGACCGAAGCCGTGCGTCGTAAGCCTTACAGCGTGGTGCTGCTTGATGAAGTTGAAAAAGCGCATCCGGATGTATTTAATGTGTTGCTGCAGGTGTTGGACGATGGTCGTCTGACAGATGGTCAAGGTCGCACCGTCGATTTCCGCAATACTGTGATTGTGATGACGTCAAACTTGGGGTCGCATCACATTCAGGCGATGGTCGGTAAGCCTTATGAGGCGGTCAAGGAAGTGGTGTGGGAGGAGCTCAAGCAGCATTTCCGTCCCGAATTTCTGAATCGTATCGATGAGGTGGTGGTGTTCCATGCTTTACAAAACCAGCACATCGAAAAGATTGCAGGGATTCAGATCAAGCGCCTGGCAAAGCGTATGGAGCAGCAGGAAATGCGTCTTGAAGTCACAGATGCGGCCCTTGCTGAACTGGCAAGAGAAGGATTTGATCCAGTGTTTGGTGCACGTCCACTCAAGCGCTCTATTCAACAACAGCTAGAGAATCCGATTGCCAAGCTGATTCTCGAGGGCAAGTTTGGCCCAAGAGACGTGGTGCCCGTTGACTGGCGTGATGGAAAGTTCGTTTTCGAACGCACACTTCAGTAAAGGACTTCAGTCAAGTAACGTAGCCAAAGACTTCCAGCAAATTATCTTTGACATGTACCGCAGTAAAAGTGAAAAGGCCCGCACGTCAGCAAAACGTGCGGGCCTTTTCATGCGGGTCTTTTCACTAAGCAACTGACTAAACGGCGACGTCTGTCTGATCCGTCCGATGGCAACGCGCGCTGTGATCGGGCGTGAGCCAGATCGTTTCGGGTACGCTTTGCCTGCAGGCGTCTATCGCCAGGCTGCAACGCTCGGCAAAGACGCAGCCAGGAGGTAGATTACTCAGATCGGGTGGTGAGCCAGGAATCGTCTCCAGCCTTGTGCCTTTCTTGACATTGCCGTGGGCAAGGCTTTTGAGCAGGGCGCGCGTATAAGGATGTCTCGGTGAGCGCATCAGTGTTCTGGTTGTCCCTTCTTCGACGATTCTTCCCGCATACATCACTGCAATTCGGTCCGCCACTTCGACCGCGGCCCCGATGTCATGCGTGACAAAAATGACAGAAAGACCAAGTTCTCGCTGAAGCTCTCTGAGCAACAGCAAGATCTGGATCTGGACCGTGGCATCAAGCGCAGTTGTCGGTTCGTCAGCTAACAATAGCTGTGGGTGACTGGCTAAGGCTAAAGAGATCATGGCACGCTGTCGCATGCCACCAGACATTTCGTGTGGATACGCATCGAGGCGGCGCTCCGGGCTCGGAATCCTCACGCGCTCAAACAGCGAAAGTGCCCGTGCACGTGCGGCTTCTTTGCCAATTGGCTCGTGTCGAAGAATGGCTTCAATGATTTGTTCGCCAACGGTATAGACCGGATCAAGCGCCAACAGTGGTTCTTGAAAAATCATCGAGGCGACTTTGCCACGAAAGCTCGAGAGCTCGGAATCAGTAAGTTTCACAACATCCTGATCCCCAACCTGGATCTGGCCCTCGAGTTTAGAACGTGCAGGATTATGCAGCCGCAAGATTGAGCGCAGGGTCACACTTTTACCGGAGCCAGACTCACCGATCAACGCAACGACCTCACCTCTTTTAACGGAGAGGCTGACACCAGAAACCGCGCGTACAGGTTTGCGACCGCCTGTAAAGGTGACCGTTAAATCACGGATATCGATAAAAGGTTTTTCTTGCGTCATAGGTGTTTTGTCATGCTGGGGCTGTGCGAGTGTGGTGTCGAGACTCATGCGGCCACCTGCTCAGTCTTGGGAGCTTCTGTATGACCACTATTTACAACATGCATGAGACAAGCAACGCCATGACCATCTTTGGCCGTAACAAGAGGCGGCATTTTCTCTGAACAGACGGCCTGCGCATGAACGCAACGTGTATGAAAGCGACAACCAGAAGGTGGATTAATGG
>JAURZO010000131.1 GCA_030653405.1 Zwartia sp. | reverse complement strand
CGCTCGAAGATCCGTATTTTGTCGAGCGTAAGCTGTATCCAAACGTCGACTTTTACTCTGGTATTGTCCAGCGTGCGATTGGCGTTCCTACCGCCTTGTTCACTGCCATCTTTGCTTTGGCGCGTACGGTAGGCTGGATTGCCCAGTGGAATGAAATGATTTCTGATCCCGAGTACAAAATTGGCCGTCCACGCCAGTTGTATCAGGGTTCGGTTTCACGCTCTGTGCCTAAGCGCAAGTAATTCAACGCAGTTTGCGGTATACAAAAAACGCCTCGTAAGAGGCGTTTTTTTTTGCCAAAGGTCTGTACTCCGGACTTTGGTGCTTTTCTGTGCTGTGCTTTCGTGCGGTATTCACTAGACGCGCATTATCTAATCTGCTAAACATCAATCAAACTTAATTTCAAAGCCTCAGAATCAGCAAGATGATTTGTCGAAGGCAACAAAGTCCTTTCAAATTAATGATATTTTGGGACGAAACGATCATGGCCTTGTCACATCTGCAGTCTGAACAACAAACTGACTTATCACCCTTCGGGGTGAATATTGTTCATGAGAAAACGGTAGCACTCTTCAAATCTAAAAACCTTGAGGTGATCCGTCTAGTGCTTCAAGCGGGTCAATCATTTCCCTCGCATGAGGTCGTTGGAGATGTCACCATCCAGTGTATTGAGGGAAGTCTTGAGATCATGCTCCCTTCAGGTAGCATTAATTTAGAACCTCATCACCTTGTTTACCTGAGCGGAAAGACGAATCATGGCGTAAAGGCACTCGTCCCTAGTTCGGCACTTGTTACGATTGCCTTGCCTAACGCCTAACGCCTAACGGGAAGTCTATGAAATAAAAAAATAGGCGATCAACATTGATCGCCTATCTGCACCTACACATAAAGCCATTTAGCGTCGATTCTCTGCGTGACAGAGACCTAGCGCTTTTCAGCCTCTAATTGCGCATCGATCACGGCGAGTGCCGTCATGTTGATGACGCGTCGCACAGTCGCGCTATTCGTCAAAATATGCACAGGACGCGCGGCACCTAACAAAACGGGACCCATCGCAATGCCGTTGCTGCCGGTCATTTTGAGCAGGTTATAGGTGACGTTACCTGTGTCCAGATTAGGCATGATCAGGACGTTCGCGCTGCCTTTGAGCGTGCTGTCCGGATAGTTGGCCATGCGGATGCTCTCGGAGAGTGCGGAGTCCGCGTGCATTTCTCCATCGACCTCCAGCGAGGGAGCTCTCTCGCTGATGATCTTCCTTGCTAGGGCCATTTTGCGCGACGAGGTCGTGGGTCGGCTGCCAAAGTTAGAGTGAGACAGCAAGGCGATTTTGGGCATGATGCCGAACCGGCGGACTTCGTGTGCCGCCTGAATCGTCATATCGGCGATTTGTTCGGCAGTGGGGTCTTCGTTGACATGCGTATCGCAGATAAAAAGTGTCTGATCCGGCAGCATCAGTACGTTCATCGCCGCAAACGTTGAGGCGCCTTTCTGCAAGCCGATGACATCTTCGACATACTTCAACTGATTGTCGAAGCGGCTGCTGATCCCACACAGTACGGCATCAGCATCACCACGCTTGAGCAGCAAAACCGCGATGAGCGTGTTGTGTTTGCGCACCATCGCCTTGGCGACAGTTGGCGTCACGCCGTCGCGTCCCTTGATGCGGTAATACTCTGTCCATGATTCGGTAAAACGTTCGTCATTTTCTGGATCAACAATCTCAATATTTTTGCCAGCCTCAAGACGTAGGCCCATCTTCTGGATACGCATATTGATCACAGCCGGACGTCCGATCAGGATCGGGAATGCGATTTTCTCGTCGGAAACCGTTTGTGCGGCGCGCAAGACACGCTCATCTTCGCCGTCAGCATAGATCACACGCTTGGGCGCGCGTTTTGCCTGAGTGAACAGGGGGCTCATCAGTTGGCCGGAGTGATAGACCATTGAGAGCAGTTTTGCCCGGTAGGCTTCCATGTCCAGAATCGGTCTGCGTGCTACACCCGAGTCCGCAGCAGCTTGTGCGACGGCTGGCGCGATTTGTACAATCAGGCGAGGGTCGAAGGGCTTTGGAATGATGTAGTCGGGACCAAAGGTGAGATCCTGGCCAGCGTAGGCCTGGGCCACCTCGTCGCTTTGCTCAGCTTCTGCCAGCTCCGCGATGGCCTTGACGCAGGCAAGTTTCATTTCTTCAGTGATGGTGCTCGCGCCCGCATCCAACGCACCGCGGAAAATGAATGGAAAGCAAAGGACGTTGTTGACTTGATTCGGATAGTCGGAGCGTCCGGTAGCAATAATGCAATCAGGGCGCGCGGCTTTAGCGATTTCAGGACGGATTTCCGGCTCGGGATTCGCCAGGGCCAGAATCAGTGGCTTGGGTCCCATGCTCTTGACCATCTCGGCATTGACAACGCCTGGTGCTGAACATCCCAGAAACACATCAGCGTCGACCATGGCTTCTGCCAGAGTGCGCAGTGAGGTCTTTTGCGCATAGCGCTTCTTGTTTTCTTCCATCTCCGCGTCGCGACCTTCATAGATCACGCCACGGGAGTCACATACAAAAATGTGTTCTTTTCTGATGCCGAGATGAACGAGCAAATCCAGGCAGGCAATTGAAGCCGCACCAGCGCCGGATACGACCAGCTTGACCTGGTTCATTTGTTTACCCACAACTTTCAGGCCATTCATGATCGCGGCTGACGAGATGATCGCCGTGCCATGCTGGTCATCATGAAATACCGGAATTTTCATGCGCTCGCGCAATTTGCGCTCGATATAGAAGCACTCCGGCGCCTTGATGTCCTCAAGGTTGATGCCGCCCAAGGTAGGCTCAAGCGCCGCAATGATGTCTACAAGCTTGTCAGGGTCGGTTTCTGCCAATTCGATATCGAAAACGTCAATCCCAGCAAATTTTTTGAATAAACAGCCTTTGCCTTCCATCACAGGTTTCGCGGCAAGGGGGCCGATGTTTCCCAGCCCTAACACCGCCGTACCGTTCGTAATCACGGCGACCAGGTTGGAGCGAGAGGTGTATTTGGCTGCTGCTTCATCGCCGTGAGCATGGATCGCCATGCAAGCCGCCGCGACACCCGGCGAGTACGCCAAAGACAGGTCGTCTTGGTTTGCCAGAGGTTTAGTCGGGGTGACTGAAATCTTGCCAGGAGTCGGATAGGCGTGATAGTCGAGGGCTAATTTAGATAGATTGTCGTCCATGGATCTCTTTGCTTTGCAACAGAAATGAGAAAAAAGGTTCGCCGCCAGGCAGGACAGTGGAGCACTGGTGCCACCCCCCAATCAACCAACCAACGGATTGACGCCAAGCTTACAGGCTCGTCAACGTTCTGGCATCATTTCCTGCGACATTTCGATTTTGCAATGCAGCAAGTCAGCGAAAATCAAAAAGAATGAAAAGCTTGGGGTTATACTTACACGCCGGCTCTTAAGGCTTTCCAATAACCGCCTTCTGCCCCGCTATCCGCAAATCGGTTTGGCCGAGAAAACGGAAGGTATTCCTGCATCGTAACGGGTGAAACACTCGCATAGGTGAAGCGTTAAAATGTCATCAGAACTCGAATCTCTACAAAATTCTTACCTTTTTGGGGGCAATGCGCCCTACGTAGAAGAACTCTACGAAGCCTATCTGGATAATCCAGGTTCGGTTCCTGATAATTGGCGAAATTATTTCGACCAGTTGCAGCATATGCCGGCGACGGACGGTCAGGAAGCCACGCGTGACATGGCTCACGCGCCCATCATCGAATCCTTCGCTCAGCGCGCCAAAGCCAATGCTTTCGTTTCGCGCAGTCAAGAGCCCGACCTTGCGGTCGCGATGAAGCAGGTGCACGTGCAATCCCTGATCGCAGCCTATCGCTCGCTCGGTTCACGTTGGGCCGATCTCGATCCGCTCAAGCGCCAGGACCGTCCCAGTATTCCTGAGCTGGATCCTGCTTTTTATGGTTTGACCGAAGCGGATCTCGACCAGGTTTTCTCGGCGACCAACACGTATTTCACCAAAGCGACGACGATGACGCTGCGTGAGATTCTCAAAGCGCTCCGAGATACATACTGTCGCTCTATCGGGGCCGAGTTCATGCATGCCTCCGATCCTGCGGTGAAACGCTGGGTGCAAGAGCGCCTGGAATCCACGCTTGGCGCGCCCACCTTCGATGCGGCGCGCAAACGCCATATTCTGCAGCAGCTCACTGAGGCCGAAGGCCTGGAGCGTTTCTTACACACAAAGTATGTCGGTCAAAAACGCTTCTCGCTCGAGGGTGGCGATAGCTTCATCGCTTCGATGGACGAGGTCGTCAATCATGCTGGTGAGTCTGGTGTACAAGAAATTGTGGTGGGCATGGCTCACCGTGGTCGTCTGAACATGCTGGTAAACATCATGGGCAAAATGCCTGGTGATTTGTTTGCCGAGTTCGAAGGCCATCATGCCGAGGGCTTGACTGACGGCGACGTGAAATACCACAACGGTTTCTCGAGCGATCTATCGACGCGCGGTGGTCCGGTGCATTTGTCGCTGGCCTTTAACCCTTCCCACCTCGAAATCGTCAACCCAGTGGTCGAAGGCAGCGTGCGTGCCCGTCAAGAGCGACGCGGTGCCGATGGCTACAAGCAAGTGCTGCCCGTGCTGGTGCATGGTGATGCGGCGTTTGCGGGTCAGGGTGTCGTGATGGAGACACTCAACCTTGCCGAAACACGCGGTTATGGTACGGGCGGTACAGTGCATCTGGTGATTAACAACCAGATCGGTTTCACGACTTCCGATCCACGTGATACACGTTCAACCATTTACTGTACAGACGTCTCCAAGATGATCGAGGCGCCTGTTTTTCATGTGAACGGCGATGATCCCGAGGCGGTTGTATTCGCGACGCGTTTGGCGCTCGACTTCCGCATGCAGTTTGGCAAAGACGTCGTAGTCGATATCGTGTGTTTCCGTAAACTCGGACACAACGAGCAAGACACACCGTCGCTCACGCAGCCTTTGATGTACAAAAAGATTGGCGCGCATCCCGGCACCCGCAAGCTTTATGCGGACAAGCTGACCGCCCAGGGCGTGCTCAAAGAAGGTGATGGCGATCAGTTGGTCAAGGACTATCGCCAGTACATGGAAGACGGTCGCCGCACCATCGAGCCTGTGCTGACGGATTACAAGAGCAAGTACGCAATCGACTGGTCGTCGTATCTGAGTGCCAAGTGGACCGACCAAGCCGACACGGCTGTCCCGATCACTGAGCTCAAGCGCATCGGTGAAAAGCTGACCACCGTGCCTGATGGTTTCACCCCGCACTCGCTCGTCACCAAGCTGCTCAATGACCGTCGTACGATGGCGCGTGGCGAAATGAATCTTGACTGGGGCATGGGCGAGCACTTGGCCTTTGCGACGCTGGTCGCCGCCGGTTACGCTGTACGTATTACAGGACAAGACTCGGGTCGTGGCACCTTCACGCATCGTCATGCTGTGTTGCATGATCAGAATCGTGAGCGCTGGGATGATGGTACCTACATTCCTTTGCAGCATGTGGCTGAGGGGCAGGCACCTTTTACCGTGATCGATTCGGTCTTGTCAGAGGAGGCCGTACTCGGTTTTGAATACGGCTATTCGTGCGCGGACCCCAAGACACTGACGATCTGGGAAGCGCAGTTTGGAGATTTCGTTAACGGTGCTCAAGTCGTGATTGACCAGTTGATCGTTTCTGGCGAGGCCAAGTGGGGTCGACAGTCTGGTTTGACGATGATGTTGCCGCACGGCTACGAAGGTCAGGGCCCAGAGCACTCATCGGCTCGGATTGAGCGGTTCCTGCAGCTCTGCGCCGACAACAATATCCAGGTGGTTCAGCCTACGACAGCGGCCCAGATTTTCCATCTGTTGCGTCGTCAGATGATTCGCCAGTTCCGCAAACCTTTGGTGATTTTGACGCCCAAGTCCTTGCTGCGTAACAAAGACGCAGGCTCACCTTTGTCAGATTTGGCAACAGGACGCTTCCGTCCAATCATTGCCGAGGTGGACGAGTCTATCAACCCCGCCGCAGTCAAGCGCGTGCTGGTGTGTTCGGGCAAGGTCTACTACGACCTGGTGAATGGTCGTCGCGAGCGCAAGGACAATACAGTCGCGATTATCCGCGCCGAACAGCTTTACCCCTTTGCGCACAAGACATTTGAAACCGAATTGCGTAAGTATCCCAAGGCGACGGAAGTGGTCTGGGTACAGGATGAGCCACAGAATCAGGGCTCTTGGTTCTATGTGCAGCATCATCTGTATCAGAATATGTCCAGCGGTCAAAAGCTTGGCTATGCAGGTCGTCCTGCCTCAGCTTCGCCTGCGGTCGGTTACTTGGCTAAGCACCTTGAGCAGCAGAAAGCGCTGATCGAGCAAGCCTTTGGCAAGTTCAAAACCTTCATGCTGACCAAATAAACCCAGATCATCGCATCCCAAAATTACGGAAAAAATATAATGGCAATTACCGACGTTGTTGTTCCACAGTTATCTGAATCGGTGTCCGAGGCGACACTCCTGACCTGGAAAAAGAAACCAGGTGAAGCCGTCCAGGCCGACGAAATCCTGATCGAAGTCGAGACAGACAAAGTCGTCCTCGAGGTCCCTGCGCCCGCTTCAGGCGTTCTCTCTGAAATCGTCAAGGGCGATGGCAGCATGGTGACTTCTGGTGAAGTCCTGGCGCGTATCGACACGGAAGGTAAAGCCGCGGCAGCACCAGCAGCTGCCGCAGCAGCTCCGGCCGCAGTAGCGGCGCCTGTCGCCTCCGCAGCCGCACCTGTGGTCGCCTCGACTTCAGCAGCGGGTATTGCATCACCCGCTGCCTCCAAAATTCTTGCTGACAAGGGCGTGTCCGCAGCCTCAGTCGCCGGCACAGGCCGCGATGGTCGCATCACAAAAGGTGATGCGCTGGGCGCCTCCGTGGCACCCGCAGCCCCTCCTGCCGCGCCAAAGGTCGCGCTGGCCAACCCCGCCGTGCCGATGACGCAGTCGCTTGATGGTCGGCCCGAGCAGCGCGTGCCCATGAGCCGTTTGCGTGCGCGCGTGGCTGAGCGTCTGCTGCAGTCGCAGCAGGACAACGCGATTTTGACCACATTCAACGAAGTCAACATGCAAGGCGTGATTGATCTGCGCAACTTGTACAAAGACAAGTTTGAAAAAGAGCATGGCGTCAAGCTCGGTTTCATGTCCTTTTTTGTCAAGGCAGCCGTCGCGGCACTGAAACGCTATCCGATTCTGAATGCATCGGTTGATGGCAAAGACATCATTTACCACGGCTATTTTGATATTGGTATCGCGGTCGGTAGCCCACGCGGTTTGGTCGTGCCGATTTTGCGTAACGCTGATCAGCTCTCCATCGCTGAGATTGAAAAGACGATCGCGGATTTCGGCAAGCGTGCCTCCGAGGGTAAGCTTGGCATCGAAGAGATGACAGGCGGCACGTTCTCGATCTCTAACGGCGGAGTGTTTGGCTCAATGTTGTCCACCCCCATCATTAATCCCCCTCAGGCTGCTATTTTGGGTGTGCACGCGACCAAAGAGCGTGCCGTGGTTGAAAAGGGTCAGATCGTGATTCGTCCGATCAACTACCTCGCGATGTCCTACGATCACCGGATCATCGACGGTCGCGAAGCGGTTCTGGGCTTGGTTGCCATGAAAGAGGCGCTCGAAGATCCGCAGCGTCTGCTGCTCGAAATCTAAGCTGGAATATTTATGTCTTCAAATCAATTTGATGTAGTGGTGATCGGTGCGGGTCCAGGCGGATATATCGCCGCGATCCGTGCGGCTCAGTTGGGTAAGACGGTTGCGTGTATTGATGCTTGGCAAAATGGGCAGGGCGGTCCGGCACCGGGTGGTACATGCACCAACGTCGGATGTATTCCCTCCAAGGCATTGCTGCAGTCTTCTGAGCATTATGACCAGGTCAACCATCATTTGGTCGATCATGGCATCGAAGTCAAGGGTGTGTCGCTCAAGCTCGACAAGATGATTGGTCGCAAAAATAACGTTGTGAAACAAAACAACGACGGTATTTTGTACCTGTTCAAAAAAAATAAGATCACCTTTATCCACGGCAAAGGCGCCTTTGCGGGCCAGGTCGAGGGTGGCTGGGCGATCAAGGTGTCCGGTACAACCGAATCTGAGGTCGTGGGCAAGCACGTTGTGATTGCGACAGGCTCTTCTGCCCGTGAGTTGCCAGGATTGCCATTTGATGAGCAGCAGATTCTGTCCAATGACGGCGCACTGAACATCGAATCAGTTCCCAAGAAATTGGGTGTGATTGGTGCAGGTGTGATCGGTCTTGAGATGGGGAGCGTTTGGCGCCGTCTTGGCGCCGAGGTCACGGTTCTCGAAGCCATGCCTGAGTTTTTGGCTGCAGTCGATACCCAGGTTGCCAAAGAAGCGCACAAGATTTTTACCAAGCAAGGCTTGTCCATTCACATGGGCGTCAAGCTTGGCGAAATCAAGTCAACCGCTAAGCAAGTCACGGTTCCTTATACAGACTCGACAGGCGCTGAACAGAAACTGGTGGTTGACAAGTTGATTGTCTCGATCGGACGCGTGCCTTATACGGGTGGGCTGAATGCGGATGCCGTTGGCCTCAAGCTTGACGAGCGCGGTTTCATCGCTGTCGATGCTGACTGCAAAACGAACTTGCCAAATGTCTGGGCAGTCGGTGATGTCGTGCGCGGCCCGATGCTCGCGCACAAAGCCGAAGAAGAGGGCGTCGCCGTTGCAGAGCGGATTGGTGGACAGCACGGTCATGTCAACTTTGACACGATCCCTTGGGTGATCTACACCTCACCCGAGATTTCCTGGGTGGGACAGACAGAACAGCAGCTCAAAGCCTCGGGTCGCGCATACAAAGCGGGTAGTTTTCCGTTCCTGGCCAATGGTCGTGCGCGCGCATTGGGTGACACAACCGGGTTTGTGAAGATCCTGGCGGATGCTACGACCGACGAGGTCTTAGGTGTGCACATCATCGGTCCCATGGCCTCCGAACTGATTGCTGAAGCCGTCACCATTATGGAGTTCCGTGGTGCCGCCGAGGACATCGCTCGCATCTGCCATGCGCATCCGACCCTGTCGGAGTCCATGAAGGAAGCCGCTTTAGCCGTTGACAAACGTACGCTTAATTTCTGAAGCACTTTTGTGCAAATCCTTTGAACGTTCTCCAATATTATGAGAGCAGTCTGGCTGAGCGCGGTTATCAGCCAGACCCCGCTCAGCGCATCGCGATCGAGCGTTTGCAGAAATACTTTGACGACTGGATCGCCTTTAAAGGCAATCGATCCAGTGCGGTCAAACGTTTCTTCAAACGTCCAGAAGTTCCCCGAGGTGTTTACCTGTGGGGGGGCGTTGGGCGCGGCGAAAGTTTGTTGAGGGATGCGTTTTAC
>JAURZO010000115.1 GCA_030653405.1 Zwartia sp. | reverse complement strand
AGAGAATATTGACTTGTCCCGGCACCTGCGACAGATACCAATAGGGACTGAAGGAGCCGCTATGCATTTCAGGGTCATGCGATGCAGCCTCTTCACGAAATGCAAACTCAGGGGCTAAATCTCGCATTCGAAAACTATCTTTATGTTGTTCGAGCGCCTCGGCCAACAACGTACCGTCCGTATCCTCATCGACCGGCTGCGGACCCGCATAGCGCTTATCGTTGAAATATGGATAAGGCGCAAGAAGATCCCGCTTGTCTAGATCCAGCGCAGAGACGAGATCATCGTAGTTCTCAGTCACTGTCGTGCACTTAATGCCACCTGGAAAAACATGGTCTGCATATGTATCATGCACGGAAAACAGGGGCGCGATCGCCTTGACTGCAGGATGACCGGTGCTTGCAAGGAAACAAGCAGCAGCACCCAGATACGAAATACCTGTTGAGCCGATGACACCACTTGACCAAGGCTGAGCCACAATCCAGTTAGCGATTTCTCGATAGTCTTCGCGTTCACGAGGTGAGCGAAAACAGTCTCGCGTGCCAAAACTTGCGCCGCACCCACGTACGTCAAGCGTGACTAGCGCATAACCACGCGGGACAAAAAAATCGCGGTAAATGGCAATGTTCGGAGATGGCTCGGCTCCCGGAGCAGTCACCTTAAAACGCCGATAGTAAGGCGTCAGTACCAGCACCGTAGGGAAACGTCCTGAGGGATCAATATCTTCCCCAACCGGGAGGTACACATCCAACGCCAACCGGACACCATCAGGCATCGTGACGTAGCGAGAGGTTGGAGCCCCCACCGCATACACAGCGGGCCTATTTTCAAGGTATTCCGAGGGGGTAATGTGCCAAGCTTGGCCGAGGTTGTCTTTATCTGGCATGATTGATCGACGTAGATTTAATCGCCTGATACTATCGTAAAAAAAAAGAAATTGCTTAATTTCGTCAATTTTCACCCTAAGGGACAAACAAAATGTTAAAGATTTGCCGCCTTCTAGTCGCCTCGTTATTTTGGCTGACCTCGGCTTCATTCCTCAATTTAGCGGTCGGACAAGAGTATCCATCACGTCCCATCAAGCTTGTTATCCCTCAGGCACCAGGTTCAGGCGCAGATCTCGTCGGCAGAATGCTCGCTGAGCACATGAGCAAGTCTCTAAAACAAACGGTCGTGGTCGACAACAAACCTGGAGCGAACGGGATCATCGCCTCCCAGCTTGTTCAACGCGAGCAGCCAGATGGCTATACCTTGATGCTGACGAGTGTTTCATTGGTGAGCTTTAACCAATTTCTCTACAAAAATGTGCCCTACGATCCTCTAAAAGATTTCACATTTATTGCACCCGTCGCAGATGCTGGCTTTGTGCTTGTGGCGAGTGTGAACAGCGGCATCAAAACGTGGGATGACTTGCTGAAAAAAGCCAAGGCGCAGCCTGACAGCCTCAAGTTTTCCAGCGCTGGTGTTGGCAACTCCACTCACCTCTATAGCGAGATGATTGGGTTACGTTCCGGCATTAAAATTCGCCACATTCCCTACAAGAGCTCAGGTCCAGCATTGATGGCCGTAGTCTCTGGCGAGGCAGATCTGATGACCGTGACCACTGCAACAGGACTGAGCCAGATCAAAGCAGGTAAAGTCGTCGCACTGGCGCAGTCAGGCGAACAACGTTCATCCCAGCTCGCGGACGTCCCTCTTTTAAAAGAATTGGCACCTAATCTGCCCGCACTACCTGGCTGGTACGCGCTGATCGGTCCTGCAAAAATGGATCCCAAAATTACCCAAAAGGTGGCAGCAGCAGTCAATCAATTCCTTACCGACCCGCCAATCAATCAAAAGCTGACCGAACAATTCTTATTCCCCATTCCCGGCACACCCGCTGACATTCAAACGCGCGCTGAAAATGAAGCGAAAACCTGGGGAGGATTGATAGGCGATCTAAAGCTACAGATCGATTAATGATGCGTGCCTGCAAAAACCGAATGACCAACTGGAATAGGCTCCAGTAGATAGGGGGAGGCAATTTAACCTCCCCCCTTTTTATGAGCTCACATCCGAGTAAAACAGAGTAGAACATTTTCAATTCTGACTTCTAGGTGAGATCAGGAACTATTTTTAATTTTTGAAGGCTATTCGTTCTGAGTATGCTTTGCCTATCGCAGTCAAACGATACTTCTGCTTACTACTTTGGGGTTTGTCTGCAACAGTCATTTCAACTAGATCTGCCTTCAATGCTGGCAACAAATAGCCCTTAGAAAAGTACTTTTTGTCACTCAAACCCAGCAGAACCATTAACTCTTGTCTAGAGTGCTCGAAAACCATACTGGCCAACAATGCGTGAACTTGGGGGGTGACTTGGGGGGTGACTTGGGGGGTGACTTGGGGGGTGGGTACTTCAGTAACAACTACAGTTCGCCACACCACCGCCTTAAACAGATTTGCCTCTCGGTCGTCTATTAGATCAATCTTAGGCCATGCATCCAGCGCACGAGGCACTCCAGTGCCCAAGCCACGATATGGCAAGAGGCTTGAGGCATGTTCAGCAAGCACCTGATTGCGACGGTTGGACACGCCTCTACGGATCTGTTGAGGTGTCAGGCTATCAGGCAAATGACCAGGGCTTATAATCTCTATCCGATCGGTAAAAACAAACAAGCGCACAGTGGCGCTAACCAAAAAGTCACGGTGCACTAGTGCATTCACTAAAAGCTCAACAAAGACCTCTTCCGGCACCTCCAACTGACCTAGCGTATTGAAGTCTCTCCCGGCCCGTACATGATGCAAGCTGCGCTTAATAAAGGCCATGCCTCGCTGAAACTGCTCTTGAAGGGTGCCATCAATATTTTCGCTATCTAAATAGCTGGCATCTCCCAAAAAGTTGTTTGGAAACCATACTGCACCCATATGGCAAACAGGCAGCAAACGTTGAGGGTATTTTCCAAATAACAGGAGTCCAGCCAAATTAGGCACCTCATTCTGCGCCAACTGAAGGTTATCCAGTAAATCTGCCAGAGATAATCCTGATGAAACTAAGTTTTGCCCATAACGACGCTCGACATATCGACTAAAAGCACGCTCATCAATGTCGGCCATTGTGGCATTACGGACCGGCACCTGATCTGCCTGTAAAAGACCACCCCGTTGAAACATTCTTTGCATTTCTTCGCGTGCAGTTACATGTCGCTTATCTGCTCCGCTTTTTACCCACACCCGACCTTGCAAGTCCATATAGGGTTTATTCAACCCATCTGGTACTTTAACAACCAGAGCTAAACCTTGTGCAGTTTGTACATTTTCAGTTGTCGGATGCAACGGAGGCCGAACGTGCTGACACGAAGCATTACTGATAAGTTGATTCAAACGCCTGACATCAGCCCCATTTAGACCAGAAACGCTTCCATCATCGGAGATTCCCAGAAATAACTTACCTCCACCACTATTTGCAAGTGCAGCGAGCTCGGCCGCGATACCGTCAACGTTGGTTGCATCACGCTTGAACTGGTGGCGACTGTCTTCACCACGCGCAAGTGCTTGCAGGAGCTCTAACTCAGTCAAGCAATAAATCCCTTTTCGTTTGATTGGATGATTTGAGTCGTATCGAACTCATGTAGTGAAGTAAATTGACATAACCTCCATCACAAATGTCGAGTCTGACCTAAAGGAAAGTTTTTTTCAGTTTTAAATTGTTACTAAAAAAATTAAATGCTCCCACCAAGCTCTGTTCACAAATCTTCAAACGAAAAGCAACGTTTAATTTTCGATCAATGTTTTTTTGCACCTCGAGCAGTATTGCATTGACCTGATCCAATATTTTTTCTAGCAGCCGTATAGATACCGCATGTGCATCCACTGAGACGCACTAAATGAGTACTGAATATGACCACAAAGAAAGGTGCTGTAGCTATCAACACAAAACATATGGCGGTTGTAGAAGACATGCTTTCACATACGCATAAATCTGATAACGTGTCGCCATGAAAGAATACATTTTGTATCAATAACTACATCTGAATCGGAGATAAGAATGCAACCTGCGCGTGCGATATACCTAGTCTTAGATATGCAAAACGATCTGGTTCATGCGGATGGTCCAAATGGCAAAAGTCCCTTAGGTGAACAGGTGCGCAAACGTGATCTCATTGCTAAAACTGCTCGTACTATCAAAAAAGCCAGAGACGCAGGTTTGCTAGTTGGGTTTGTCCGCGTTGGTTTTACGTCAGGCTATCCAGAATGCCCACCCAATTCACCAGTTTTTTCTGCGGCCCCTGCAAACGGATTATTTAAGCTAGGTTCTTGGGGAACTGAAATTCATCCAGACCTCGAGCAATGCGAAGGCGACATTCAAGTCACCAAGCACCGTGTTAGCCCGTTCTATTCAACAGGACTTGAGGCAGCACTGCGTGCCAGGAATGTGACTAAGATTTACTGCTCAGGTGTCTCAACACAGGCGGTTGTTCAAGCAACTGTGCGTGACGGCCATGATCGCGACTATGAAATGATTGTTCTCGAAGACCTCAGCTGCGCGCATAATGAACAAGAACATGAGAACTCCATGGGAAGTCTCGCGCGTTTCTGTAAGGTTGAAAAATCCGATACGGTTACTTTTTCGAATCCTTAATCTACTTAAATTATTGGTGCAACTCCGATCGACCCGGCACCTTCACTAAACATATCCTAACGAACAGCATCCTCAGGAAAAGAATCATTGTTGTTTTTCCAAAGAGGATGCAACAACAGTGTCAATACAGAAATGAGGGCGGCACCCATGATAACGAAGGCGGGAGCCATCGAGATGTGCAGACGGCTGAAAAGGTACTCGGTCAGCATGGGTGCTAAGCCACCAAAAACACCAATAGAAAAGCTATAACCGAACGCAATCACACTGACGCGAACTTTAGCTGGAACAACA
>JAURZO010000111.1 GCA_030653405.1 Zwartia sp. | reverse complement strand
ATAAATGTATGCGCAAAACCTGGTTGATCTTTGAGCTCGGGCACAGCAGCAGCCCACTTTTGTGCAACCACTGGCGGCACGGCATACCCCCGCTCGGCAATCTCGATGGCGGGCTCCATGAGCTCAGCAAATGGCAGTTTGCCATAACGCTCATGCAATGCGGCCCAGCCTGCAACCACACCGGGCACAGTAATCGCATCGACGCCGCGCTTGGGCGCCTTGGCAAGACCATTCACATCAACGCCATACTTTTTCTTAAAGTAATCAATGTCCCATGCTTTGGGCGCGTAACCAGATGAATTCAGTCCTTGCAGAGTTTTGCCATCCCAAACAATGGCAAAGGCATCACCACCCAATCCACAAGAAACTGGCTCGACGAGCGTAATGGCCGCAGCCGCCGCAATCACCGCATCGACAGCCGAGCCGCCTTTTAACAACATACGCAAGCCCGCCTGCGCGGCAAGAGGGTGCGAAGTTGAAACGACATTACGGGCAAAGACCGGAATACGAATGGTTGGATAGGGATTTGACCAATTAAACTGTTTCATCAGAGTCACGCTTCATTAAAAAATAGAATAGGTCAGCGATCAGAGCGCTGAATCGCCACTTTCGCCTGTGCGAATACGGATCGCTTGTTCAACAGGGGTGACAAAAATTTTGCCGTCGCCAATTTTCCCGGTGCGTGCCGCACGCACAATCGCCTCAATGACGCGATCGACCGCCTCATCGGCAACCACCATTTCCACTCGAATTTTAGGCAAAAAATCAACCACATACTCGGCGCCACGGTACAACTCAGTGTGCCCTTTTTGGCGCCCGAAACCTTTGACTTCGGTTACGGTTAATCCGTTTACGCCCACATCGGCGAGCGCCTCGCGTACTTCGTCAAGTTTGAAAGGCTTAATAATGGCAGTCACTTGTTTCACGATGATTCCTGTTTAAAATTTCGTTCGCACACCAATACAGTTAGTCACGAAAACCGTTTGACAAAGGATAACGCCAATCCCGTCCAAATGCCCGTTCCGTGATCCGGGGACCAAACGGTCCTTGCTTGCGTTTGTACTCATTGATACGAATCAAACGAACAATTTGCTCGACCGCAGTCGGCGCAAAGCCTGCCGCAATGATCTGTTCCGGGGATGCATTTTTTTCAACATAATGCTCAATAATCCCGTCAATCACATCATATTCTGGCAGGCTGTCTTGATCGGTCTGATCTTCACGCAACTCAGCTGAAGGCGGACGGGTAATAATACGGACGGGTATCACCTCGCTCAATGTGTTGCGCCAACGGGCAAGCCGATATACGAGTGTTTTAGCAACGTCCTTCAATACGGCGAAGCCACCCGCCATGTCGCCATAGAGCGTGCAATACCCTGTGGAGAGTTCAGATTTATTACCCGTGGTCAGTACCAAATGACCAAATTTATTAGAAAGCGCCATCAGCAGCATGCCACGCAATCGGGCCTGAATGTTTTCCTCCGTCGCATCGGGCGCCCGTCCCTCGAAAATGGGTGCGAGTACTGTGTCAAAACTGCTCGCAAGATCAGCAATGGCGATTTCTCGATAAGGCACACCCAGTCTTTTGACCATATCGCGGGCATCAATTTGAGAAATATCAGCGGTATAACGCGAAGGCATCATGACAGCATGAACACGATCAGCGCCCAAGGCATCCACAGCCACTGCGAGTACGACGGCAGAATCAATGCCACCCGAAAGTCCAAGAATGACACTTCGAAAACCGTTCTTTTTCACATAGTCTGACAGGCATATCTTGAGCGCCTCCCAGACCTGCGCTTCCGGCGATTGCACTTCAGCGCGCGCGGGGATGAAAGGCGCTTCAAGCTTTTGAGCGGGTACCGTGACCTCTCCTGTCTCCGATACCTCAATATAATTTAGCTCGGAGTTGAAGTCGCAAGCGCGACAAATCAAATCACCCTTGCGCGAGAGGACGAATGAGGCCCCATCGAAAATAAGTTCATCCTGAGCGCCTGTGAGGTTGGCATACACGAGCGCACAGTGTGTGCGTTCGACACAGCGAAGCGCCACGCGAATCCGCTGGGCTTGTTTGCCCAAACTAAACGGTGAAGCATTCAATACGAGCAGCGCCTGGATATTTTCAGCGGCAGCAGCCTCCGGGGCACTATCTCCCCAAATATCTTCACATATATTGATGCCAAAGCGCACGCCATCCACTTCAAAACTGAGCGTGCCTTGGCCGGGTATGAAATAGCGTTTTTCGTCAAAAACTGAGTAGTTAGGCAGCTCTTTTTTATAGTAAGTGCCTATTATTTTGCCATCTAGCAGCACAGACGCGGCATTGCGCAAACTGCCTGCGTGCATGCAAACATGCCCGACAACGACATGCAGGCCTTTGAAAGCTGATAAATCCTGGCACAGACGAAGCAAGCTTGCCTCGCACTGAGTAATAAAAGACGGACGCAACAGTAAATCCTCAGGCGGATACCCTGTCAACATCATTTCAGGGGTCAACAGCACGCGGGCACCCTGCTGGTGCGCCTCTCGCGCCGCCTCGACAACTAGACTGGCATTACCGGCTAAGTCGCCGACTAAAGCGTTTAATTGAGCAATGCCGACTCTGACCGCCGCCATATTAATTCCGGTTTGAACGAGTTTTAAGAAGGAAAAATTATCTCATGCCCGCCAAGCTAGCGCTGCGTTCTATAATTTGTTCACTATGAAAAATACTCAAAACCCTACTCAAAGCCAGTTCGACAAGAAAGGCCAGGCATGGTCAGCCCGCTTTTCAGAGCCTGTTTCAGAACTCGTCAAGCGTTACACCGCCTCTGTTGACTTCGACAAGCGACTTGCGCTTTTTGATATCCAAGGGTCTCTCGCCCATGCTCAGATGCTCGAAGCTGTCAAAGTGATCTCTCCCCAAGACAGGAGTGATATCGAGCGCGGCATGGCACAAATTCTTCAGGAAATCGAAGCCGGTCAGTTCCAGTGGCTGCTCGACCTCGAAGATGTCCATCTAAATATTGAAAAACGCCTGGTTGAACTTGTTGGTGACGCCGGCAAAAGATTGCATACAGGCCGCTCCCGCAACGACCAAGTCGCCACAGACATTCGCCTTTGGCTGCGTCACGAAATCGACGGTTTGATTGAACTGCTCGGTCAATTACGCCAGGCGCTTGCAACGGTCGCGCTTGAGCATGCCAGCACGATCCTGCCAGGCTTCACGCACATGCAAGTGGCTCAGCCCGTTACGTTCGGACACCACTTACTTGCCTATGCAGAGATGTTCGGACGTGATGCTGCGCGACTGGCTGACTGCCGCAAGCGCGTGAATATTCTGCCGTTGGGTGCCGCAGCACTTGCCGGAACCAGCTTCCCTATTGACCGTCCGATGGTCGCAAAACTACTTGATTTTGATGATGTGTGTCAGAACTCACTTGACGCGGTGTCTGACCGTGATTTTGCAATCGAATTCTGCAGTGCGTGCGCGTTGATCATGACGCATATCTCCAGATTTTCAGAGGAAATTGTGATCTGGATGAGTCCACGCGTGGGATTTATCGATCTTGCGGATCGCTTCTGCACCGGAAGCTCGATCATGCCGCAGAAAAAAAACCCTGATGTACCAGAGCTTGCGCGCGGAAAAACAGGGCGTGTCAATGGACACTTGGTCGCGCTGCTGACTCTGATGAAAGGTCAGCCACTGGCCTACAACAAAGACAATCAGGAAGACAAGGAAGGACTCTTTGACACCGCGGACACTGTCAGAGACACACTGACCATTTTTGTCGATCTCGTGGCGGGCATCAAGGTCCGCGCAGACTCTATGCGCGCAGCTGCTCTGCAGGGCTTTGCGACCGCGACTGACTTGGCTGATTATTTAGTGAAGCGTGGCGTACCCTTCAGAGATGCCCACGAGGCTGTCGCACACGCTGTGCGTGAGTGTGAGCAAAAAGGCTGCGACTTAGCGGACTTGAGTGTGGCTGAGTTACAAAAGTTTCATGCATCAGTCGGACAGGATGTGCATAGCGTACTGACCCTTGAGGGCTCAGTGGCCGCTCGCAACCATATCGGTGGCACAGCGCCCGAGCGCGTCAAGCTGGCCGCACAGAAAATCTTGGACCAAGCCTGAGGACTCTGCGCAAGGAGACGATCACCTAAGGGTGTTCGTCTCACCTAGACCGTAGTCGTCTCGCTTTCAAAGACTGCGATGGACTCGACATGTCCGGTATGAGGGAACATGTTCACCACGCCTGCGGCACACAGTTTGTAATGCCCTTTGTGTAACAAAATCGCTGTATCTCTGGCAAGAGTAGCTGGGTTGCACGAGACGTACACCATTCTTTTTGGACGCATCGCTCTGGGCAGATTGGACAAAGACTCGGCGAGCGCGAGAGCACCCTCGCGTGGCGGATCTATCAGCATCCGATCAAAATACCCAAGTTCGGCCAACCACTCAGTCGTAACATTGAAAAGATTCAGGGTGTCAAACTTCGCGTTCGTCATACCTGCACGCTCAGCCGCGGTTTTTGCGCGTGTTGTGAGCATTTCACTTCCTTCAAAACCGACGACTTCACTGCAACGCGTGGCAAGTGGCAAAGTGAAATTACCCAAACCACAAAACATATCGGCAATGCGGTCTCCGAACTGAGGTTCAAGCAGCATTAAAGCGCGCGAAACCAGCACACGATTAATCTGATGATTGACCTGAGTAAAGTCCGTTGGCTTAAACGGCATACGCAACTCAAACTCAGGCAAGCTGTAATACAAACTATCCGCATGTTCTGGCTCAAGCGGCGCCACGGACTCTGGGCCATGCGGCTGAAGCCACCATTGCACATCATGCAGGAGGGCAAAGTCACGCAGAAATTGGGTGTCACCCTGTGTCAGGGGCAATAGATGCCTGAGCACAAGGGCTGTCACACCCTCCCCGACTGACACCTCGATCTGTGGAAAACGATCTGGAGCGGAAAGCGACATAATCAGGGCACGTAAAGGCATCATCAGTGCTGATACGTGGGGCGGTAAAACCTGACAGCTCTTGATATCCGCTACAAAGCTACTCTTGCGCTCGTGAAAGCCCACCAAAACAGTATTTTTTTTAGCAACCCAGCGCACGGCCAAACGCGCTCTGTAGCGGTAACCCCAATAGGGACCATGGAGCGCGGGTAATATCCGTAGCGCACGGGTTTTGCCGATATGTTCTAGAGCGTCTTCGAGGGCACGCTGTTTAATGGCGACTTGAGCGCTAGGCTCTAAGTGTTGCATCACACAGCCACCACAGATACCGAAATATTCACATTTCGGCACAACACGCATTGAAGCTTCACGCAGAATATGTACAACTCTGCCAACCTCATATGAAGGCTTGCGACGGAAAGTGTTGACGGTGACACGCTCAGTTGGCAGAGCCCCCTCAATAAAAACCACTTTCCCATCTCGACGGGCAATACCGCGAGCTTCCAGATCGAGGGACTCGACCTGCAAAACATGATCAGACATGATTAACGACCCCAAGCCTCTAGGTATTGTTTCCAGTGCGGCTCAGCACTTTGCTCCAGCGTTTCGCGCACGAGCGCGACTTCAGCGTCATACGCAGCAGCATCAAGCTCACCGCGCAACAATCTAAAACGACAGTACACCAGCCACGTATTAACAACATCTGTCTCACAGTAGGCGCGTACCTCGTGAGCGCGACCGTCTGTCCAGGCAGTCCAAACCTGACTGCCATCCATACCAAGCTTACCGGGGAATCCGCAAAGCTTTGCCAAATCGTCCAGGGGGGCATTGCCACGGCCGTTGTGTTTGGCGAGCACATCCATCAAATCGGTATGACGCGTATGGTAGCGACTCAGATAGTTGTTGTAGCGAAACTCACGGTCATCATCGCCCGTATCCCAATATCTAGGGGCGACAACGCCATGAATCAAGCTACGATAGTGGAGCACGGGCAGATCGAATCCATTGCCGTTCCAACTAATTAATTTGGGTGTATAGCGTTCAATGGTCTTGAAAAATCCCGATAACAGGACTTGTTCAGGATCATCTGCTTGTCCAAGACAGCGAACGCGAAATCCTTGGTCATCACGAAACACACAGCCAACCACAGCGACTTTCTGCAAATGCAAGGGCAAAAAATCACTACCGGTTAGTTCTTTACGCGCAGCAAATGCCTTGTCAGCGACCTCTGTGTCCGATAATTCAGACCCCCAGCCGTGCAAACGACGCAGCCCCTCCACATCAGGGATGGTTTCCAAATCAAAAACGAGCGTGGGCGTCATACGGCGCGACTACCTTGGTGGCAGATACTGGAGCGGATCAACAGGCGTTCCGCGCCTGCGAATTTCAAAGTGCAGGCGCACAGAGGTGGTGTCAGACTGACCCATCTCAGCAATCTTTGTTCCGCGCTTGACGACTTGTCCTTCTTTAACGAGCAAGGTTTTATTGTGCGCATAGGCGGTAATAAAGCCGTCGCTATGCTCAACAATGATCAGATTACCTAGCCCTCTGGGGCCGTCACCAGCAAAAATAACCTTACCTGCCGCCGCAACTTCGATTGGGTCTCCGCTACTGCCAGCAATATCAATACCCTTTGTCGTTGTCGTAAATCCCTGGATGATCTTGCCCTTAGCAGGCCAGCCCCAGCTGATCAAACCGGCATCGGAAGCGCGTTCTGTTGAGGCCTCATCGCTTGCCGTGGTTGCACGTGCTGGTGAAGTGACTGCAGTGCTTGGACGAGGTGTCGCCGCAGGGCTTTGCGCATCAGATAAACGCAAGGTCTGGCCGACAATGAGCAAATTAGGATTGGTGATTTTGTTGATACGAGTAATCGTACCTTCGGAAACGCCCGTTGCCCGAGAAATTTTGTTGAGCGTATCACCAGGTTTTACGACATACGTTGCTGAAGAAGGTACGCCAGACGACAAATCCGATACCGGTGCCTTGGTGCTGGAAGTGCATCCAGCCAAGATTAATACAGCAGCCATACAGACCGCAAAAGATACCACTTTGTTATGACTAATTGATATCACACTTGCCTCATTATTTTGCTTGATGCATGTAACGGCACCACCACGCATACCTATCTCCTGTTCACTCACGGTTGCAACCCTGACTTGAGCGGTACAAATCTGACTTCTTCCAATTCTTGTCTGGACCAGGCAGCTTCACCTGTTCGCTGGATACGAATCAATTTTTGCGCGCTTGCGCCTTCAGGAGCAATTAACACCCCGCCAATACTCAGCTGCAGCATCAAAGCCTGTGGAATCTTAAGACCCGCCGCAGCCACCACAATGGCATCAAATGGGGCTGCACTGGGCAAACCAACCATACCATCTCCGTACACTAGACGTACTTTACCCAATCGCAACAACCGCAAATGTTCCTTGGCCATATCGTACAACGATCGAATCCGCTCGACCGAGTAGACTTGGGAAAAAACTTGAGACATCACAGCGGCCTGATAGCCACAACCTGTTCCGACCTCAAGCACTCGGTTCGGCAAAACACCCTCGCATACAGCAGCAATCATCCGGGCTACGACCCAGGGTTGCGATATCGTCTGACCATGTCCAATCGGTAAGGCCGCATCGTCGTAGGCCCGACTTGCCAACGCCTCATCAACAAACGCATGACGCGGAATGACCTGCATCGCGCTTAGGACACGCTCATCGGTAATCCCTTGGGCATGAAGACGCTCAACCATCGCAGCCCTCAACCGCTCGGAATTCAGACCAAGATTTTCACTGGAGCGGCGCGGCACAGAAGTCGTGTCAGTTGGGGTCGACAGACGTGAAATCGAAATTTTGGTGTTGCTATTTGTCGCTGTAATGCCCTGCAGACCCTTGGTGCCAAGCGACTTGAAGTCTTTGGCCGACGCACATGGGCGGGAGGCTTTCAGCCACTGCATAGCGGCGCAACCCAAGTTGAAACATCAGCCAACTGCGCATGCTGTGTCAAATCAAGTCTTAGCGGAGTCACAGACACAAAACCCTTGCTGATGGCATCAAAATCCGTGCCCTGCGTCGCATCATTGGCCGCACCAGCAGGTCCGATCCAATAGACCGTTTCTCCGTAGGGTGTGCTTGAACGCACCACAGGCTGAGAAGGATGGCGTTTTCCAAGTCGTGTCGCCATGACCCCCATATTTTGAGTCAGAGGCCGGTCGGGAAAATTGACATTTAACAAAGAAGCGCCCGTGAGCGGTTGTTTGAGCTGTTGTTCAACGAGCCTACGTGCCCACTCGGCTGCCGCATCCAGATTGGACCAGCCTTTGGCTACCAGCGAAAAGGCGATGGAGGGAATACCAAATAAATAACCTTCTGCGGCAGCGGCAACTGTTCCAGAATAGAGCGTGTCATCACCCATATTCGCACCATTATTGATGCCGGAAACCACTAAGTCCGGCCGTCTGTCCAATAGTCCGGTCAGTGCCACGTGGACACAATCAGAGGGCGTACCGTTAACATAAGTAAAACCATTCGGAGCTTGGCGCACTGCCAATGGACGACTTAGCGTCAGTGAGTTCGAGGCCCCACTGTGGTTCACCTCAGGCGCAACAACAGTAATGTCTGCCAAATCACGTAGTACGGCGACTAGTGCCTCGAGTCCGGGGGCGTTGTAACCGTCGTCATTTGAGACAAGTATGTGCATAGGTTGATGCTAAATAAAATTTTGTTCAGATTGATCACCATTGTACTCGCAGCACGCGCCCAAAGAAAACTCAACATACCCCTCTGGCCGATCCTTCACGCTAGAATAGCCGCCAGAATCGACCCCTCTGGAAACCACACATGAACATCCCGCAAGGCGCCCTTTCGATCCTTGGAATTCTGATTATGGCCTACCTGGTGGGATCTGTGCCTTTTGCCGTTGTTGTCAGCAAGCTATTGGGCCTTCAAGATCCACGTCTCTATGGCTCCGGAAATCCTGGCGCGACGAACGTGCTCCGTTCCGGCAACAAAACCGCTGCTGCGTTGACTTTGATTGGCGATGCTGCGAAAGGTTGGTTTGCCGTCTGGCTCACGATATGGGTCGGCTTTAGCGCGCCAGTGATTGCGGCGGCAGCCTTGATGGTGTTTTTGGGCCATCTGTTCCCAATATTTCTAGGCTTCAAGGGAGGTAAAGGTGTCGCAACTGCCTTTGGCGTGATGATTGCGATCGAGCCTCTGCTCGCTCTGGCAGCGATGGCAACTTGGCTCATCATCGCAGTGTTTTTTAGATATTCCTCACTCGCCGCACTTGCATGCGCGGTATTTGCGCCGTTTTACTATTTCTTTGGTGGCATGCTCATTTGGCAGGCTGATTTGCCAGTAGGGCTGGCGTTGATTGTTATTGCTGGATTCTTGCTGTATCGACATCGCGCCAACATACAGCGGTTACTCCAGGGCACCGAGCCACGCATCGGCAGTCGAAAAGCTTAAATCGTCGCAAGATCCCAGCGCGGCCGAACATCAAAACCATATTGCCCAGTGCCTAAATCCACCAATCCGCGCTGAATACGTTGGGCAGCCGCGAATGCAATCATGGCGCCATTATCCGTGCATAGTGCTAAGGGTGGGAAAAATACCTCAGCGCGGCGTTTGACCAGCTTGTCCGCCAAACGGCTACGCAATAAACGGTTGGCACCAACTCCACCCGCTACGACCAGACGCTTTAAGCCCGTTTGATCAAGCGCTGCGACCGATTTAGCAATCAAGACATCAACAATCGCATTCTGAGTGGCAGCGGCAAGGTCTGCAGCCAACGTCTCGCTTACAACTGAAGCTGCCTGAGCGTCTTTTAACCTGGTCAATACCGCGGTTTTTAAACCGCTAAAACTAAAGTCGAGATTGCCACTATGAAGCATGGGTCTTGGTAGACGAATCGCTTCTGCGTTGCCCTGCTCAGCCAGACGCGCAAGGGCTGGCCCACCTGGATAACCTAATCCAAGCAACTTAGCCGTTTTGTCGAAAGCCTCGCCGGCCGCATCATCGAGCGTCTCACCCAACAAGGTATAGCAACCGACATCATCCACTCTCATGAGTTGGGTATGACCGCCAGAGACAAGTAACGCGACAAAGGGAAACTCCGGGCAGGGGTCAGCCATACGCGGCGACAATAAATGCCCTTCTAAATGATGAATGGGAATAGACGGCAGGTCGAGCGACCAGGCGATGGATTGCGCAACACTTGCGCCGACGAGCAATGCTCCCGCCAAGCCTGGCCCTGCCGTATAGGCGACAGCATCAATCTGCTCAAGCGTCAGGTCAGCTTCGCGCAACACCGCACGCGTCAGGGGAATGACTCTGCGAACGTGATCGCGCGAAGCCAGTTCAGGCACGACTCCACCATAGGCCGCATGCATCGCGATTTGGGAATGAAGCGCATGCGCCAACAAGCCTCGCTCGGTACAAACCAGCGCCACCCCCGTTTCATCGCAGGAGCTTTCAAACCCAAGAACAATCATATTCGCCTCAGTTCTCAATACCTTTAGAGGCAAGATACTCTTCGTACGGACCGCGATAATCCGTGACCTGTCCATCAGGCTGAATTTCCCAGATGCGTGTCGCCAGCGCAGACACAAACTCGCGGTCATGCGAAACAAAGAACAAGGTGCCTGGATATTTATCTAACGCTAACTGCAGCGATTCGATTGATTCCATATCCAGGTGGTTCGTCGGCTCATCAAGCAGCATCACGTTATGCCGCCTCAACATCAGCCGTCCAAAAGTCATACGGTTTTTTTCACCGCCCGACAACACGCATGGCGCCTTGGGGAGGTCATCTGCCGAAAAAAGTAAACGCCCCAGCACAGATCGAATAGACTGATCGTCATCAGTTGGCTGACGGTAATGGGTCATCCATTCAAACAGATTGCTGTCCTTATCGGTAAAGAGCTCGGACACGTCCTGAGCCATGTAACCTAGATCGGCGTTCTCAGCCCATTTAACCAAGCCACGATCAGGCTTGAGATCAAGCGCTAACATTCTTAACAGCGTGGTCTTACCCGCACCGTTTGCACCAATGATTGCGATTTTCTCAGCGGCCTCCACCATGGCTGAAAAAGGACGGATCACTGGGGCATCAAAGGCTTTTTCCACCACATCTAGCGTGACGGCCTGACGATGCAAGATTTTATTTTGTTCGAAGCGAATAAACGGATTCTGTCGCGAAGATGGTTTGACCTCTACCTGTGCGGCCTTGATCCGGTCGATTTGTTTGAGACGTGATGTGGCCTGACGCGCTTTGGACTTGTTCGCTGAAAAGCGACGCACAAAGTCTTGTAACTCACTGACGCGCTCTTTTGCTTTAGCATTTGCCGAAGACACGCGCTCTCTTGCCTGCGTGGACGCGAGCATGTAATCGTCATAATTACCGGGATAGACTCGTAGCTCACCGAAATCAAGGTCTGCCATATGCGTGCAAACCTGATTCAGAAAATGTCGATCGTGGCTAATGATGATCATTGTGCTTTGATAGCCATTGAGTACATTTTCAAGCCAACGGATGGTATTGATATCGAGGTTGTTGGTCGGTTCATCAAGTAACAGCACGTCGGGATTTGAAAACAAAGCCTGTGCGAGCAACACACGCAGTTTCCAGCCTGGCGCGATTTCGCGCATCGGTTGCTGATGCTGATCGACGGGAAATTCCAGCCCGAGCAATAACTCACCCGCTCGCGCTTCGGCAGTGTAGCCATCGTACTCGGCAAACTTGGCCTCAAGATCCGCCGCGCGCATGTAGTCTTCGTCGGTGGACTCCGCATTGGCGTAAATAGCATCACGCTGGCTCATGGCTTCCCACATCTCAGTGTGGCCCATCAACACCACATCTAGTACGCGATAGTCTTCAAAGGCGAACTGATCCTGACGCAATTTACCCAGGCGCAACCCTGGCTCAAGGTGCACGTTACCCGCGGTGGACTCGAGGTCGCCGCCGATAATTTTCATCAAGGTGGACTTTCCGGAACCGTTTGCGCCGATCAAACCATAGCGATTGCCCTCCCCGAACTTGACGTTGACGTTTTCAAAAAGAGGTTTAGGTCCGAACTGAATGGCTAGGTTTGAAGCTGTTATCACGGTAGGCTACTTTAGTAAATAATGGAGTTACATCTTGATAGATATGTTTTCAGTGTAACAACTCGGACAAAACCGCCCTTTTTAATTTCTCCTTCCCTATCATGCGCAAGGTCAGCAACACAGCTGAGTTTAAATACACAATATGAGGAGAAAAAGTTGGAAGCACTCACTATTTTATTTCATACCCTGGGAGGCTATGTCTGGGGGCCTGTGCTCCTTGTTTTGTTGGTCGGTACCGGCATTTATCTGACGATACGGCTCGGAGCTCTTCAAATAAGACTGCTACCCTCAGCGCTCCACATGGCGTTCTCTCGCAGCAAAAATCCCAATTTGCCCGGCGATATTTCACAATTTCAGTCACTAATGACCGCGCTGGCGGCCACCATTGGTACCGGCAATATCGCCGGGGTCGCAACGGCCATTGTGTTGGGAGGGCCAGGCGCCTTGTTTTGGATGTGGGTTAGCGCATTTTTTGGCATGGCCACCAAATACGCCGAAGGCCTACTCGCCGTTAAGTACCGTGTAAAAGAAGTGGACGGCACGATGTCCGGAGGACCGATGTATTACATCTCTCTGGGACTCAACATGAAATGGCTTGGCATGCTATTTGCGATTTTTGGCATGATCGCTGCACTCGGCACCGGTGCCTCGGTTCAGTCCAACTCCCTCGCACAATCCATGCACTCAAGCTTTGGTGTGTCAGGCTGGCTAACAGGGGTCGTGCTGACTTCAGTCACTGCATTAGTGATTTTGGGTGGTATCAAAAGTATCGGTCGTGTCACCGCAGTCATAGTTCCCTTTATGGCAGCCATCTACCTTTTTGGAGGCTTGGCCGTGATTGTGAGCAACATTGAAGGTCTCTGGCCGGCCTTGAGCCTCATCATGACTGATGCCTTTAGCGGCACGGCAGTTGCAGGTGGTGCAATTGGAACCATGATTCGATATGGCGTGGCCAGAGGTGTATTCTCCAACGAGGCCGGGCTTGGCACAGCACCGATCGCGGCGGCAGCCGCCAAAACCGATCAACCTGTCAAGCAAGCTCTTGTCTCTATGACCGGCACTTTCATTGACACCATCATCGTTTGCTCGATTACTGGGATCGTTTTGGTGATGGGTGGCCAGTTCAAGTCTGGAGTGACGGGTGCTGCGCTCACCGCGCAAACTTTCGATTCCATGCTGCCCGGCCCCGGTGGATGGATTGTCACGCTTGGATTACTTTTCTTCGCTTATTCGACAATTCTTGGTTGGAGCTATTACGGAGAAAAATGCGCACAATATGCCCTGGGCAAGCGGATTGTTTGGCCCTATCGTTGCCTCTACACAGCGTTTGTCATGATAGGCACAGTCGTTTCACTTGATTTGGTGTGGGCAGTCTCCGATGTCGTCAATGGCATGATGGCCTTTCCCAACCTAATTGGTATCGCTCTGCTGTCAGGTGTGGTCGTCAAAGAAACCCATACCTATCTAGCTGAGCAGCGTACGTCTAAAGCGACTGCAGTGGCAGCCGTTCAGACTCAATCAGCTCTGAGTAAAAATACCTAAACAATGACTCAAGGTGTGTCGACTTCGTCGGGATGCTCGTCCAGTACGAGATAAGCCATCCCGCCTTCAGTTGCCACACCAACTTTAGCGCCGATTGGAAGCGTGAGCTTCATTGGCGTATGTCCAAAGGGCAGCCCGGGAATGATTGGGATATTGACGGTCTTACGAATGAAGTCGATCGCTGAGGTCAAGTCGTAGCCACGATCATGTTCCGCCAAACGATAGTCAGTAAATCCACCTAGTAACAACGCTTTTTGACGACCCAAAATGCCTGCCTGAGCGA
>JAURZO010000184.1 GCA_030653405.1 Zwartia sp. | reverse complement strand
ACTTGCCGTACGTGCCTGCCGTATTCGTCTGCGCATCAAACGTCTGTGCACTGTCCACGTCGCTGATCGTCAGCGTGCCGCTCGTGCTCAACGGCGCATTTTCCTCACTCAACGTCACCGAGGCGCTGCTCAACACCGCCGCATCGTTCGTGCCCGTGATCGTCACCGTCACCGTCGCACTACCACCATCGGTAGTCACCACGTTAAACGTCTCGGTCACAACCTCACCAGAGCTCAAACTATCGAGCGCGCCATCAGTCATATAGGTCCAAGCACCAGCAGCATCAATGCTAAACACACCGTACTCACCCTCGGTAGCGGTCTGCGGCACCACTGTAGCCGCCACAGCATCCGCATCCGTCACCACCAGCATGCCGCTCGTGGTGAGCACCTCATCACCTTCACTCATCCCAACCGCAGCACTAGACAACAAAGAAACAATACCTAACCCCACATCCGGCGCAGGCAGCACGGGTGCAGGCGCAGGCACAGTCTCACCGACCTGAGGAACCGTCACAGGCTCGGTCGCAACCAGTGGTTCCGTCACAATCACAGATTCAGTCGCCGCAGTAGGTTCAACAACTCCCTCGGCAACCTCTGCCTCAACAGTCCCAACAGGTGCCGTACTTAAACGACCGCGTGCACCAGTACCAAGAGACTGATTATCTGCGCTAGCCATTTGAACCAGCACCGCTGATTCACCCGTATCCGAGCTAGACTCACCCTCAGTGGTCTCAACCACCCCACCTGTGACCTGAACATCCACACCGCCAATCGTCAGCCCTTCAACCGCTTCTGAATCAGCGATCATTTCCTGCGCTTCAGCCTCAGCCTCCTCGCTTGTCGCATCACTCTGTGACTCGACCGGAGGAGCGTTTGTTAAATTCGTATCAGGAAGATAAAAGCTAGGACTATCAGGCGTAGCCGCGGGAGACGGCGCCACCACAGCATCTGCGCGCACTGACGAGGCATCACCACCTACAGCCTGATCAGTTTCCGTTGGCTGCTGCAGCGAAGTCATGCTATCAAGATGCACTGCATCTTGTGACTGTTGCGCGGTGGGTTTATTTTCGTCAGCCATTTCAGTGCCTTTTACAGATGCCGAGTCCTAGATTGGACTCCTACATTTAGCACTTTAATAGCCGATTTGATTAACAACAACACCACAAAAGGTTATATAACTTTAGTGATGGTCTACTTGCACTTTTTAATTGAGATATTTGTCTCGTAAAACCTCTGAATAACAGCCTATAAATCCTTTCCTGTCAGACTGAAATTCTCCACATCTGGATGCGACCTTTGCGGTCCGTCGACGCAACTCCTGACCATCCATTCGATATATACCCGTCTGTGCCTCATAAAACTGGCTCCGCTGCGCAAAATACTGAGGGTCAAACCCAGACAAACCAAACTTAGCGATCTCGTTATGACTAAGCCTAAAAACACCTTTACGCTCATGCGATTGCATTGTTTGAAATAATAGCGGTGACATCCCCATTTGAGCAAAATACGCCTTAGCCTCGCGCTCAAACTTCAATAAAGCCTCAGCCGCTTTAGGATTTTCAGCAGGATCAATTTCAGACAAAATTTTGCCTGCCCCGTCCGTCCTTGTAATCCGGCCGCGATGCACACCCACCGTATAAGCCGGGGCACCGCGCACCACACCACTAGCCAGGATAAATGTGCAGGCGCTCGAGCAATGCCCAGTCACGAAAATATGCGCACGGGCGGCACGCAGCATTCGACCAATCCTCATGGCGGCCACGCCATCGCCACCCGACGAGTCCAGCAAAACAATCAATCCTGCAGGAATGGGATCGCCATGCCCCTTTGGAACGGACGACTCGACAAACGCAACGGTTTTATTTGAAATGACGCCCTTGATCTTCATCACGGTCACCTGCGACCCGACTTTGGGGCGCTCGCCAACATCCGCCAGTACAAAGCCTGAGTAGCTAAAAAGGACAAATATCAGCGAAATCTCAGCCAATCGATGCCAAAGCAGCCTCATCTTAGCCCCCCATTTGATGGCTAGATGTCGTCGTTGTCCGGAACAGACACGGTCAGGTTATGAATGGCCTGAGCCGTCAGCAGGTCCCTAAACTGAAAGCCACCGCCGGGCCTCGGAGCGATCAGCCCAGAGGCTGTAAGCTCGGACAAACATGACTGAATCTGATGATGTGCCAAACCCACCTGACTCACAGAGTCATCGATAGGCTTGGAAGGTTCAGCTGCAGCGGTCACAACAAGCTCTTTAGTTGTCGTCGACAAACCATCCAGCAGCGCCTGCAAATCAGCGCGCACGGCTTCAGGCAGTGCGGTATGGTTAGACGCACTCATTGAAAATACCCGAGACTGCAAATCAGTCTTGGGACGCGGCCCAAGCAAACGGACCGTTGTTTGTACCTGCCCCATGTCCACCAAATTGGCTGCGACAAACAAAATTGGACAGGAAACCAGCAAATTAATGCCGCGCTCACCCAACACACTCGCGAGCGCATCTAAGGCCTTAAAACCATACACTTGAACAACCAGAGGCGTGACCGCACAGTCTTTGAGCATCGAAGCGAGACGCTCCCCTTCGGATGCCAGGGTATACACCTTGCCAAGCGGCGCCTCCAGATCTGGAGCCACCATCTCAATCTGGCTGATAAATCCCGCCACAACTCGGTCGCGTCGCGTCTGAGCAGGCGTTCTCAAACGTAGCACCTTAAAACCAGAAACAGCCGCAGCGTTACCAATCGTATCCACTAAGGCAGTCGCCGCAGCAGGGGGCCAGGACTCAACCGACATCCACTGCGCCACACCACTTTGCACAAACTCAATCGTCGCATCGACAAAGGGCAAACCACCCCAGCGAGATCTCGCATCGATCAGCGACTGAGAGTAGCGACCGATGGCCACAACAGACCCCACTCTTTGACGACCAATCGGTTTATCAGCAGTCGCTTTGACTTTGATCCATTGCACACTCAGTGGTGCCAAACGCTGCGTCGACTCATCCGCCAGCGGCCGTCCAAGCGGTCTGGCGTGTCGCGCTAGGATGGCAGCGGATCTAAATGACTCGGCACCACTGAGCTGCGCGGTTTTCTCGGCCACCACCTCAGGGTGTGAAGCCACACCAATCCCGATTGGCTTGGTCAACAGCTCCGAGTCAGTCTGACTAAAATGTGCCACACAGTAATCATCAGACCATCGTTGTAAACACTGCGCCAGATGCACGGCACGATCGGCATCATCTAAATGCGAATAAGGATGACCAAACCAGGCCAGAAATCCGCCATAGGGCAACGAGACATACTGACCATCCAAGGCCTCGGTAAACTCCGTCATCGTCTGACCGAGTGCGGAAAGATAACGATCCCGTCGAACCAAATCGGACGTAGTAATTTCAGTCGAATCAGGCAAAAAGACCGCCACCACCGCGATCATGCGCCAAACATAACCAGCCTTGCGAGACGCTGGTTGTTTGGTTGACTTGGACCACCCTGACCCCCGTCCGCCCACACTCGCACGCTGCGCCTTGATCAATTGACTGGCAGCAATCACCGCCTTCGCCCGATTAACAACGCCCAAACGACGATAGAGCACAAACAAGTGCTGCTTGACGGTGCCTTGCTGAATGCCGAGCTCCAGAGCAATTTCCTTATTGCTCTTGCCCTCTGTCAGCAAGGACAGGATTTGTTCCTGCCTGGGTGTCAGCGCCACGCCACCGTTTGCTTCCGTTTCGGCTTTTTTGGTCATACCTTTATAGGCCTGCACTTAAAAAGTTAGAGTGCGGATCATCCTAGCGCTCACGCATGCCTTGATTAAACGCCACATAAATCGGACGAAGCAGATAACGCATCACCGACTGTCTATCCGTCAAAATATCCGCCTGTACAGTCATTCCAGGCTCAATTTTCTTAGTTTTATCGTCCCCAACGTAGTCCTTAGGGACCGAAATAATGACTTTAAAGTAAGGCTGTTGATTTTCATCCAAGACGCTATTGGGTGACACCATCGAGACATTGCCCTCGATCGTCCCATAGCGCATGAAGTCAAACGTACTGACCTTGAGCCTGGCACTTTGATCGACCTTGACAAAGCCGATATCCACGGGCGACACCCGCACCTCGGCATGCATTTGACTATCAACCGGCACAATATTCATGAGCGTGGCGCCCGGAGGAATCACCCCGCCCACCGTTCTGATCTTCAAATCCTGCACAATGCCATCCGATGGCGAAAACACCTCGACGCGATCGAGTCGATCCTTTAACTTCGTCATCTGCTCTTGTGTTTGCACCAACTCGTTTGACGAAATATTGAGCTCATCCATCTGTGCGCGACGAAAACGCAACAACTCTGCCTCCGCCTGGCTCAGCGCACGCTGGGCATCAAGTGCCTGCACCCGCGTCGCAAGTTTTTCTTCGGCGAGCTCTGTTCTGATTTTGCTCACCTCTTTGAGGATTTTGATCTCCTCTTTGAGTTGCACGATCTGATCACGCGACGTCTTGAGGGTATGTTGTTGTTCGAGAACAGTTTCTTTGTAAATAGCGGGCACAGAACTGAAATTGGCTGGGCGCTCACCGATCAACGCACGGATACGCTCAACGCGTGCAAACAAGCCCCAATATTTCGCACTCAAGGTCTGATACTCTGCAGTCGCCTCGGTGTCATTCAGACGCATCAGCACTTGGTCTTTTTTAACCAACTGCCCATCGCGCACATTAATTGCAGCAATACGACCCCCGTCGACATGCTGCACCACCTTGACGGACTCAACCGGCATAATTTGCCCTGGCGCAAGCGCAATCACATCGAGCGTTGCAAAATAAGCCCACACCATAAACAACACGAGAGACAACGCGGCCAAGTTAACCGTTGCACGCAGATAGGACGGCGGTGCGGCCTCCTCCAGCAAAATGGCCTTGGCAACGTAATTGTCCGTCCGATCCCCCAGCACAAGCGGCGCGGCTTTCTCAGGAACAAAAGGTTCAGAATTATTCACAGACATTATTCTCAAAAATGATGATGGCGATTTCAGTATTGCCGATAACAGTATCGAAAATCACGCAACAACCGGCTGCCGAAGCAAGGCCTCGGGAGCACCGGAGACGCGCAAATAGCCTTTATCAAAAATCATCAACGTATCGGCCAACATAATGTGGCTTGGCCGATGACTGATGAACACAACAGTCGTCTTGCCTCGCAAAGCTTTAATCGTTTCAATAAATTTCTTGTCACCAAGTTCATCCAAACCATTACCCGGCTCGTCAAACAACAAAATAGGCGCACGCGTCAAATAAGCACGCGCAAGAGACAACTTTTGCTTCAAGCTTGCGGACAACTCATTCGTGTTGTCCCCGACGCGATACTGCAACCCCTGTGGCAAACTCAGCACCTGCTCCAGAGCGCCAGCCATCTCGAGACACTGATGCAGCTCCTCATCCGTGGCATCAGGTCGCGATAACCTCAAGTTTTGAGCCAGCGTCGCTCTGAACAACTGAATATCCTGCGGCGCGTACCCCACGTAACGTCTGAGCATCAGAGGATCAATCTGACGAATATCAACGTTATCCAGCAAGATCGCCCCCGCCTGAGGCTGGTACATGCCCAGAATCAGTTTGAGCAAGGTCGACTTACCGCCTCCGTTGGGTCCAGTGATCGCAACAATTTGCCCTGGCTGTATCTTGAACTCAATACCAATCAAAGCAGGATCCACCTTGACCGAGTAGCGAAAAGACACCCTGGAAAACTCAATTTCCCCGCGCAAAGCCCGATTACTGACTGCCGTCCCCGCCTCAGCCCGCTCTGTTTGAATACGCATCAGATTATCAATCTGCTTGACCGCATTACCAATCCGCTCCAGCCGCGTCATATTGGTAAAAATCGTCTGCACAGGCGTCAACACTCGCCACATCAACATCAGCGATGCGATCAGCGCACCTGAGGTCACTGTGTGCGACCAGACAGCCGGCACAGACGCGACCACGATCGCGAGTGCTGCCAACATCATCAGAAAATAGGAAGTGCTGACCAGCATCGAGGACAGCCGCTCAGACCTGAAGGATGCCATCGCTGCCGCCGCCGAGACCTCCCTGAAACGCTCAAGCCAGAGCCTCTGCGCATGGCACTCGCGCACTGCACGCATTTTGACGATCATCTCTACGAGAAATTCGTCGCGCTTCTGAGCGGTTTGAGCCAACTCTGCGATCAAACCCTTAGTCTTTCCAGCAAATGACCAAAACAGCACGGCATAAATAGCCACCATCAACACGAACACCAACAATGCGATCGGATTAATGATCGCCAGCGTCACGAGCAGCACCAGCGTCGCGGGTGACTCCAACATTGTCGAGGCAAGCGGTCCGATGAACATGTCCCGAATCGACTCAAAACTATGAAGCCTCGCAGTCTGCGCACCCACAGAAGAACGCTCTGTATAAGAAGGCGACATCCGCAGCACTTGTTGCAAAATCGTCGCGCCGAACAAATACTCGATTCGACCGGCGATATACGCCAGAATATGCGCGCGATGGCGCATGAATGCAAAACTCGACAACAGCGCAAGTACCGCGCCAATCATGAGATAAAAAAGAGTGTCCTCAGCCCCGGTTGGGATCACCGTGCTGTAGACCACCATCATGAAAAGAGGACCCGCCATCAACACCAGCCCCGTCACCAAGGCAGAGATGGTTGCTTGACCCACAAGCGGCGCAAAACGCTTTAACGCGCGCTTACTCCACGAGCCTGAATCAACAGTCACGCGTCCTACCTGCTCATAAAAGAAAGCCCGCCCTTCCATATTCAGATTGGACTCAAGACGGACAGTCTCCTCTGCGTCGTTGGACACACGCACATGATCGCCCGTGCGACCCAGCACGATAAAAGCCAGAGCGCGATCTGGTACAAACAAACACGGCAATGACCTCGCCTCGAGCGCACCCAGCCTGCAGCGAACCTCCTTGGGTTTGTATCCCATCTCAGCCATCGCATTTTGAAAACCCGACAGATCCAGCGAGTCCTCGTAATAAGGCAGTGACTCTGCCACTTCTCGATTCGTCACACGCGCATTGATCTGTTTGAGCAAAATACTCAAGCATGCGGAAAAATCAGTTCGAACTTTAAACTGAGCATCCACGATCTCTTGCGTTTTTGCCCAACGCGATGGGTCAAACTCAATCTCGCGCGATAAGTCCTGCGTGAGAAGGGCTTGACTCTCAGGCACCAGAGACCTTGTTGAGGGTAGCGAGGAATCAACCACCTCTGTCATGGCGCGGGGCAGCTGGGCGCTCAAAGGTAACGCACCGACCGAACTCACCGCAGCGTCTTTCAAATAAACCGTTCTTGTCGCGAGACGCTTATATGAAGGGCGTTGCGAAATCATCACGATCGTCACGCGTCCCACCATCGATTGCAGATAACGCAAGAACAACTGATCACCCTCGGAGTCCATTGCCGAAGTCGCATCATCAAACAGAATCACCCGAGGCTGACCACTCAAAGCCCGCACAATCGCCAGACGCTGTCGATAGCCTGATGGCAAGGCGTCAGTTGCCATGTCTCCCACCGTTGAATCCCAGCCTCTGGGCATGCGCGAGACAAACTCCCCCAACCCTAATTTCTTTGCCGTCTCCAAGGCAATGTCGATCCGATCGTCTTCAAAGGTCGTGATGTTGTCGAGCAACGAACCTTCAAACATCTGTGTTTCTTGAGGCAGATAGGCCAACTCATGTGCGATCTCCGTCGAGCTCATAAACTGCATGTCACGACGATCGACCAAAATCTGTCCTTGCAAAGGCTGGATCACGCCGGCCAACAATTGCAACAGTGTGCTGCGGCCCGCACCCGCCTCGCCCTCAATCAGCAAACATTCATTGGCCTCGATTTTTAGAGACAGATGATCAAATATGAGTGCCTTGCCACCAGGGAATTGATAAGAAATATCCACAAGCTCAAGACCCACGCCGCGCGGGGCATCGACATCCAACACGCTATCCAAAGAAACCGCGTTGGGCGGCTCCGGTGGCAAAGTTGGCAGTTTGAGCGCAGCCTCCAGCTCATCACGCAAAATCTTGTCCTGCTGGTGCTTAGACCAAATGCCGCCCAGACGCTGCAAAGGCGCCAACGCGCGCATGCCTAACAATACGCAAGCCGCCAGCTCACCATTTGTCATCTCACCATTAATCACCAGCCACGCTCCAAGCGCAACCGTCAGCACGGTCATCAGAGGTGAAAAAATATTCCCAAGCCCAGCGGACATGTCCAAGGCGTAGGTGACTTTGGACATCAGGCGCGCGCAGGCCTCTTGCAAGCGCTCATGACGCCGCAACATCAGCGACTCCATCGTCATCGATTTGAGCGTGTGAATGTTACGAAGCGTTTCGTTCAAAAAATTACCGCGCCGCAGGTCTGCTTCCTTTTGCTCTTTGACGAGCGCGGGGAAACTTCGGCTATTGCGCCAGATAATCACCATAAAAATGGTGTAGCCCGTCAACAACAAAAGCCCGATCAAGGGGCTCATGACGGCCGCAACTAAAATGTACAAAAACGTGAACGGCAGATCCATCAATTGCTGAAAAGTCTGGCCAGAGTAATGGTAGCGAAGCGTGCCGATCGACTTAAAGCGCGACATGATGGCCCCCGTACCCTTGCGTTCAAACTGATGAAGCGGCTCTGCCAACGCCCGCTCAGTCAACGCCATCATGGCCCGGTACTCAAAACGCGCCGCACCCCAAGCCGTGGAATAGGAGCGCGCGATACGCAACAGTGTTTCCACCGCGATCGCCAGTAAGACAGTCATCCCCACCAAACCGAGCGTATCCACCGATTCATACGGCAAAATCCGGTCATAGAGCTGCAACATCAATAAGGGAAAAGCCAACGCCAGGATATTAATGGTGATGCTGGAGGAAAGAATAGTGAAACGTTCACCAGAAAATGGCGACATGATGCCCCGAGTCTCCTTGGCCTTGGATGCTTTGGCTTGCTGTGCTGTGGTTTTTACAGTCATCACACGCTTTAATAAAATTTAAACATTCGGCACGGTGCTCTCTTCACAACAGCTCCTTCAAGGCTTCGGGGGATCAAGGGCACGCGTGCCTTTAGGTGCAGTCGAAGCGGAGGACTTGAGGTTCGACTTTTCTGCCTCGGCTACCCAGCGTGCATCCGCTTTGGGCAACTGACCACCGCCCAGGCAAGGATCCGCATCGAGACGCAATCCACCACCAATGGCTTTGTACAACTCGACCGAGGCCCGTATCTGCTCGAAACGCCCGTTGATCGCGGCATCTTCCGCTGCGATCACCGTCCCTTGCACCTGGAACAACTGCACAAAATCCATTCCACCACGTTCAACGACGATCACACTGTATTCAGCCAACTGACGCGCACGTTTTCTAGCGTTGTTAAGGGCTTGATACTGCCTAGCCGTCAACGCGACACCGGCAAGCCCATCCTCAACATCACGCATCGCGGAGAGCACCGTGTTGGCATAGGTTTCCAACAGCTCAAAGTTCTTGGCTTTGGCGACCTCTATCTCTGACCGACGCTTGCCACCGTCAAAAATATTTTGCACTAAATTCGCACTGAGGTTGTAAAAAAGACTTTGTGGTGCAAGGATCGAAGACAACAGAAAGCTTCCGTAGCCGCCCTGCGCGGAAAGCGCAAACGAAGGCAACAAATTGGCACGCGCCGAATACAGATCCGCTTGGGCAGCTTCAAGCGCTGCTTCTGCCCGACGGATATCAGGTCTGCGGCACAGCAAATCTGAGGGCAAGCCTGGCGCCACGATCGGCGTCTTGACATCCTCCACCAAGCCGCCATTGAGTTTTAACGCAGAGGGCGTTGTTCCCATCAGAAGCGCAAGACGGTTAATCGCGCGCTCTCTTTGCAACCTCAAACTTGTCACCTGCGCATCAGTATTGCTTTCTAAAACAAGTTGCTGACTGACATCAATGAGTGTCGAATCCCCACGATCAAGACGACGCTGCAAATTTCGACCCACCATACGGATGGTCTCGAGGTTTCTCTCACCCACAGCAATGCGCTCCGTCAGCGCCATGACTTGAAAATAAACCGTGACAACATCACTCACAAGACTCAACGCCACAACTTCGCGATTGAACTCACTTGCCAGCGCAGTCGAATAGGCAGACTGCGTGTTGAAACCCTTTCTACCCCACAGGTCCAACTCGTAGCTCACACCTAAACCAGCCTGCCAAACCGGTTGACTGCCCCACTCCTCGGTCGTGGCGGCATAGCCAACTCCCTGACCGGGGGCTTGAATCTTGTAACCCGCTGTCGCGTCAAGCGTAGGGGATTGCGCAGAACGCACGACCTGAGCTTGCGCACGCGTTTGAGACACGCGCGCCACAGCTACCTTTAGATCAAAGTTATTTGAAAGTGCAGTATCAACAAGCCCATTTAATTCAGTGCTACCAAAATCCTGCCACCAAAGCTCCTTGGGGCGGGGAAGTCCCTCTACAGCAGTGCTATTGAAAGACTTAGGAAGCCAACTCACATAGCCCGGACCCTCTGGCGCATCACCCTCCTCTTTTATCGGAGTCGAACAACCGGACAATAATCCAATTGAAAATAAGATTGCAGCCGCTCGCGCCCCAACATTTAGTCGGGAAGCATCGCAAGTAAACAATAAATTTATTATTTTTTTAGTTGACATGTCTTAGTCGAAGAACCGCAGAAAATCTTCGGCAAGC
>JAURZO010000095.1 GCA_030653405.1 Zwartia sp. | reverse complement strand
CGTGAAGTTCGATCAGGTCTTTGAAAAAATATCGGACTGGTATGCCCATTTGATGCAGGGTTTGATGGCGCATCGTAAGATCACTTCCTTATTTGGTCTGGTGTTGATTGCAGGGGCCATTATTGGGTTAATCCGTTTGCCCACCGGTTTTATTCCGAACGAGGATCAAGGTTATTTGGTGGTGTCGGTGCAGCTGCCGGATGCGGCAGCGCTGTCGCGCACACAGGCCGGCATGGCAAAAGTGGTTACTGCCATTGAAAAAGTACCAGGCGTTCAACAAGTCGTCTCGATTGGGGGGGTCAATGCCCTGAGTAACAACAGTTCACAATCGAACACGGGCGTGATGTATGTGATCCTCAAACCATGGGAGTCACGCGGCAAAGCCAAAGGCGAAGACCTCAAGTCAATTTATCTTGGAATGAGTCAGGCGCTGAAGTCGATTCAAGAAGTCTCGGCCAACGTGCTGTTACCCCCTGCGATCCCAGGCTTGGGCTTGTCGGGAGGATTTCAGATGCAGCTGCAATTGGTCGACGGTAGTAACAACTTTAAAAAGTTGGAGGAAATCACAGAGAATTTCCTGAAAGAGGCGAGTAAACGTCCAGAAATTATGGCGATCTTTACTCCTTTTCGAAATAATGTTCCACAGATCAAGCTCACCTTTAATCCGAGTCGCGCTGAGACCTTAGGTGTTTCGTTAGGAGATGCCTACGATGTCCTGCAGTCTTCGATTGGCTCGACCTACATCAATCAGTTCTTCAAGTATGGTCAGACTTACCAGGTCTTTTTACAGGCGGATGGCAAGAGTCGTGTCACGCCTGATCAGATTGAACGACTGTATGTGAAGAACAAATCGGGCAACATGGTGCCGCTCGGATCTTTCATTGAAATGACTGAGACAACGGGACCCGCGATTGCCTCCCAATACAACATCTATCCGACAGCGGCGATCTTGGGTGCAGCGGCGGATGGGTATAGTTCTGGTCAGGTTATTACCGCGCTCGAGGAACTGGCGCGGACAACATTGCCTGAGTCCGCAAGTTTTGAGTGGACGGCGATGTCCTATCAGGAAAAACTGGTGGGCAACACCGTTGTGCTGGTTTTCGCTCTGTCGATTCTCCTTGTATACCTGGTACTTGCCGCGCAATACGAATCTTGGGCTGCACCGATTTCTGTGATTTTGGCCGTGCCGCTCGCACTCGTTGGAACCGTCATTGCGTTGCTTGCGACGGGTTTGGCCAATAATATTTACGTGCAGATAGGCTTAGTGCTGATGATTGCGCTAGCTTCTAAAAATGCGATTTTGATTGTTGAGGTCGCGCTTGAGGAGCAAAAGAAGGGGCTGACAGCTGTCGAAGCGGCACTCAAGGCTTCGCATGAGCGTTTCCGTCCGATTGTGATGACCTCGATTGCCTTCATTTTGGGTGTTGTACCGCTGCTGACGGCTTCGGGTGCGGGTGCGGCGGCGCGTGTGTCGATTGGCATTACTGTGTTTAGCGGGATGATTGCCTCGACGTGCCTGGCGGTCGCGCTTGTGCCGGTCTTCTTTGTCGAAATTCAAGAGTGGGTCGAGCGTCGAGATGCGAAGCACGAAGCCAAAAAGGCGGCAAGACTCGCGGCCCATGAACGCGCGATGGCGGCCGAGCGTGCAGCGGGTGGCAATCCCTAAAGATGATGCTGACTCGACGCTGAAAGGACGACCTTGAGCGCACTGGGATACCGTGAGCTGAGCGCTCAGTCACGATACGTATGGGTGTTTGCTTGACTATTGATCATTGATGATTGATTTTGAAAGTCTCGTTTTGATCCATGCGGAATCTGGGTAAACTGTTGTTTTACCCTTTTCGAGATCACACTCATGGCCCGAATTCCTTACGCAGACTTAAGCAACCCTGAAACGAAACCCTTGGTCGACCGTATCACGGCCGAGCGCGGCAGCGTTTTACATGTGTATCAGATGTTGTTGCATAGCCCACCGGTTGTCAGTGGCTGGCTTAATTATTTGACAGCTATTCGCCAGCAAAGCTCTTTGCCAGGTGCTTTGCGTGAGCTTGTGATTATGCGTATCGCCATTTTGAATGGTGCGCCGTATGAGGCTGAGCAGCATGCACCTATTGCGTTGCGTGAAGGCGTGACGCAAGCTCAGCTCGATGACTTGGCCACTTGGCAGGACTCTAAGCAGTTTGATCCTACACAGCGTGCCGTGTTGGCTTATACCGATGCGATGACCAAAGACATCCACGTCTCGCCCGAGGTCTTCGCGGGCGTCAAGGCATTGATGAACGAGCGACTGATTGTTGAGTTGACGGCTACTGTTGGTGCCTACAACATGGTGTCGCGTTTCCTCGAGGCATTGCAGATTCACTCGCACGACGCACGTTGATTTTGCAACCGTAGTTTTCTCGTATATCGATAAGACCGACTCCACGAATACATCGTGGGTGTCGGTCTAGACCCTCCTGACTCAGGACGTGTAAAGCGGATAGTTGCCGGGTTCGGCGTCCAACAGTCTGAGCATGGCATGCCACTCTAGTTCGCCGTAGGGACGACGTACACCAGGCTGATAAAGATGTGCGGACTGTTCCAGAATTTCTTTGGGAGGGATGGAGAGCGCTGTGCCAGCCGCCATTGCGTCAACTTGCGCCCGACAGGACATCTCGAGCTGATACATTAAGTTAAAAGCCTGAGGCACGGACGCACCACTTGTCAGCAGGCCGTGGTTGCGCAGAATCATCGCGTTGTGCTGGCCGAGGTCTTTGACCAGGCTTTCGCGCTCAGCCAGATCAATCGCAGGACCGTTAAAGTCGTGATAACCGATGTGGTTATTAAAGCGGCTCGCTGTTTGCGTCATCGGCAATAAGCCGCAGTCCATCGAGGAGACTGCCATACCCGCGCGTGTATGCGTGTGGATCACGCAACTGACATCTGGGCGAGCGGTATGAATACAACCATGAATGACATAACCGCTTTTGTTGATTCCGTAATCAGTATCGGGCTTGCGGACGATGTCTCCTTCGACGGTAATGCGTACAAGGCTGGATGCAGTGATTTCCTTGTAGAGCAGGCCGTAGAGGTTGATCAACAGATCTTCTGTGCCGGGAATGCGCGCGGTGATGTGGTTGTAGATCATGTCGGTCATGCCGTATTTATCCATCAGGCGGTAACACGCGGCTAAGGTGACGCGAGTCTCCCATTCTTCCGGGCTGACTTTGCCTTTCAAAGGCTCAAATTGTGTAGAAAATTTGCCACTCACCATGTTCTCCAGAGTTTGCTGATTATGTTTGTTTGTTGGGGCTGTCGTGCGACACAATGATGTCTGCAGCGTCTAGCGGTTGTTTGTTAAAGTAGAGATCGACATTACGGAACATGTGCCCAACGATATGCGGCACGTTGTCATAGACGCCGCCGGCCGCATGCGGCGTGACGACGACCTGGTCCATGTGCAGCAGTGGATGATCGATTGCGGGTGGTTCGCCCTCAAAAGTATCGAGTCCCGCACTGGATAGTTGTCCTCGTCGAAGTGCTTCGACGAGTGCCGGTTCGTCAACGAGTTCACCGCGTGCCGTGTTGATCAACATCGCGCCGCGTTTCATTTTTTCAAACGTGTTGGCATTGAAAAGATGTTTTGTTTGTGCAGTGAGTGGAGCATGTAGGCTCAAAATATCGCTTTGAGCCAACAACGTATCGAAATCAACATAGCGTGCGTTGTATTGTTTCTCGATGGCGGGATCAAGACGGGTGCGGCTGTGATAAATCAAGTTCACATCAAAGCCGCTCAGTCGTTTAGCAACGCAGCGGGCAATATTGCCAAAACCAAAAAGACCGACCGTTTTGCCCTCTAACTTGGAACAGATAGTACGTAGCTCGGCTGCGATCCACTTTCCCTCCTGCAGGCTTCGATGCGCAAGTGGCAGACGGCGTGAGACGGCAAGCATCAACATCAAGGTGTGCTCAGAGACAGGGATCGAGGTGGCACCTGCCGTGATCGCAACGGTCACGCCTGCCTGGCGGGCTGCTTCGAGATCGATTTTGTCGACACCGATCCCCCATTTTTGAATAAGTTTCAGACGCGGTGCATTGTTGATGATGTCGGCTGTGACAAAGGTGCCAGCTGCCATGATCACATCGGCATGTCGGACCATCTCAAGCTGCTCGCCGGGATCGGTTGAGGCCGCAAAGGCGATTGTGCAGTGCGCTGGCGTCAGGCGCTTGATCGCATCGACAGTCTGGTGCGCCATCGGCGTAAGAAAGGCAATATGAGGTTGCATGAATCTTGGCTGCTTTAGAGGGCTAGGGGCTGCGAGATCTCTCCGCGCTCGATCAAGAGGACTTTGATATCTCTTTTAACAATTTTTCCGTAGCCGGACTTTGGCATGGCATCCCAAAAAATAAACTGCCTGGGCCAACGATATTTTGCGCAGCGTCCCTCAAGATGGCCGAGTAACTCGCCTTCTTGCACGGCCGGTGTGCCTTCGCGGCGAACGATGACTGCAACGCCGATCTCACCCCACTTTTCGTCCGGGACACCTAGGATCGCGATTTCTGCGACTCCAGGGTGCGTCAACAACACTTCCTCGACTTCGCGAGGGTAGACGTTGGAGCCGCCTGAAATGTACATGTCAGATTCACGACCGGTAATGTAGAGCAGGCCGCGTGCATCAAGACGTCCAAGATCGCCTGTATGAAACCAGCCACCCCGAAGCGCTTTTTCTGTCGCTTCAGGATTGCCATGATAGCCGGCGAACACGGCAGGGCCGCGACAACAAATCTCGCCAATTTCTCCCGTCGGAACAGACTCGCATTTGTCATTGAGGATGGCGACCTCCATGCCAACACGAGGGCGACCGCAAGAGCCGATATTGGCATTGGGATCGCTATCGTCGGCACTGTGCATCTCTCTGGGCAACACAGTGATATTGCCTGTGACCTCGCCCAATCCAAAATACTGCACCAGTACCGGACCGAGTTTGTTCAGTGCACGCTTCTGATCGGCGCGGTACATCGGCGCGCCTGCATAAATCACATAGCGTAGAGAGCTATGGTCATATTCGTCGACAGCCGGGTGTTCGACCAGCATTTTGATGATGGTCGGTACGGTAAACATATTCGTGACGCGATGGCGTTGAACTGCTTCCCAGAACATCGCTGGATCCAGTTTTTCACTGGGCATCAGCACGGTCGCCGCACCGCGCGCGACATTGAGGAGCGCGTGAATGCCCGCGCCGTGGGAGAGCGGGGCGACGGCGATTGAACAGTCTTGCTCGTTGGTGCCTGGGATCAGATCTGCCAGGTGATTGTTCACCACAAACGCCATCTGTCCGTGGGTCAGAATTCCGGCTTTCGGTTTGCCAGTCGTGCCTGAGGTGTAGAAAAACCACAGTGGATCATCATAGCTGACGGTTTCCTCTGCATCGCCGACACCCATATGTTCTGAAATCAGCTGCTCGTATGAGAGCTCACCGTTGCGAGGTGTGCCAATCACAATGACATGCTTGAGTGCCTCAGAGGCCAATCGCACAGCGTCTGTGTGACCGTGAAAACAATCTTCAACGATCATGGCCACCGCGCCGCTTGAGGCACCCAGATAGGCGACTTCAGGAGGTGTCAGACGAAAATTAGTCGGTACCCAGACACAGCCGAGCTTGAAGGCAGTCCAGCTGTTTTCAAAGGATTGCAGACTATTTCTGGATTGCAATAAAAGACGATCGCCTTTTTTGATGCCAAGCGCGCGCAGAGCGCTGACCATGGCATTGACTCTCGCATTGATTTGCGTCCAAGTCCAAGTCTGCTCGCCTTGGATCAAGGCAGGGTGGTCGGGATACAGTCGGGCAGTATGCGTCAACAGCCGCCCCAGATTCATTGACTGCGCAGCGTTCACGTTGACTCCAGCACACTCAGATAGTTGGCAACCGCTGCACCACCCATGTTAAAGACAGCGCCTGCCCGTGCATTGGGGATCTGCATAGCACCCGCAGTGCCCGAAAGCTGCATCGCTGCCATGACGTGTTGTGACACCCCAGTCGCGCCAATCGGATGGCCGCGAGACTTTAGTCCGCCTGAGGGATTGACAGGAAGCTTGCCCTCGCGTGTGGTGACTCCATCCAGAATAACCCGCGCGCCTTGACCGTGTGGAGCCAGTCCCATCGCCTCGTACTCGAGCATTTCCGCGATCGTAAAGCAATCGTGTGTTTCGACAAAATTCAAGTGGTCAAGTGTGCAGCCTGCATCGCCAAGACCCTTTTGCCAGGCGAGTGCAGCACCCTCGAAACGTGTCGCATCACGACGTGAGAGGGGCAGAAATTCATTCACGTGTGTACGTGAGCGCCACCGGATCGCAGGGACTTTCGCCCCTGTCAATGGCTCGCTAGAGAGCACTAACGCTGCTGCACCATCAGAGACGAGCGAGCAGTCGGAGCGCTTGAGTGGTCCGGCGACAAACGGATTTTTCTCTGACGGATTGCGGCAAAAATCAAATCCTAAATCACGGCGCATATGCGCATAGGGATTGTGCATGCCATTCGCGTGATTTTTTGCAGAAATTGCGGCAAGCGCATCGGACTGATCGCCAAAGCGTTCAAAATACTGTCCCGCGATTTGGCCGAACACGCCGGCAAAGCCACCCTCTGTCTGTCCTTCCTCTTTGACATAGGAGGCCTTGAGGAGAATGTCACCAATCTCTTTGTTGGGCAGGGTATTCATTTTTTCCATTCCCACCACGAGTGCGCGTTTGATGCGTCCACTCGCCAGCGCATCCAGCGCGGCCCAGATCGCGGCAGAACCTGTCGCGCAGGCGTTTTCCATCCGGACCGAGGGTGTATGCCGAAACTCGGGAATGGCGGTGCTCATTAGTGCACCGCTGAAATCCTGCGGCACGAAACCTGCATTGAAATGTCCGACGAAAATTCCGTCTATATCGCTCGGCTCCAGACCGGCACTCTCGATTGCAGGCAGGGCCGCCTCGCGAATCAACTGTTCCAAATCCATGTTGTCGAGCTTGCCAAACTGGGTATGTCCCCAGCCAACGATATAAGGTTGTTTCATTGGTGTTTCTCCTGGGAGGGTGCGCTGCTCGTTGCAGATTTAGATAGAGCCTGTCTGACTTTTACGAAGTGTTGGAATGCCAACGCCTGAGGCATCAAATCCACCGTCAACCGCAATACACTGGCCGTTGATGAATGCCGCCGCCGGGCTGCAGAGAAAACCCACGGCCTCTGCGATTTCTTCGGGTGTGCCGTAACGATTCATCGGGATCGTATCGTAATAGTCCGAGCGAATCGCAACGCTGTGCACAAGTTTGGCCATTTCCGTATCTACGGGACCGGGTGCCACAACGTTTGCGCGAATGCCAATTGTGCCAAGCTCGACAGCTTGTTGTTTGGTCAGATGAATGATCGCTGCTTTGCTTGTGCCATATGCCACGCGAAGCGTGCTGGCACGCAGGCCTGAGATGGAGGCGATATTGACAATCGAGCCGCTACCTTGCTGCTTCATGTAAGGCAGGCATGCTTGAGAGCACAGAAACGCACCATCCAGATTCGTGCCCATGACATAGCGGAACTCTTCAAACGTGGTTTCACCGATTGGTTTGAAAACAGCGACACCCGCATTGTTCACTAACGCATCGATTCTACCGAACTTGGCTGCAACTTGATCGATTGCCGTCTGCACTTGATCGGGTTTGGAGATATCGCAGACGAGTCCAAGCAGGTGTGTCGGTGCGTTGAGTTGTGCGACAGTCGCCTGCAGTGTTGCCGTTTCGACGTCGAGAATTGCAACACGGTAATCGTGCGCAAGAAACCATTTGGCGACTGCAAGACCAATTCCACGGGCACCGCCCGTAACGACCGCGACAGGAGTGAATGACGTTAATGAGGACAAGGAGGGCTCCGGTAATTAGATCAATCCAGCCAGTCGAATGTTGACGCGATTGAGATTGTGGGAAAATCAAACTGTACCAAATGTAAATATAAGAGTAACTTTATTGCGGCATTCGTTTCAAACTTATCTGAATTGGCATTTGGCGCATCATGTTCTAGCACATCATATCGCGCCACATTGGGGCCTGAAAAATGAGAGGTTTTCAATATTTTCTATTCATCCGCCCAAATAGGGAGCTCTGAAGAATGATTCTTAAAATGTACGACTTGGCTGGCGCGCAAAGCGACCGCAGGTTCAGCCCATATTGCTGGCGAATTCGGCTAGCGTTGGCTCACAAAGGACTGGATGTTGAGACGATCCCTTGGCGATTTAGTGAAAAAGGGGTGCTTGAGCCCAGTGGTCAGGGGCGTGTGCCTGTCCTCGTTCATAATGACAACTGGCTCTGCGAGTCTTGGGTCATCGCAAACTATCTGGAGGAGCAGTTCCCAGACCGACCCTCCCTTTTTGGAGGCCCTAAAGGAAAGGCGTTGAGCTACCTGTATTCGACGCTCGGAGACTATCACGCCAGTCAAATTGTTCGTATGGTCTTAATGGACATCTATGATCATATCGCTGAACAGGATAAGCCTTACTTTAGACAGTCTCGCGAGCAGCGTTTTGGGATGACGCTAGAGGAAGTTGTACAGAATCGTGAAGAGCTACTGCCCATTTTTAGAGACAGTCTTTTTCCGTTACGTGCCGTACTCAAATCTCAGCCGTTTTTTGGTGGTGACGCACCGCTCTATGCTGACTATGCCTTGTTTGGTCAGTTTCAGTGGGCGCGTTGCATCAGTGACTTTGAGTTATTGGCTGTTGATGACCCGATTGTGCACTGGCGCAGCAGGATGCTCAATGCGTTTGACGGACTGGCTGCTACCGCGCCAGCGTACTGAAGAGTAGATACTGAGTCTGCCGCCGCGAATGGACGGCAGACTATTCAGAATGCAACAGCCACTTACTCTTTCTTGTTCATAAATTCAATCAGGTCAGAGAATGTCTTGCCATATTCAATCATTTCCTCTTCCATTTCTTTGGGGCCACCGACATCAAGAATCAGTCCGGCTTTGTCTGCAAACTCTGCAAACTCCTTGCTGTTGGCGACTTTGAGAGAAGCGGTGACGAGCTTGTCCAAAACATCTTTTGGCATACCTTTGGGACCAATGATGCTGTAGTCAGCCGGAAGCGTCACGTTGTAGCCCGCTTGAACAACGGACTGGGCATCCGGGAACGCGGCATATTTCTCTTTTGAGAAAGAAGCCAGTACACGTACGTTACCCGCTGCGACCTGTGCACGAACGGTCGGCGCATAGCCCGAGGTTGCTTCGACGCGGCCACCTAGCAGGGCGACGAGTGCTTCGCCTCCACCGCCTGTAAAGGGGACGGTGGCCAATCTGACCTTGGCCACCTTATTGAGTTCTTGAATCACGAGGTCTGGAGCAGTCCGATAGCCTGAAACCGCAACACGAATTTTGCCCGGGTTTTGTCTTGCGGCATTGAGGAAGTCTTCTAGCGTTTTGTAAGGTGAATCTGCCTTGACGGTAATAATCGCGGGTAGATCGACGAGCTTGACGATCGACTGGTAGTCGGCAGGACTTTTCCAGGCAAGAGCCTTATTGACCAGCGGTTGATACGCCAGCACGCTGTTGGATGTGAGGCCAATGGTATAGCCGTCTGGCTTTGAGCGGATCACTTGTCCTGAGCCAATCGTGGCAGAGCCACCGGGCTTGTTTTCAACGTTGATAGTCGCGTTGAGTTCTTTGGCAAGTTGACCCGCGAATTGTCGTGAAATCGGGTCGGTTGAGCCACCCGGGGCATAAGGGACGATGAACGTGATGTCCCGACTTGGATAGCTTTGAGCGTGGGAAAGCGTTGCTCCAAAAACGACGAAAGCGATTGCTGCTGCGCGTGCTGAGAGTGTGATCAATGACATTGTCTGCTCCGATTTTTTGTGTGTGATTCACTGAAGGCCATGACGCTTTTTTCGTCAAGCGACCCGAAGGTTTTTTTCCCTGATCAAGTATGCCGAAGATTATGGCGATGCGCTAGTGTGGAGAACGATTGTTCCGTGATGTGGAAATACAAAAATGATTACCGCATTGTGAGCCGGCATCTGCTAAATTCGAATCAAAATGAGACGGGTCTTGACTCGCACCTTTCGGAGATGAATCATGAATACGAAGAGCCGTGCTGAGAGGCTTAGCGCGCAGAGTGCGAGTCAAAAAATTGCATCATTCGCATTGAATTTTGATCCGCAATTAGTGAGTCCTAGGCTACGCCATGTTGCTGCACGGGCGCTTTATGACACGATTGTCTGCGCGATTGCAGGTGTGCGTGAACCTGCCTCGACACTCAGTTTGAAATATGCCCAAGGTCAAATCGCTCCCAGAATGGCAACGGCTTGGGCGACGGGGGATTCCCTGTCGATTGAAATGGCGGCGTTGGTCAATGGCACGACGGGCCATGCCTTGGATTTTGACGATGTTTCCTCGCCTCTGCGCGGCCATCCGACTGTGGCGATCATTCCTGCACTGCTTGCACTCGGTGAGAGCCTCGACGCACGTGGGCGTGAGGTGATTGATGCTTACATCGTCGGTTTTGAGGTGACGTTACGATTGGCGCGTGCATTTGTGGACGATCACTACGCGAAAGGCTGGCATTCCACTGCATCCATCGCAACCCTTGGTGCCACTGCGGCTTGTGCACGTTTACTAAAGCTCTCACAGACACAGACCGCCCATGCACTTGGCATTGCTGTATCGCAAATCGCTGGCACACGACAAAATTTTGGCACAATGTCCAAACCTTTTCAGGCGGGTCAGGCCAATGCTGTGGCATTGCGGTCAGTGGGACTTGCCGAGCTTGGCTTTGATGCCTCCGTGCAGGCGCTTGATGGCAAGCAAGGTTACACCGCGCTGTATGCTGACGCGATGGATATTCATGAGCAACTCGACCAACTTGGAACGTTACCGCTTGAGCTTGAGCGAAGCGGTATTGAAATTAAGAAATATCCGCTTTGTTATGCCACCCACCGGACCATCGATGGTGTGCTGGATATCTTGAAAGAACAACGGCTGCGACTCGATGAGATTAAAAGTGTCGAGGTTGAGACGAACTACCGGGCAACGGTACCGCTCATTTACAGTCATCCACGCAATGGATTGGAGGGTAAATTCAGTATGCAGTATGCAGTGACTGCCGCACTACTGGATGGCGCTGTTTTATTGAGCAGTTTTGAAGACGCCGCTGTGCAGCGCTCTGAGGTGCAAGATTTTTTATCTAAAGTTCGTGTCTCGGAGGGGGCACCACCGATGTTCCCGAGATGGGCGCAGGTGAGAATCTTCTTGACTGATGGTCGCACGATTGAAAAGCGTATCGACAAATTACGCGGGAGTACTGAGTACCCGTTGAGCGATGAGGCGTTGATCGAAAAAGGTGTGGATTGTTGTTTTTACGGTCAGGTTGATATTTCGGCTTCTGAGTTGGCGCAGAGTTGTTTTGACATCGATCAGCTTTCTGTTAAAGCGTTAATCGATGTCCTGAAGGTACATTCCAAGGTCAAGAAGCCTGAGCAGAATGACTCAGCGCTCCATACTGAAGCGCTTAGGCCAGAGGCAGCGTCAACACATTCTTAGAGCCTGGGCGAGCATGCATTTTGGCATACCAAGCTTCTATGTATGGGCGCTGCTTTGACGGCAGATTTAGTCCGAACCAGCGATGAATTTCACAAGCCATGGGAACATCCGCCATGGTGATTTTGTCGCCTGCGACATACTCTGTTGTGCTCAAGTGTGCTTCAAAGCGATCGAGCAAGATTTCAGTGCCTGTGATCGAAGCTTCAACTTTTTTCATGTCACGCTCGGGCTCCGGGACGCGGATCAATTGCCAGAAGGCATCGCGTCCTGAGGGGCTAAATGTCGTTTGTTGCCAGTCCATCCAGCGTTCCGCGTTAAAGCGTTCTTTGAGGTCTGTCGGATACATATTACCCATCGAGTGTTTTGCGCATAGGTAACGCACGATCACATTGGATTCCCAAAGCGTGAAGTCGCCATCAACCAACGTGGGCACGACCGAATTTGGGTTCATGGCAATGTACTCGGGTGTTTTTGTCACGCCAAAGGCGCCGCCTGCATCGATCCGTTCAAAAGCAAGACCAAGCTCTTGAGCAGTCCAGACTGCTTTGCGGACGTTAATAGAAGTAATGCGGCCCCAAATGCGTAACATGATTGGCTTCTCCAGAGTTTTTAATAATGAATCGATGAGCGTGAGTGTGTGAGTCGAGAGCGAATTGCTTCTGCGGCTCTAGGATTGGATAAAATCAATCAGAGCGTTGAAGTAGGGGATCTTGACGCTGATCCGCGTGCCTTGCTGTGTCCATGCGATCTCAGGAAACCGACTCTGCGTCAATATCAAGCGTTCCCGTACGCGCTCGATATCGCCTGTCTGCAAAGCGATCGCTCCGAAAAAGCTCTCCCGGGCTTTGTCTGCGGGCTGTTCTTTGTGATTGTCTCCGAGCGGCGCATCGCCGCTACATACTAGGTCTCCGTAGCACTGCCGATACTGTTCAGGTGTGACAAACACCAACGCATAGTTTTTGGCATGGATGCGAGATTCACCATGTAATCCCTTTTGAACTTGGCCTCCAGATGCTTGACAGTATTTCTTTGCATCTTTGGCAGGATTGTTTGATACAACTAAAAAAGCGATCGTGCGTAATGCATGATTCGTGTGAGATTGCCATTCTTTGCGCCAGACCAGTGCGGGCGTCAGATGCTGACAAAAGTAGACGCGTCCCGCTTCGTAGGTGTCCGGTGCGAAGCGGGTCGTGCGAAAGCTTGCCTCGTAGTTGCCGCCGTCCAGCACAACCGGGCGAGAAAACGCCTGAACAGGTTGGACGCTGAGCCTGGCTTTACGGAGCGCTGCGTATGTCTTATCAGCATTTTTGGTTTGAAACACGAGGCCATCGATACCGACGGGGCTGTCGAGTACCTCTTGACGCACCACATCGGTATCAGTTGGCAGACCGACAAGCTCAACATAGTCATGTTCAAGCACGATAAGATGATTGATCGAGCCTAGCGAATGACGACCACGTGGCGTGAGAAAAAAACCCAGCGATTCAAAAATGGCTTGCGCGCGATCCATATCGAAATGGACATTGATGACGGTGTGGTCAAGGTCGAGGGCGAGAGGATTTTTCATCTTGTCACGATCCAATATTGAGGGTGGCGATGACGGGCGCATGATCCGAAGGCTGCTCGTGCCCGCGTGGGCCTTTGTCAATCACACAGCCCGTGCAATGGGGCACAAGTGACCCAGACAGCAAGACATGGTCGATGCGTAATCCCGCATTTCGCTTAAATCCATTCATTCTGTAATCCCACCAGCTGAAGGATTTTGGCGGTTGCTCAAACAAGCGGAACGCGTCTTGAAAGCCGAGATTCATGAGTGACTGGAGTGCGGCGCGCTCCGGTACGGAGACGAGCACCTGATCTGCCCATTTGGCAGGGTCGTGTACATCCTCATCCGCAGGCGCAATGTTGTAATCACCCAGCACTGAAATGTACTGGTGCTCAGCCACTTCACGCGCGAGCCACTGTTCCAGGGCCTTGTACCAGGAAAGTTTGTAAACATACTTATCGCTGTCAATGGATTGTCCATTCGGGCAGTATGCGCAAATCACACGGATTGATTTGTCGCCATAGGGAAGTGTGACCGCAACAATTCGCTGCTGTGGGTCCTCAAAACCAGGAATGTTTCTGACGATGTTTTCACCGGGTTGTCGCGAAATAACAGCCACACCGTTATAGGTCTTTTGGCCGGTCCAGGCAGCGTGATAACCGATTTCGGTGAAGGCGCCGAGTGGAAATTTATCGTGATCGAGTTTCAACTCCAGCACACACAGGGCGTCAACTGGATTGGAGGATAGCCAGTCCAGGACCTGTGGCAGGCGAACTTTGAGAGAGTTGACGTTCCAAGTAGCGAGTTGCATGGCACAGTTTTAAAAGGCATTGAGCCGTTGGCCAGATTCTAAACTGCTATTGGTCTATGTAGAGGCGCTGAACGCGTTTTACATTGCAAAGCAGTTCGTACGCAATGGTGCCTGCACATTGTGCGATCTGGTTGATATCTATTTGATTACCCCAAAGCTCAACAACACTGCCCATGCCTGAGTCAGGGAGGTGAGTTAAATCCACGGTGAGCATATCCATGGAGACCCGCCCAATGATGCGTGAGGGTTTGCCGTCAATCGAGACGGGTGTGCCGGTAGGAACCACCCTTGGATAGCCATCGGCATAGCCTAAAGCGACAAGACCGACTCGCGTCGGTTGTTGTGCCACAAACGTGCCTCCATATCCAAGCGCTTCACCAGGCGAAAGGATTTTGACTGCAAAGACTTCGCTTTCGAGCGTCATGACAGGTTTGAGCTGTTGCTCAGGATGCGCGTGGATGTACGAAGCCGGCAGTGGGTTGGCGCCGTAAAGCAGTACGCCAGGCCTTGCCCAGTCACGCCGCGCCTGCGGCCATGCCAAAACGCCAGCGGAGTTGGATAGGCTTCGCTCGCCGGGGAGGTGGCGGGTTGCTGCGTCAAAGGCTTCTATTTGCTGAGCGGTACTGTCCTGCTCGGGCTCATCGGCTCTTGCGAAATGAGACATCAAATTGATTGAAGCCACTGCAGCAGATGCGCGAAGACGTTCATAAGCCGTGTTGACCGCGCTTAAGGCGAAACCTGCGCGATGCATACCCGAGTCGACTTTTAACCAGACGTGCACACTCTGAGGGGGGAGTGTGCTTGACATGATCATGTCGATTTGGCTGTTCTGATGTACGGCAACCCAGATGTCATGACTCTGCGCGGCGCGGAGCTCCTCTAGGTCAAAGCAGCCCTCGAGCACAAGAATGGGTTGGGTGACGCCGGCTTGACGCAGCTCAAGCGCTTCGCCCATCAGAGCGACTGCAAAACCATCGGCAACGTCAGCCAAGGCCCGCGCGCATTGAACGGCACCGTGCCCGTATGCATTCGCTTTCACAACAGCGAATGCTCGTGCGCCATGGAGCTGTCGCGCTGTCAGGTAATTATGGCGCAGCGACGCCAAGTTAATGATTGCTCTAGAAGGACGTGTCATGCGTTAGTGAGTATTTGAAAAAGGTTCGTGCGGCTCCTAGGCGGGTAATGCGATGGCGCGCGCGGCAAAACCAGAGTGTGCTGCACGATAGCGGTTTACCGCAAGACCTTCGGTGCTGATCTCGGGGCTTTTGCCCGTGAGAATGTCTGCGATCAGCTTTCCCGAACCACAGGCCATTGTCCAGCCGAGTGTGCCGTGACCTGTGTTGATATACAAATTGCGAATGGGGGTGGCGCCAATGATGGGCGTGCTGTCAGGCGTCATGGGGCGCAGTCCTGTCCAGAACGTCGCCGCTTTGACATTGCCACCAGGGAATAGATCGGTCACTACCTTTTCAAGGGTGGCGCGACGCTTTGGGTTGAGCCTGAGGTCAAAGCCGCCCAGTTCGGCCATGCCGCCCACTCGAATACGTTGATCAAATCGTGTCACAGCAACTTTGTAGCTCTCATCAAGGACGGTTGACTGGGGTGCCAGGCTTTCATCAACAAGAGGAACGGTCAGTGAGTAACCTTTGACTGGATAGACGGGCAAATCGATGTGGAGTGGGGCGAGAAGATCCCGAGAGTAACTGCCAAGTGCAACAACGTAACGATCGGCAACCAGATTCTCACTCCCAATCCGTACGCCTTTGATTTCGCCACCATCGCTCAATAGTTGCTCGATATTTTTACCGTATTTGAACTTGACGCCCAAGGTCTCCGCCATCGCCGCAAGACGGGTGGTAAAGAGATTGCAGTCGCCGGTTTCATCGTTAGGCAAACGCAGTCCACCAACAAGTAGTCCGGTTGCTTTGATCAGGCCGGGTTCAACGCGAGTCAGCTCATGTTTGCCCAGTAACTCATAGGGGACACCACACTCTTTGAGGACTTCGATGTCGCGCTCGGCGGCATCAAGCTGAGCTTGTGTCCGGAAAAGCTGAAGCGTGCCTCCTGTGCGCTGTTCGTATTGGATACCGGTCTCTGCACGCAGGGCATCGAGGCAGTGGCGACTGTATTCCGCCACACGCATCATGCGTTCTTTGTTAATGACATAGCGCTCTGCAGTGCATTGGCGCAGCATGCTCGCCATCCATTTCATCTGCCAGAGGCTACCGTCCAAGCGGATGGCGAGCGGCGCGTGTTTTTCAAACATCCATTTGATGGCCTTGAGGGGAACGCCAGGTGCGGCCCAGGGAGAGGAGTAACCAGGGGAAACCTGTCCTGCATTGGCAAAGCTGGTCTCGTTGGCCGCGCAGGGCTGTCGGTCTACGACTGTTACTTCAGCGCCCGCCTTTGCTAAGTAGTAGGCGGTGGTTGTGCCGATCACGCCGGCGCCTAAAACGACTACTTTCATGATGACCACCTCGTTGTTTAGTGAATAACTGAAGTGTAGAGATACTCAAGTAGTGTTTTTTTTTGATTTTCGAAGGAAAAATTATAAAAATCACTTTTTTTGTTGCTTTTTCTCCAATCGGGCAGAGAAAAACGATTATTTAATGAATTAGATGGTTTTCTTGTCTTTAAATGTTTGACTACACGTACTTTCCCACGTACACTCAATAGGCAAGATTCTCAAGCGACGCGGTTTTTGTACCTAGGCTGTCGCCCTTAATGGTAAGCAGTGGTGTCTATCCCTTCCTTGATCATCTAGCACGCTGGGCGTTTTTGCCCGTTTTTATATTTATCAAGGAAGTTCGAAATGGCAACTGGTGTCGTGAAGTGGTTCAACGCCGAAAAAGGTTATGGTTTTATTATGCCTGACGGCGGCGGCAAGGATTTGTTCGCTCACTACTCTGAAATTCGTTCGAGCGGTTACAAAACCCTCGAAGAAAACCAGAAAGTCAGCTTTGAAATTGGTCAGGGCGCTAAAGGCCCAAGCGCGACCAACATTCAGGTGCTGTAATTCTGAATTGACCGCGTCTGCTTAGGCAGATGCAGGTCTTTAAACCCTGTATCGCTTTTGTGATGCAGGGTTTTTTTATGCCACAGAATATTTGTATGTTCTGTTCCTCAATGCCGGGTTTATCTCCTTGGTCTTTCCGCATAGGCGAAAAATACATGTCTTTTGAAACAGTTCAGTTCATCACATCCCGCCGCTCCCAAAAACTAGTGCAGGCACCTGGACCTACTGCGGAACAACTCCAGCAGCTGCTGTCAGCCGCCGTTTGCGCACCCGATCATTCGGCTTTGCGTGCTTGGCGTTTCGTGTTGATTGAGCAGGAAAATATTCCTACTTTGGCAGATCTGGCGATCGATGCGACCCGCCGCTCTGGGCGTGAGATCACAGAGCAAAAAGAACAGAACATGCGTAAGTGGCTGTCCTCTGTTCCGCTATTGATTGGTTTGGCCTACAAGATTTCGCATGACAACGAAAAGGTACCAGAGATTGAACAAACCCTTTCGATGGGTGCAGCCGTCATGAATATCCAAAATGCGGCACACATGATGGGTTTTTCGACCTATTGGAGCACGGGCCTTGGCACCTACACCGACGAAGTGCCTGAGGCGTTGGGGTTTGATACGCTCGATTATCGTTTCGTGGGTTTTCTGGCAGTCGGCACGCCAAGCGTGACGTTGCCGCCCGCGCAGCGTCCCGACCCCTGGACGCTGACGACGACCTGGCGCCCATAACGCACGAGGCCAGGTCTCGTGTGCAAGCTTTAGAGATCAGCCCTCGGGAGTGTCATTGCCCGAGGTATCAGTCAGTCGTGCCAAACCAACGTACCCGTCTCAGGTGGCTGGCTGTACCCTTTTAAGACGTAACGCATTCATCACGACAAAGACACTTGAGCATGCCATGGCGCCCGCCGCAAAAACGGGTGACAAGAGTACGCCAAAATTCGGGTACAGCACACCTGCGGCGACGGGCACCAAGGCAACGTTATAAGCAAACGCCCAGAATAAATTCTGATGAATATTTTTTAAGGTGCTGCGCGATAGTTTGACCGCTGTCGCGACACCCATCAGATTGTCCGACATCAGCACGACCGAGGCCGCTTCGATCGCGACATCCGTACCTGTTCCAATCGCGATGCCGACATCGGCAGTCGCCAATGCGGGTGCATCGTTGATGCCATCTCCCACAAAAGCGATGACATGTTTCTGTGCGTGCAGCAGTTTCAATTGCTCGACTTTGCCTTCTGGCAGGACCTGCGCATGGACTTCATCAATGCCAAGCTGAGCCGCGACGGCTTG
>JAURZO010000093.1 GCA_030653405.1 Zwartia sp. | reverse complement strand
TCCAACTTAAGGTCGTAAATAAGATAACTCGCGACAATCTGACGCATACGATTGGATATCCAGCCAGTGGCGCGCAGTTCGTTCATTCCCGCATTGACAAGACTGTTTCTGGTGTTGCCTTCAGTCCAGCGTGCAAAAGCTGTCTTGGCACCGGAAGTTGTGAGCGAGGCGAGTTCATCATGGACCCTTCCGTCGTCCATGCGGCGAAGTCCATGACGGGCATATAGTTTGCGCCCATATTTCAAATGTAAAAATCTAAAGTAGTCGCGCCACAATAATTCGAACCAGATCCAGTAGGTGCTGTCATTTGCACCATGCCGATCCTCGTATTGGCAGAGCTGCTCAATGATTGTGGGGGCAGAAACAGTGCCAAGCGCGAGCCAGGGTGAAAATTTGGTTGAAAAATGGGTGCCAGAAAGCTGATTACGGGTGAGTTTGTAGCGACCTGCATGCGTGCCAGAAAAATACTCCGCGAGATGTTGAAGCGCCGCTTGCTCACCCGCCGGGGGTGAGGTCGGGGCGCTCGCGAACTGAGTGGATTGCGCAGACAGCTGAAGCAGTGGGGGTAGCGGAGGCAGCGCAGTCGGTCGCGCGATGGCTGTGCGTGCTAAGTGTTTGGTCGACTCAACCCGTTGCCTAAAGCTTGTAAAGACATCCGGCATGTTGTTTGGATCAAAAGGCAAGTCGTTTGGTTCGAGCATGCTCGACTGCCAATGCTCTTGGACGCGGACCCCAAGCTTGCGTAGCTGCGTCACTTCAAACTGCTCCTCAGGCGCTGCGATGGTCTCGCAGACAACAAGATCGGCCTGTGCTGTGCCAGCGAGGGTCTCTAACGCCTCAGGCGCTGGACCATCGAGCACGATTAACCTGCTGCCCAAGGCTCTGAGTTCGGCATCCAAGGCAGCGAGCGTCGCGGATAGATACTGCTGTCGCAGCGCGCTGCGTCGTGTGAACCCCCAGCGCGTATTTTCCTCCGCGGCAGGTTTGATATAGACGGGCATGAGGGAGGACGCAGCTTTGCAGGCGGCAATCAGCGCGGGCGAGTCCGCTAAGCGCAGGTCGTTTCTAAACCAATAAATGACGCGGCTCATTTTGACGCTCCTGATCCTGTTCGGCAGCGATCAGAGCAAAACTTCACGTTCTCCCAGTCACGCTCCCATTTTTTACGCCAAGTGAAGGGGCGCGTGCACCGTTGACAGATTTTGCTGGGAAGCTCGGATTTTTTCCGGCCACGCATCGGCGAGGGAGTTGTCATGAAAAGTCCAGCGTTTGTTGTGAGGGCGGCGGCGAGGCTGTGGGCCGTCGACGTGTAGGGGTTTGACGGGGTTGCGTTGGGCGTTTGCGTGAAGCATGCTTGTCGATGACCTCTTTTTTTGCCGTTTTGACGGTCGGTAGTCCCCGTCGTTCAAACAGTTTTCGTTTAGCTTCGCGGGAGGCGTTTTCAAGATCCACGATCGGTGTGGCGATATCGTGTTCAGCGCTAATACCGAAATTTTTTCTGAGTTCAGGCGGCATGCGCCACGGCTCAAAGAGCCATGTATCAGGCACTTGTCTTAATGCGGGTATCCAACGACGCACGAATACGCCGTTGGGGTCGTGGTCGCGCGCTTGTTTGATGGGATTGTAAATCCGCGGAATGTTGATACCGGTGGTGCCTGACTGCATTTGCATCTGGCTCCAGTGAATACCTGGCTCATAGTCTAAAAAGTGTCTGGCGAGCCATTCGCCGACGCCGCGCCAATGCAACCACAGTGGATAGGCCGCGGTAGAGACAAGCATTGCGCGCATACGAAAATTGATCCAACCAGTTTCACGTAACATCGCGATACAGGCATCCACCATAGGCCAACCAGTGCGACCGAGTATGAATGCTTGAAAATGT
>JAURZO010000064.1 GCA_030653405.1 Zwartia sp. | reverse complement strand
ATGCGAAAGCCTTGCCCACAAACGTGGAAAGGCTGTCTATCCGCCAGAGCCATTTGTTCATACATGCATCCAGAAACGAGAATCGTCCTCGAATCAATAAAGAGGGCGGCATCCTCAAGGACACCACCCGACTAACTACTCAACAAAAAGGTAACTCACTCGTGACTTAAGCAGGCTTTTTCTGGGCAAAGAAATGGTTGTAGGCCATGCGGAAATTCACATTCGTGTCACCAGACCATTTGCCCGCGCGTTCAGCAAAGGCTCTTTGGGAATCCAGGACCTTTTTGAACAACGGATTTTCTGCAGAACGCTTCACCATCATCTGATCCCAGATCTGCAACTGTCTTTGCAAAATGGCATCGGGCGTCTTGTAAAACTTCACACCCTTATCTTTTTGCAAGACCTCGTAGTCCTTTGAGTAACGGTCGATTGCCTTCCAAGACATGTCCGCACTCGCGGCCTGAGCGGCCACAGCGAGCACGCTTTTGAGATGTTTGGGCAGCGCGTCGTATTTTGCCTTGTTGAACAAAATCTCGAACTGCTCGGCGCTTTGGTGAAAACTCTGCAGCATGCAGACCTTTGAGACATCGGGGAAGCCGAGAATCGAATCAGAGGTCGCGTTGTTGAACTCGGCACCATCGAGTAGTCCACGATCCAGAGCGGGCACAATCTCGCCACCGGGCAAGGCATTCACAGCCGCGCCCATCGCGGTGTACATGTCGATCGCCAATCCTACGGTACGGAACTTCACGCCTTTAAGATCTTCGACCTTCGAGATGGGTTTTTTGAACCAGCCAAAAGGTTGCGTCGGCATTGGTCCATACATCAAGGACACGACATTGACGCCCATTGCCTTTTGAATTTCAGTGAGCAGCTCCTTGCCGCCACCGTACTCATGCCATGACAACAACATGTTGGCATCCATACCAAATGACGGACCCGAACCCCACAACGCGACCGCTGTATTTTTACCGTACCAGTAGGCCACTACACCATGTCCGCCATCCAGAGTACCAGCAGATACTGCGTCGAGTAAGTTGAACGCTGGTACAACAGCACCCGCAGGTAGTACCTCAATCCTGAGCTGCCCCTCGGCCATGTCGTTGACTTTTTTGGCATAGTCGAGCGCATATTCGTGAAAAATGTCCTTAGCAGGCCAAGTGCTTTGGAACCGGAGTGTGATGGGTGCGTTTTGCGCCTTCGCAATGGTCGGCACACCGAGTGCCACTGCGGAACCTGCCGCAGCGGTTGAGAAAAACTTTCTTCTTGAAGCCAGAACGGACATTTAAAACTCCTTAAAGTTTGTAAACGCTGCGATAAATCCGGCCGGCTTTATTTCTTTAATTTTATTTTTAAAGTTATTTTTTGCCAGTCTCTGCTTCATTAGACGATGCGCAATGCCCTACTGACAACAACTTATTCGTTAGGATTAACCCGAGCACGAGTCTAGTAGCTACTAGCTCTGAGAGCAGGTAGACACTCACTCTGAAAACCGCCGGGACAAGATTCGGGCGCTAACGGTCGCGATCAATGGCAAAAGCGCACAAGTCGATCAGCGATTGACGCGCGACAGAATCAGGCAAGGACTCAAGCGCACGTCGCGCAAGCTCGGCCTCAAATACAGCAGCTTGCCTCGCATGCTCCAGCGCACCTGTGTCGTGAATGGCTTGAGCCACGAGGTCAAAATCAGCCTCACCCTTTTCGATCGCTTCTCTGACTAATTTCTTCTGAGTCTCGGAACCCACCTCAAGCACCCGGATCAGAGGCAAGGTCGGCTTGCCTTCGCGCAAATCGTCTCCGACGTTTTTACCCAGCGCCTGCGCATCACCCGTGTAATCGAGCACATCATCGACGAGCTGAAAAGCAGTCCCGATATGTCGACCATAGGCCGCACAAGCCTCCTGTTGCGCAAGCGTCGCACCCGCCAGCACAGCTCCCGCCTCTGCGGCGGCTTCAAAAAGCTTGGCTGTTTTGAACCGTATGACCTGCAAGTAGCGGGCCTCGGAGACGTCTGGATCATGGATGTTGAGCAACTGGAGCACCTCGCCCTCGGCAATCACGGTCGTCGCACCTGACATGATCTGCATGATTCGCATGCTGTCGACGTCCACCATCATCTCAAAAGCGCGCGAGTACAGATAGTCGCCGACCAGCACACTCGCGGCGTTGCCAAAGACCGCATTGGCCGTACCACGTCCGCGCCTGAGATCAGACTCGTCGACCACATCGTCATGCAGCAACGTAGCGGTATGGATAAATTCCACCGCCGCTGCCATCAAGTGCTGATGCCCCCCCTTGTAGCCCAGCGCCTGCGCGACGAGCAAAAGCAGCACCGGACGCATGCGTTTGCCGCCGGCGGTAATGATGTATTCCCCGATTGTGCGGATGAGCACAACGTCGGAATTGAGTCGGGACCGGATGACGGCATCAACCGTTTCCATGTCTTTTGCCACTGGGGCTAAGAGTTTTGCTAGCTTATCCAAGAGACTTTCTTTTGACTTTCAAGTGGTTAGGCGCTATTATTTCTGGCTCGGCATCTTTGCCGGGATCCCATTTGCACTAAAACAAGAGGTTAACCCATGTACGCGGTCATAAAAACTGGAGGCAAGCAGTATCGCATTGCTTCTGGTGAAAAACTCAAAATAGAACAGATACCGGCAGACATTGGGCAAGAAATTACGCTAGACCAGGTGTTATCCGTAGGCGAAGGCGACCAATTGAAAATTGGCACCCCGCTTGTGGTGGGCGCAGTGGTTAAAGCAACGGTTCTTGCGCAAGGACGCCACGATAAAGTCAAGATCTTCAAGATGCGTCGTCGCAAGCATTATCAGAAGCGTCAAGGCCACCGTCAAAACTACACTGAGATTCTGATTGGTGATATTTCAGCTTAATCGCTGAGATCCATTACCCATCTCATCACGGAAAGCACCAGGAGTAAAAAATGGCACAGAAAAAAGGCGGGGGCTCTACCCGCAACGGTCGCGACTCAGAATCGAAACGTCTAGGCGTCAAAGCCTACGGCGGCGAGCTGATCCCGGCCGGTTCGATTATCGTGCGTCAGCGCGGTACAACGTTTCATCCCGGCACGAACGTAGGCATTGGCAAAGACCACACGCTCTACGCTCTGACCAACGGACATGTCAAATTCTCCGTTCGGGGCAAGCTGAACAAGTCGACCGTTTCAATTATTTCGGCCGAGTAATTTGTTTGTCATCCCTAAAAGCCCTGTCGCAAGCGGCAGGGCTTTTTATTTTCACGGTACCATTAGCTCATGAAATTCGTCGACGAAGCCACTATCGAAGTCATTGCCGGCAAGGGCGGCAACGGCGCGCACAGCTTTCGCCGTGAAAAATTCATCCCCAAAGGCGGACCCGACGGTGGAGATGGAGGCCGAGGTGGTAGTGTTTTTGCGGTCGCAGATCGCAACATCAACACGCTGATCGACTTTCGTTATGCCCGCAAGCACTTGGCTAAAAATGGCGAAAATGGTAGGGGTTCGGATATGTATGGTGCCGCCGCGGCAAACATCACGCTGCGCGTCCCAGTCGGTACGATTATTTATGACGCAGACACTGGCGAAGAACTGTTCGACATGAACCGTCACGACCAGCAAGTCATTTTGGCCGCTGGCGGCGAAGGTGGCCTGGGTAACGTGCACTTCAAGTCCAGCGTTAACCGCGCGCCCAAGCAATGGACGCCCGGCAAAGAAGGCGAACAGCGTCGCTTGCGCATGGAGCTCAAAGTATTGGCTGATGTTGGCCTCTTGGGTATGCCCAATGCAGGCAAATCCACGCTCATCAGTCGCATTTCCAATGCGCGCCCCAAAATCGCCGACTACCCCTTTACGACACTCCACCCCAACTTGGGTGTGGTTCGTACCTCTGAGTCACGCAGCTTTGTGGTGGCGGACATCCCTGGCTTGATCGAAGGCGCCTCCGAAGGTGCTGGCTTGGGTCACCTGTTTCTTCGCCACCTGACGCGCACGCGCATTTTGCTGCACATCGTTGACGTCTCGTCACATGATCCTGATGAGGATACTGTCGCACGCGCGCTCGGTGAAGCGCGCGCGATCGTCGAAGAGCTTCGCCTCTACGACGAGACGCTCTACAACAAGCCACGCTGGCTTGTCCTCAACAAGCTTGATGTTGTCCCCAATCCCGAGGAAGTCAAAAAACGCTTCTGCAAGGAATACGACTGGGCGGGCCCAACCTACGCCATCTCCGCCTTGTCGGGCGATGGTACCCAGCAATTGATCTGGGACCTGCAAAACGCGATCGATGCGTACCGCCAGGAAGACAATCTGGCCGAAGACAAAGCAGACGGTACTTACGTGGCTGAGGACCCCCGCTTCGACGAAACGCGTGCGGCGGCGGATGCCCCTCCTGCACGACCAAAAGACGAATAACGCAACATTCGATCTACAACACTCATGACTGACCATGCTTTGCCCGTCTCAGTGATTGCAGCCGCTTCGCGCATCGTCGCGAAGGTGGGCTCCTCTCTTGTCACCAATGATGGCCAAGGCCTGGACAGGCAAGCCGTTGCGCACTGGGCCAGCCAGATCGCGGCGCTCCGCAGTCAGGGCAAACAAGTCGTTCTGGTCTCGAGTGGCGCAATCGCTGAGGGCATGGCACGGCTTGGCTGGGCCAAACGCCCGACTGCCATGCACGAGTTACAAGCCGCGGCTGCGGTGGGTCAGATGGGCTTGGCACAAGCCTACGAGGTCGAGTTTTCCAAACACAACTTACGAACGGCACAAATCCTCCTTACACACGAGGATCTGGCCGACCGTCAGCGCTATCTCAATGCGCGTTCGACGCTGTTCGCCTTGCTCCGCTTAGGCGTCGTCCCCATCGTCAACGAAAACGATACTGTTGCGACCGACGAAATCGCCGTGGGTGACAACGACACGCTTGGCGCGCTCGTCACCAACCTGATCGAAGCTGACGCCCTGATCATTTTGACGGATCAGCGCGGCCTCTACGAAGCCGACCCCAGAAAAAATCCTGACGCGCGTTTCGTCTCCCATGCCAAGGCGGGCGACTTGACCCTGGAGGCGATGGCCGGCGGCTCAGGCAGCGGTATCGGCAAAGGCGGCATGCTCACCAAAATACTCGCGGCAAAACGCGCTGCGCGCAGCGGCGCCCATACGGTGATCGCCTCCGGTCGCGAGGAAAACGTCATGATTCGCCTCTCGGCAGGTGAGTGCATTGGCTCCGAGTTACGGGCAGAGCTGCCTGTTCTGTCTGCGCGCAAACAATGGATGGCGGATCATCTGCGCTTGCGTGGCAAATTAACTCTCGATGCAGGCGCGATTCATGCGCTGCTCGTTGAGGGCAAAAGCCTGCTTCCTGTCGGCGTCAGAAAAATCGAAGGTGACTTTGAACCGGGTGATGTCGTCGCATGCGTCGATCCCGAGGGTAAAGAGTGCGCCCGAGGCCTGATCAACTACTCATCCTCGGATTCCAGACGGATCATGGGCCAGCCGTCCAGCAAAATTGCTGACATTCTGGGCGTCATGACAGAGACCGAACTTGTGCACCGCGACAATTTGATCATCCTCTAAGCCCCCTTAGACCGGCTTTGCTCCAAACGCTTGCGTTCAAACGCACTCTTGTGCAAGCATCCCCGCGCCCATTGCAGGGATGACTGTGAAATCACTCCATCCAGGCTTATACTTAGACACTTAATGCGGGGGTACTTGGCGAGTTGCCAGGTTGAGAGAGTCCCTTCGTACCAGTACGGATAATGCCGATGCTGGGAGCGCATCCCGGACTTCCCCGGGATCCATCCCGATTCGGCTCCAATCAATTTTTGGAGCTTTTTCATGAACGCCATTCCTAAATTCCTAGCCGCCACCGCTGAAGTCGACGCGGCCGCTGTCGCCCCCCTTCCCAAATCACGCAAAGTCTACGAAGTCGGTTCGCGCCCTGATATCCGCGTACCTTTTCGCGAAATCGAGCAAGAAGACACCGGCACATCTTTTGGTGGAGAAAAAAATCCTCCCATCACCGTCTACGACACCAGCGGCCCCTACACCGACCCAAATATCAAGATTGATATCCGTCGGGGTTTGCCGGAGTTACGTCGCACCTGGATCGAAGAGCGCGGTGATACCGAGTTACTGAGTGGACCGAGCAGCAGCTACGGACAAGAGCGACTAACCGACCCCAAGCTCACCGCGATGCGCTTTGACTTGCAACGTCATCCCCGTCGCGCTAAAGCGGGTGCCAACGTCTCTCAAATGCATTACGCCCGTCGCGGCATCATCACCCCCGAAATGGAGTTCGTCGCGATCCGCGAAAATCTCCGCCGCGAGCAGTACATCGAAAGCTTACGCGCCACCGGCCCCGAAGGCGAAAAAATGGTCAAGCGGATGCTGCGTCAACACGCTGGCGAATCGTTTGGCGCCTCAATCCCGCACCTGATCACGCCTGAATTTGTGCGTGAGGAAATCGCACGCGGTCGTGCCATCATTCCTGCCAACATCAATCACCCTGAAGTCGAACCGATGGCGATTGGGCGCAATTTTCTTGTGAAAATCAACGCCAATATCGGCAATTCTGCTGTCAGCTCCGGCATCGCCGAAGAAGTCGAAAAAATGACCTGGTCGATCCGGTGGGGTGGCGACACAGTGATGGATTTGTCGACTGGCAAACATATTCACGAAACACGCGAATGGATCGTGCGTAACTCGCCAGTGCCAATCGGCACAGTGCCGATTTATCAGGCACTGGAAAAGGTCGACGGCAAGGCCGAAGACCTCACCTGGGAAATATTCCGTGACACCCTGATTGAGCAAGCTGAACAAGGTGTGGACTATTTCACCATTCACGCTGGTGTGCGCCTGCCTTTTATCCCGATGACCGCCGATCGCATGACCGGTATCGTTTCGCGTGGCGGTTCGATCATGGCCAAGTGGTGCCTCGCACACCACAAGGAAAGCTTCCTGTACGAGCGCTTCGAAGAAATCTGCGAAATCATGAAAGCCTACGATGTCAGCTTCTCGCTGGGCGATGGCTTGCGTCCAGGCTCAGGTTTTGACGCCAATGATGAAGCACAGTTCGCCGAGTTGAAAACCCTTGGCGAGCTCACCAAGGTCGCCTGGAAGCACGATGTTCAAGTCATGATCGAAGGTCCCGGACACGTCCCCATGCAACTCATCAAAGAGAACATGGAAATGCAGCTCAAGCATTGCGACGAGGCGCCTTTCTACACGTTGGGACCGCTGACCACCGATATCGCGCCGGGCTATGACCACATTACCTCAGGCATTGGCGCAGCCCTGATCGGCTGGTACGGCACGGCGATGCTCTGCTATGTCACACCCAAAGAGCACCTGGGTCTGCCCAACAAGAAGGATGTCAAAGACGGCATCATCACCTACAAAATCGCGGCGCACGCGGCCGATCTGGCCAAGGGCCATCCTGGTGCGGCGATTCGTGACAATGCACTGTCCAAAGCACGCTTCGAGTTCCGCTGGGATGACCAGTTCAATCTGGGGCTGGACCCAGACACTGCAAAAGACTTCCATGATGAAACCTTGCCCAAGGACTCGATGAAAGTCGCGCACTTCTGTTCCATGTGCGGACCGCATTTCTGCAGCATGAAAATCACACAAGATGTTCGTGAGTATGCCCAAAAACTTGGTGTGGAAAATGAAGCGGCCCTCAAAGCCGGGATGCAGGAAAAGGCCATCGAGTTTGTGAAAAAAGGCGCGGAGATTTACCACAAGACCTGATAGGACGATACGACTCAACATGGCCAAACGCTTACCCTTTATCGATGCCGCCAAAGGCGTCGCGTGTTTGGTCATTGTGATTCATCACCTGGCGGTATACGGCTCGATGTCGGAAGTCATCGGTGCCGTGTATCCCCAGATCATTGATGCGCTCGTGGTGTACGGTCGCTTGGCCGTGCAGATATTCTTTGTCATCGCAGGATATTTTGTCGCGGCTCAGTTCGCACCCCTTGGGGTGACAACCTCAGTGATGCCGGGCCCCTTGGTCTGGAAACGCTACAAACGCTTAATCACCCCTTTTTTGTTTGCGGTGACGTTAGCGGCTCTCATCACTGCGCTGGTACGTCCCTGGTTTCAGCATGAATCGCTCTCAGCGCCTCCCACTGTCGGTCAATTCCTCGGACACGTCCTACTCCTCTATGACCTGATTGGCCTTGAGGCGCTTTCTGCTGGCGTCTGGTATGTCGCGGTCGACTTCCAATTATTTGCGATTGTGACGGTACTGATCGCGCTGATTCACATGACACCCAACCGGTGGCATGCACTCCTGCCTGCTGTTATCGTCGTGCTCTGCGCCTGGTCGTTGTGGTTTTTAAGCCGTCATTCCGAGTACGAAATCGCAGCACCCTACTTTTTTGGTTATTACGGTCTGGGCATGCTCGCGTATTGGGCCGCCAAAACACCCGCTCGAGGCTGGTTCTTATTACTGATTGTGCTTTTAGGCGCGATCGCGCTAGGGTTTGAATTTCGTAAGTCGGTCGCGACGGCAACCGTCAGCGCGCTGATCCTGAGCGTCGCCAGCGCACGCGGATGGCTCGATCAGTGGCCCCGCTCCGACGCCCTGCATTGGCTGGGGCAGCGCTCCTACTCCATTTTTCTAATCCACTACGGCTTGTGCATTGGTGTGAGCGCGGTGTGGCACGTGCTGTTCCCGACCGGATTGCTGATCAATGCAATCGGTATCCTCGCAGGGATAGCCGTCTCAATACTGGGCGGCGCAGTACTTTACCGTTATGTCGAGTCACGCCCTAACGTGCTGGGCTGGAACATGATGACCGGCCTTCTGATTGCCGGCATCGCTGCGACGTTCGCACTTGAGTCACTCACCCCCTAACGCCCATTTCAACCGAGATTAGGCGCCAGGGTCCTCTTCACATCCTCAACGCTGCGACCCGAACGTTTGACGTAGTCTTGAACTTGATCGTCGCCAATCGGTCCCACACTGAAATACTGCGACTGAGGATGGCTGAAGTAAAAGCCTGACACACTCGCTGCCGGGTGCATCGCATAACTCTCCGTGAGCATCATGCCGATATCCGCACCATCGAGCACCTCGAACATTTCCTTTTTAACGACGTGCTCAGGGCATGCGGGGTAGCCCGGAGCCGGACGGATGCCCACATAGGCCTCCTTGATCATCTGTTCATTGGTCAACGACTCGTCTGGGACATAGCCCCACAAGTCCGTGCGCACACGCGCATGGAGCGCCTCTGCGAAGGCTTCCGCCATCCTGTCGGCCAGGGACTTCAGCATGATCGAAGAGTAATCGTCATTCGCTTTTTCAAATTCTTTTTCTTTCTTGTCGATACCAATACCGGCGGTCACCGCGAACATGCCGATGTAGTCCATCACCCCTGAAGACTTGGGTGCGATGAAATCCGACAGACATTTATTTTCAACGCCCTCTCGCTTGATGCCTTGCTGGCGTAAGCCGCGCCACGTGAACAAGACCTTCTGACGTGTTTCGTCCTGATACACCTCGATATCATCGTCATTCACGGAGTTGGCGGGATAAAACGCGACCACACCATTGGCAGTCAGCCAACGACCGTCGATGATGCGCTTGACCATCGCTTGGCCATCAATGTGAACCTTGCGTGCCTGCTCACCGACAATCTTGTCATCCAAAATAGCCGGATACTGTCCGAACAAACTCCACGTCTGAAAGAAAGGCGTCCAGTCGATGTAGCGCGCCAACTCAGACAGATCAAAGTTTTTAAACGTCCGTCGCCCGATGAACTTGGGGCGAGGAGGCTGATAGGCAGACCAGTCGATCTTAGGCTTGGCTGCACGCGCATCCACGAGCGACATCAACGGCGCCGTCTGACGATTCGCGTGGCGACGTCTCACCTCGTCGTACTCGACCGCAAGTTCCTCAAGATAAGTATTGGCCGTCTCAGAAACAAGGTTTTGAGCAACGCCAACCGAACGACTCGCATCCGGCACGTAAATCACAGGACCTTCGTAGTGGGGTGCGATTTTGACTGCAGTGTGTACCCGGCTCGTCGTAGCACCACCGATCATCAACGGTATCTTGCGGCTGCGGAAATACTCATCACGCTGCATTTCGCTGGCCACATAGGCCATTTCTTCGAGACTCGGCGTAATCAATCCGGACAAACCAACGATGTCGACCTTTTCAGCTTTCGCACGACCGAGAATGTCGGCCGCAGGGACCATCACGCCCATGTTGATGACTTCAAAATTATTACATTGCAGCACAACGGTCACGATATTTTTACCAATGTCGTGAACATCGCCCTTGACCGTCGCGATCAGAATTTTGCCTTTGGCTCGGACGTCACCACCCGCCGCTTCAATCAATTTCTTTTCCGCTTCGATGAAGGGGATCAAATGTCCCACCGCTTGCTTCATCACCCGCGCGGACTTCACGACCTGCGGCAAAAACATTTTGCCTTCGCCAAACAAATCACCAACGATGTTCATCCCAGCCATCAGCGGCCCTTCAATCACCTCGATCGGACGTCCGCCACGATCTGCGATTTGCTGACGAATTTCTTCTGTGTCTTCGATGATGAACTGCGTCATGCCATGCACCATGGCATGCGCCAGACGCTTCTCGACGGCTTGCTCGCGCCAGGTGAGGTCCTCTTCGCGCTTGGCGCCGCTGCCCTTGACGGAATCGGCAAAAGACACCAGCCGTTCGGTTGGCGTACGGTTATCGCCCGCCTCTGTCAGACCGATAGGCTCTGGCCGGTCAAGCACCACATCTTCGACCAAGTCACGCAAGGTCGGCGACAACTCTGCATACACTCCAAGCTGCCCGGCATTGACAATGCCCATCGTGAGTCCCTCACGAATGGCGTAGTACAAAAACACGGTGTGAATCGCCTCGCGCATGGCTTCATTACCGCGGAACGAAAAGCTCACATTCGAGATGCCCCCCGAAATACGCGCATGGGGAAGCGCCTCGCGAATCCATTTGGTGGACTCGATAAAGTCCACCGCATAATGGTTATGCTCATCAATGCCTGTCGCAATCGCGAAGACGTTCGGATCGAAAATAATATCTTCAGGTGGAAAGCCGACTTCATTGATCAACAAGTTGTAAGCGCGCGTGCAGATTTGCTTACGTCGCTCAAGCGTGTCCGCCTGACCTTGCTCATCAAACGCCATCACCACTGCCGCGGCACCATAGCGACGACATAATCTCGCTTGCTTCAGAAAAGGCTCTTCACCTTCTTTGAGAGAAATCGAGTTCACAATCGATTTACCCTGGACACACTTCAACCCAGTCTCGATGACCGACCACTTGGAGCTATCGATCATGATCGGAACGCGCGCAATATCAGGCTCGGAAGCAATCAAATTTAAAAACCGATGCATACATGCCGCCGAATCCAGCATGGCCTCGTCCATGTTGATATCGATGATCTGTGCGCCGTTTTCGACCTGTTGACGCGCGACTGCCACGGCCTCGTCGTACTTTTCCTCTTTGATCAGACGCGCAAACATTTTGCTGCCCGTCACATTGGTACGTTCGCCTACGTTGACAAACAGTGTTTCGCCGTCGATGTTCAACGCCTCAAGACCCGATAGTCGAGTTTTAACCGCGATCTCGGGCACGACCCGAATCGGCAACTGACAGACCTTGTCGGCGATCGCCTTGATATGTTCAGGGGTCGTGCCACAACAACCACCTGCCATGTTCACAAGACCAGAGCGGGCAAACTCCTCCAGCAACGCGGACGTATCAGCGGGTGTCTCGTCGAAACCGGTTTCACTCATGGGGTTGGGCAGACCCGCATTCGGATAGACGCAGACATAGGTGTCGCACAATTTGGAGAGCTCAGCGATATACGGGCGCATCAAGGCGGCACCCAACGCGCAGTTCAACCCAATCGTGATCGGGCGAGCATGACGCACTGAGTTCCAGAATCCCTCGACAGTCTGGCCGGAGAGTATTCGACCGGAGGCGTCGGTCACCGTGCCGGAAATCAATACAGGCAATCGCTCACCGCGTGCGTCAAAGACCTCTTCGACGGCAAAAATCGCAGCCTTGGCGTTTAGGGTGTCAAAAATCGTCTCAAGCAAAATCAGATCGACCCCACCGTCGAGCAACCCATTAAGCTGCTCTGTGTAGGCGACGCGCAATTCCTCGAACGTCACATTACGAGCACCCGGGTCGTTGACGTCTGGTGAAATCGAGGCCGTCTTAGGCTGTGGCCCCAACGCACCCGCCACAAAACGAGGACGCTCCGGCGTGCTGAATTTGTCACAAGCCGCTCTTGCCAAGCGCGCTGAATGCAAATTCATCTCATACGCGAGCTCTGGCAAATCATAGTCACCCTGGGCAATCGAAGTCGCACCAAACGTATTGGTTTCGATCACATCCGAACCGGCTTCAAGATACTGCTCATGAATGGTCTGAATGATGTCGGGACGCACCAGAGACAGCAACTCATTGTTGCCCTTGACGTCCTTG
>JAURZO010000181.1 GCA_030653405.1 Zwartia sp. | reverse complement strand
GTGTATTGACGATTGGGTATTACGACAAACTGGGTCTACCCCGTCTCTCATAACCTCAACCACTCGAACCGCCCGGTGCGGACCCGCATGCCGGGTGGTGTGGCAGGGGCGCAATCAATTATGATTGCCCCCTATGCCGATCAGATAACATTTGCAAAGTCCTTACAATTCATGCAAAATTATAACTGTGTATATAAACAGCACTGTTTATATATTCGGCAAATTTCGAGCTCACTTCATCGCTCACATGACCCAAGGCGCTAACCATGACTATCAAACTGACCGATCGCCAGCAACAAATTCTGGATTTGATCCGGCAGGCTGTGATTCGGACTGGTTTTCCTCCGACCCGCGCTGAGATCGCACAAACACTCGGATTCCGTTCAGCGAATGCAGCCGAGGATCATCTGCGGGCTCTTGCCAGAAAAGGAGTGATCGAACTGACTGCGGGTGCTTCACGTGGGATTCGTTTAACCGAACTCGCCGCAGAGTTTTCAGCAGCGTTTTCAGCAGAGCCGCTTCAATCGAGCTTAATGGGGTCGACGGATGAGATTGATCCAAACACCCTTGATTCCAATGCAGTTGATTCAAGTGATACAGAGCCAGCTCTTGCGGGCAGTCAGACAGGGCGAGTCAAGCTCAAAAAGCTCCCCGAGATCGGACAGGTACTCGTCCCCCTAATCGGACGGGTTGCGGCAGGCTATCCGATGCTTGCTGCTGAAAACATCGAAAAAGAGATTAGTGTCGATCCAAACTTGTTTCTTCAGGCACCTGACTACCTGCTCAAAGTAAAAGGATTGAGCATGAGAGACGTCGGTATTCTTGATGGTGATCTACTGGCCATCAAAAAAACGAGTGATGCACGTAATGGACAAATTATCGTGGCACGTATTGACGATGAGGTCACCGTAAAACGTCTCCACAAGAAAGGGAATCGCATTGAGCTTTTGCCTGAAAATCCTGACTTTAAAACAATCGTCATTCAACCGGGTCAGGACTTCTCTGTTGAGGGTATCGCGCTTGGCCTGATTCGCAACACGCCGCTGCACTGAGGAACAACGCGTTAAAGAGGACTCAATACATGTCGCCAAAATATGCGAAGAGTGCATTGAGTTTGGATGACATTACCCTTCCTTCCAACGTTCTAACGCACGACGATTACGCTTTGTCGGACGACCAGCAATGTCTTGAGATGGCTCATTATAAAAACGCCTGTTCTCAGCCGCGGTCTGACGAGCGAGCATACTTTCAGGTGTTTCCTCATAGAGAAGTCGAGCGAGAGGCGCGGACTTACGCAACTCCGTTATCCCTCGAACAACCAATTCCATCCGCTCCTGTTCACGATTAATTTTCAATCGCTCACCCACTTTGATTAAGCGTGCGGGCTTGGCACGTTCTTCTGCCACCAAGACCCTACCTGCCTCAATCGCGGTCACAGCCAGGGTGCGGGACTTAAAAAACCGAGCCGCCCAAAGCCACTTATCGAGCCTAACAGAATCCACAAACACTTGCATCGATCAAGCACTCCTCAACAAACGAGACGCCACTTAGAACAAAAGAGGCGCCTCTTGGGCGCCTCTCTCTATGCTTACGCAACTCAGTGCTTGATCACAGGATCAATCACGGCTGGAGCATCTGCCTTGGTAACGACATCTTTGGCAATCACTGTTTCTTCAGGTAATGGAGTTGTCGGTCTGGACAGAGCAACTTCCAGGACCTTGTCGATCCAGCGTACTGGCACAATTTCCAGATGATTTTTTACATTATCCGGGATCTCTGCCAGATCCTTGACGTTTTCCTCAGGAATCAAAACAGTCTTGATGCCCCCACGGTGAGCCGCCAGGAGTTTTTCCTTCAAACCACCTATGGCTAATACCTCTCCGCGCAGAGTGATTTCACCCGTCATCGCAACATCAGCACGCACAGGAATTTGCGTGAGTGCTGACACAATTGCTGTCGTGATCGCGATACCTGCCGAGGGGCCATCCTTGGGAGTTGCGCCCTCAGGGAAGTGAACGTGGATGTCCCGCTTCTCGAAAATAGTATCAGTAATGCCCAAACGTGCTGCACGTGCGCGAACCACACTGCGAGCCGCCTCGACGGATTCCTTCATCACGTCACCAATCGAGCCTGTACGCTGAATGACACCTTTGCCTGGCATGTCTGCTACTTCGATCGTCAGCAAATCACCACCAACTTCGGTCCAAGCTAAGCCAGTCACCTGTCCTACTTGGTTCTCCTTCTCGGCCATACCAAAGTTGTAACGTCGCACACCAAGATAGTCGCTCAAGTTTTCAGAATTTACGATCACTTTCGCAATCGGTTCGGATGACTTTGCAGCTTTTCTTGCTTCGCTTTCGGCCAAGAGTTTTTTGACAACCTTACGACAGATTTTGCCAACGTCACGCTCAAGCGAACGCACACCGGCTTCCCTGGTGTAATAGCGCACGATGTCACGAATCGCGGACTCCTCAACGAGGAGCTCTTCGGGCTTAACACCGTTATTCTTCATCACTTTAGGAACCAAGTGATCAAGCGCAATATGGATCTTTTCATCCTCAGTGTAGCCAGACAAACGGATAACTTCCATTCGATCAAGCAAAGCGGGTGGAATGTTTAAGGTGTTGCTAGTCGCCACAAACATCACATCCGACAAATCAAAATCGACTTCGATGTAATGATCCTGGAAAGTATGGTTTTGCTCGGGATCCAACACCTCCAGTAACGCAGAG
>JAURZO010000049.1 GCA_030653405.1 Zwartia sp. | reverse complement strand
CATAGACCGTTTTTGATAATACAATGAAAGACTTAACTTCAAAGCTTGACACATCCTCCTATGCAAATGCTCCGAGCCCTCTTCAGCTATCGAGCGTTTATTGTAGGTAGCATCGTTCGGGAATTTCAATCCAAATACCGAAACTCCCTGTTGGGTGCGCTGTGGAATATTCTGAATCCACTCGCGATGATCACGGTCTACACGGTGATTTTTTCTCAAATCATGCGGGCCAAGCTGCCAGGTGTCGACTCCACCTTTGCCTATAGCATCTATCTGTGTGCTGGTGTTTTAACCTGGGGGCTCTTTTCCGAGATCACCAATCGATGCTTGCAAATATTCATCGACAATGCAAACCTCATTAAAAAGCTCAGCTTTCCCAGACTGTGTTTGCCCATCATTGTCGTTGGCAGTGCACTGTTAAATTTTGGCATTATCTTTGGACTTTTTACTCTTTTCTTAATTCTGTCCGGCCACTTTCCGGGGTGGTCCTTTATCGGCTTATTTCCAGTGCTCGCCGTCCAAGTCCTCTTTGCAACCAGCTTAGGTTTGAGCCTCGGAATTTTGAATGTCTTTTTTAGAGACATTGGTCAGTTTTTTGGAATATTTGTGCAGTTTTGGTTTTGGCTGACACCCATTGTGTATCCAATCACGATTATTCCTGAAGGAATTCGCTGGCTCATCTATTTAAATCCTATGACGCACATCGTGGCGGCCTACCAAAACATTTTGGTCAGCAATACGTGGCCAGACTGGTATAGCCTGTGGCCAATTACCCTCGCCTCTGGACTCCTCAGTCTGTGGTGTATGCGTTTATTTCGCAGACTAGCCAGTGAAATCGTGGATGAGCTCTGATGGGAACGATCGACGTCAAAGGCCTGAGCAAATCCTATCGGCAATATCCGAGTCGCTGGTCACGCTTATTCGAATGGATCGTTCCTTTTGCAGGTGTACGGCACACTGATAAATCCATTCTGCGTAACATCAATTTTAATCTGCAACAAGGCGAAGCGCTCGGTATCATCGGCGTCAACGGCGCGGGAAAAAGTACCCTTCTAAAATTAATTACGGGCACGATACAGCCTACCAGTGGGGTAGTGCACGTCACCGGACGCGTGGCGGCCTTGCTGGAGCTCGGCATTGGCTTTCATCCAGACTTCACTGGACGACAAAATGTCTACATGGCAGCCCAGCTGTTAGGTTTCAGTGGCGCAGAGATTGAGCGCCTAATGCCAGACATTGAAGCTTTTGCAGAAATTGGCGACTACATTGATGAGCCCGTACGCGTGTATTCCAGCGGCATGCAGATGCGTCTGGCATTTAGCGTCGCAACAGCCCATCGACCCGATGTACTCATCATCGACGAAGCGCTCTCCGTAGGTGATGCCTATTTTCAACACAAAAGTTTTGATCGGATCCGAGTTTTTCGTGAGCTCGGCACCACGCTGCTTATTGTCTCGCACGACAAGGCCGCTATCCAAGCTGTCTGCGATCGCGCCATCCTGCTAAATAACGGCGAAATCGCCCTCGAGGGAGCGCCGGAAGCCGTGATGGACTACTACAACGCACTATTAAGTGCGCGAGAAGCTGTTCGTATTGACCAGGCAAAAGACTCAAGTGGTCGAATACAAACGCGCTCTGGCACCGCTGCAGTCAAAACTGAATCCGTGCAGTTGCTAGATGAAAACGACACTGCGCTCGAACAAGTCAAAGTCGGACAACAGGTCACCTTACGAGTCATCACTAAGGTGCATACAGACGTTGACCAATTAGTGATGGGCTACGTCATTAAAGACCGTCTGGGTCAAACCATTTATGGCACAAATAGTTTTTATTTAAAACAAACGCTCCAGCATCTGAAGGCAGGCGAACTTGTGACCTTCAACGCGAGCTTTGCTGCCAACCTTGGCGAGGGCTCCTATTCGATTTCAATCGCTCTGCATGAGTCGGATACGCACATTGGACAAAATTACGACTGGGTTGACCACGCTCTTGTATTTCAAGTTATAAACATTGGACATGAGCATTTTATTGGATCCTCCTGGATGCCTCCGGTACTTGAGATCAACCGATGAGTGACGATTTTTACAGTCAGTTTGAGCATGCGTTCAGAGGCACTCGCGCCGAGATCACAGCGCGTTTGGATGTCTATTTTCCTTTCATAGAGCCACTGCTAGCGTTGTATCCAGATGCCATCGCACTAGATCTAGGATGTGGTCGCGGTGAGTGGCTTGAAATTCTCCGCAACAAAGGTTTTACGGCTCTTGGAGTGGATCTAGATGATGGCATGCTCGCGGACTGCAGAGCTCTAAATCTGAACGTCAGAACACAAGACGCGATTGCTGCTCTGAATGGACTCGAAGACGCGTCAGCCTCGATCTTATCAGCCTTTCATCTCGTGGAGCACATTCCTTTTGACGTGTTGCGTGCCTTAGTCTCAGAAGCGCATCGGGTCTTAAAGCCAGGCGGCCTGCTGATCATGGAGACGCCCAATCCTGAGAACATCATGGTTGGCACATCGAGTTTTTATCTTGATCCAACACATACACGCCCAATCCCACCGGGCTTGTTGATGTTTGTGCCCAAATATTATGGCTTTCTGAATACCACTGTCTTGAGGCTTCAAGAGACACCAGAGCTGCGACAAAAAGTATCACCAACTTTGAGGGATGTCTTGAGTGGAGCGAGCCCAGATTACGCTGTGATCGCGCAAAAATCGGCGGATGAAAGCATCCTCACACACTTTAAATCCGCTTTCGAGATTGACGTTGGGTTGACGATTGATACTCTTGCTAGTCGGTACGACGAAACGATTCGTCCGGAAGCCTTAGATGCAATCATTCGCGAAATAAACGTAGTAACTGGACCCGCCACTGAGCGCCTAAATTCTGCAGAGCAAGCAATTACAGCACTCAACCAACAGATCAGCGATGTCTACAACAGCACGTCCTGGAAGGTGACGCGTCCGCTAAGAGCACTTGGAACCGGGGTGCGCAAGCTCAAGCAATTCTTTTCAGGTCGTCGCTGATTGGCGAGGAGTGAAACTCGATCAGCTATAAAAGTGTGAAACGTGCTCAAAGTACCGACTGATAAACAGCCAAATACTCTTGGGCCATCACCTCAGCCTTAAAGTGCTTATCAAAGTGCTGTAGGGCTTGAGCTCCCCAAACACAGACTTTTTCAGGATGTTGCCAAAAAGTATCCATGGCGACACCAAAGGCCTCAGGATCCGAAGGCTGCACGACAAGTCCAGTGCGCTCATGCTGATTCACATAGGTGGTTCCCGTACCCAACTCGCAACTAATCATCGGCGTACCCTGCTGAGCGGCTTCTACCAAAACAATACCAAACGCCTCCGAGGACAGATGCGACGGAAAGACGAAGCCGTAGGCAGCGCGCATCAAACTGGGCTTTTGTTCTGGTGAAACCTCAGGCAAAAAATGCAAGTTATTCAAACCAGCTGCCAGTGCCTGCGCTTTAAGTGCATCACCTTCCGACCCTTTCCCCGCGATCACAACCGGATAGTCGCGGCCTTTTAGCGCCTCGATCAGTATGTGCAAACCTTTGTAATACCGTAGGGCGCCCAGAAACAAAAAAAATCTGTTTCCAAAACGATTCCGCCACTGCACCACATCCGGATCATCTCCAGCCAGACGATCCGCCTGTTGAATGCCATAGGTCACCAACCGTGTCTTATCCTTAAACCGTTTAAGCACCGGGCTCGTACCCAAGAGTCCAGGCGATGCGGCACAAATCACATCGACATGAGAAAAATAGCGATTCAATAGGGGCTGGTACAGTTTGTTGAGAAATACTTGCTTAACAATATCGGCGTGATAACTCACGACTGTCGGCTTACGCACACGCGCGAGCTCATAGCAAAGATCCGCAAAAGGCCAGGGGAAATGCATGTGCACGACATCTGCCCATTCAATTTCTTTTTTGAAATTGACAAAAAACTGCCATGAGAAACCGGTTGAGGCCACATAAAGATCACATTTGTGACGGACGATCGTATACCCCGACGGATCCACCTCAGTTCTTGGCTGATGCTGCGTCAAAGTAAGCACCCTGTTTTCAACACCAAATGGCTGTGTGTGACTGGCAAGGCTATGAATAACCTGTTCGATCCCACCGAATGTGTCGGGTAAAAATGTCTTAAAAACGTGTAGGACTCGCATCCGATCTTTCTCTTCCTGTTCGGGGCATTTCACGAGCACTCAATGCTATGCTCTGATTATAGGTATTAACCCTAGATCTTTCGTCCTTTTTTACATCTTACCCTGACAGCTAAACCCACTGACCCAATGCAGCTCCCGCCCCCTGCGCCTAATGACTCCTCACGCAAGGAACTTTTCCTGGCGATGACCGGTATTGCGGCCTCAGCCGTGGTGGTGGCTTTCGATGCAACGATTGTCAGCACCTCTTTACCGCAAGTCGTACAGGCTCTTGGCGGTATGGAGCTCTATGCTTGGGTAGGTACTGGATACTTTCTGGCCTCCGCCATCGCGATTTTGATTTTTGGTCGGTTAGGGGATCTTTACGGTCGTAAGCCCCTGATGATCATTTCGATGGGCTTAGTCGTCTTAGGCTCGGTACTCGGGGGGTTATCACAGTCCATGGAGCAGTTGATTGTCTTTCGGGTGCTTCAAGGGTTAGGAGGCGGGATGATGATCGCGACCACCTTTGCGGCGCCTGCTGACTTGTTCCCGGATCCGCGTCGTCGAGTACGCTGGATGCTCATCACCTCAGTCACCTTCGCCGCGGCGAGCGGGATCGGTCCAATTTTGGGTGGCGCCATCACTCAAGAACTAGGCTGGCGAGCAGCATTTTTTGTCACGCCAATCGCCGCCCTGATTGGCATCGTGACAACCTGGCTGTATTTTCCCTGGATCAAACCCCTACGGACCGCGCGAGTCAGACTGGATTGGCTGGGCTCAGTTTTACTGACAATCGCAGTCGGTGCTCCGCTTGCGGGCGTTGAAATATTAACTGCGCAAGGTGAGTCTTCCTACCGCCTCTGGGGACTTGGCATGATTGCGGCGGGCATTGCCTCGGCCTTACTGCTGATCCCAGTAGAAAGACGCGCCACAACCCCCATATTTCCCCTGCGTGTGCTCGCAACCATTGAGTCGCGACGACTCAACATGGCTGGATTATTGTCCGGTGCAGTGATGTTTATCCTGATCTTCTACATCCCGCTTCTACTACAGGACGTGTTTGGCTACAGCCCTTCACATGCAGGTCTTTTGATGACACCCCTCGTCGCGGGCACCTCCATCGGCAGTATTTTCAATGGCAGGATGTTTCCCAAACAAAACGAACCGGGTCGACTGATGGTGTTTGGCAGTCTCGTGCTAGGGCTTGGTTGCCTGTTGACGTTGACGTTTTCTGCGGAGAGTCCGGGCTGGTGGATCCTGCTCAGCTTGTCTCTATGCGGTTTCGGTCTGGGCTTTATGCTGCCTAATTTCACGCTTTTCATGCAAATGCTGGCCGAACAGCGGGATGTTGGTGTCGCCTCCGCCATCATACAAACCACCCGGGCCCTGGGCAGCGCCTTTGGTACCGCGCTTGTGGGGATTCTTGTCGCACGGATTTCGATTACGATCGGCGTCAAGCTTGGACTGGTATTGTGTGTCGTGATGTCATTTGCCATCGCCTGGATCTGCTCACGCATCCATATGAGAAACTTCAGTCAATAACTTAAATCGGAATAATTGCGTGAATATTTTAGTCATTGGTGCGGGCTACGTTGGTCTGGTGACTGCAACGTGTTTGGCCAGCGCAACAAATCGCGTTGTCTGTGTCGATACCGACATACGCAAAATCAATATGCTTCGCGCAGGAGAGATCCCGATCTATGAGCCTGGACTCAAAGAACGCCTGACCTCTGCTGTCGCTGATCAAACGCTTTCCTTTGCAGAAAATATCCGGGCAGGACTTGCCACGATCGGCCAACCCGATCCGGAACATCCAATATCCAATTCCTCTGCTACAAGCGCTAACCAAGACCCCCTTTTGATCTTTATCGCCGTCGGCACGCCGCAAGGCGAAGACGGGTCAGCGGATCTACGCTATGTGCTCGCGGCCGCCTCAGAGATCGGCCAAGAACTCAATTGCCCAGCCGTCATCATCAACAAATCAACGGTTCCAGTAGGCACAGGCGATCTGGTCAAAGGCCAAATCGCCTGGCAGTTATTTCAACGCAAACTGTTCATCGAGTTCGATGTCGCAAGCAACCCTGAGTTTCTAAAGGAAGGCGCCGCGCTGGAGGATTTTTTCAATCCTGACCGCGTGGTGCTTGGTACCTCTAGCGACAAAACGCGTGAGCAATTACTCTCGCTTTATCGACCCTTTGTAAAAAGTGAAAGTCAGCTGCTATGCGTTGGCATCAAAGAAGCAGAGTTGATCAAGTACGCCTCCAACGGCATGCTGGCCGCCCGCATCTCGTTCATGAACGAGATGGCAACGCTGTGTGATCGTTTTGAGATCGATGTCGAAGCCGTCAAACGCGGCGTTGGATCCGACTCCAGAATCGGACCGGCATTTTTAAACGCGGGTGCGGGCTATGGCGGCTCATGCTTTCCAAAGGATGTGCAAGCACTGATACGGATAGCGCAAAGTGTCGGTGTCGAGCCACTCATGCTTCAAGGCATCGAGTCGCGTAACAAAAAACAGAAACACTACCTGTATGAGTTGCTGATGGCGCGAATGGGAAAAAATCTGTACGGGCGCAACATTGCGGTGTGGGGGCTGGCCTTCAAACCAGGCACAGACGATATGCGCGAGGCGTCTTCGGTCAATCTGATCCGCGATTTGTGCCTTGCTGGTGCAAAAGTGAGCGCGCACGACCCCGTGGCAGGAGAGGTCGCTCAACAAGTATTCGCTGATCTAATTCGTAGCGGCAGTCTTGTGATTCAAGATGATGCACTTGAGGCTGCACGCAACGCCGAAGCTCTGGTGCTCGTGACCGAATGGCTCGAATACCGGGAGATCTTGCCAACTAAAATTCAAGCCGTGATGCAAGGCCGACTGGTACTAGACGGCCGTAATGCGCTTCAACCAGAGGCGTTCAAAGCTGCGGGATTCACGTATGCGGGCATTGGTCGTCGCTAAGCTTAAAGCCGATACAATCACGCGCAATGCCATTAAATTTAAAGAAATTAGCAATCATATGAAAACGATTTTAGTGACCGGCGGTGCGGGATTTTTAGGCAGTCATCTCTGTGACCGACTCCTGGCCCAAGGCCATCATGTGATCTGTCTTGACAGTTTCCTGACTGCGCAACGCAGCAATTTGAATCATCTGAAAACGCAGACGAATTTTTCGTTGATTGAACAGGATGTCACGACGCCGCTATCACTTGAGCACGTCGATGAAATCTATAATCTGGCTTGCCCTGCCTCGCCTGTACACTATCAGCATGATCCCGTTCACACGATCAGAACGAGTGTAGTAGGTGCGATCAACATGTTGGATCTTGCGCGCAAAACAGGCGCGAAGATTTTTCAGGCCTCCACCTCTGAGGTCTACGGTGACCCGCTCGTTCACCCTCAATCCGAAACGTATCTTGGCAACGTCAACACAATTGGTCCGCGCGCCTGCTACGACGAAGGCAAACGCGCGGCAGAAACGTTATTTTTTGATTACCACCGCCAGTATGGTGTACCGATCAAGGTCGTACGTATTTTTAATACCTACGGACCGCGCATGGCCTCAAACGATGGCCGTGTCGTGAGTAACTTTATTGTTCAAGCACTGCGCGGCGAAGATCTCACCATCTATGGCGATGGGTCACAGACGCGCAGCTTTTGTTATGTCGATGACTTGGTAGAGGGCTTTATCCGCCTGATGGGTTCTGCTCCAGAGGTGCTAGGTCCCGTCAATCTTGGCAATCCTGGCGAGTTCACGATGCTTGAGCTTGCGACGCAGGTGCTGCGGCTGACTGAATCTAAGAGCAAGCTCAGCTTTCTGCCTTTGCCACAGGACGATCCCCAACAACGCTGCCCCGATATTTCCAAAGCGAAAGATCTGCTAGGCTGGACACCCACGATTGATCTTGCAACAGGGCTAGGAAGGACAATCGAATATTTCAAAAGCACTACAACATGATCTTAAGCATTAAGTGACGTTGATTAATGGCGCCTTTTACCGACACAAATAATCCTGACGCTCAACGCCACTTCGCAATGGCATCGTGAGATCGCTGCTATAACCCTCACCAATTAAACGGTTTTTTGGTAATAGGTTTTGCCGAAACCAAGTCGTACTTTGAGCGACCACGCGCCCCCAGTCGGTCAGCTTGACGCAACCGTCTTCGATCACGATGGTCCCCGACTGCAATTGCTCTGTTAAACGAATATCGACGAGCCGATGCTCTTTGACGTATTCATCTTTAAACACGGTATCAAAAGCCGCAAGCTGTATCCCTCCACCGCGTTGCTGCAATTTTTCCAGGATGTACATCGACAAAGAGCGATCAACCACGGTCGGGACTGAAATCGCAATCCCATAGCCCAATAGCAAACAGATCACAAAGGTCTGTAGTTTTTCAAAACCGCTAAAGCTCTCGAACCATTTGAAGGTTAAAGCTACGATTAGGGTGACCACTGCAGCGAGCACACCATCCGCAATAGCACTGTAAAACACCACGTCAACGTTGAAATACCAACTGTGTATGACGTAAATCACCGCAAGGGCGATGACAAACACCAGGATGAGTACGGATAGTTTTAGATATTTCATTCTGTGTGATTCACTTCGTGTAACTAATCCGATCAATATACTGTCGGTACTGCTGCGGCGACTCGGACGTACCGCGCACGACACCGCTGAGCATCAGTGCCACAAGCGTCAGCGCTCCGGTCTGTAAAAAAACAATCAACAGAATTCCAAGCGTCACAGAGAACCATCCTGGTGTCGCAAAGCCAATAATTTTCAATGCGACTGCTATGAGACCCGCAACGATTGAAAGCGCCGCCACCATTGAGCACACAATTCCCACTCTCACCAATACATCCTCGGCAAAGATCATGACCGCACGAAAACCGTGCAGCGCCAGTCCGGTGAAATTCATCTTGCTTTTGCCCGCATAGCGCCGACCGCGATCGATCGGCTCCGCGTGGGTACGAAGCTTGGACAACAACACGCAACCTGCTAGATGGGTCCACAGTTCTTGCATCGAGGTGAGGCGCCGAACTGCCGCGGGCTTGAGTGCGACAAAATTACCAAAATTGATTTTCCGACCGGTGAGCAAACGAAAGATAAATTTGTACACCAGATAAAACAACTTGAAGTGCACCGTTTCCATACGGCTCTTACGCTGCGCAACAACGACATCCACCTCCTCTGATTCGAGTGGCGCGATCAACTGCGGAATCGTAGCGGGCATGTCCTCGCCGTCAGAGTCCATCACGACTGTGCGAGGTGCATTCGGAAAATTTTCTGCAACATAATGCAGTCCGATCGCAATCGCTCGCTGATGTCCAACATTTCTGCGTAAATGGATAACCGCCCCCGGCAAACCAATCTCATCTAAAGACTCGGCATTGATGGGTTGCTTGAGTGATCCATCATCGACGGCGACAACAAATACGGAAGCGCCGTATTGTGCGTATAACTCGCGAAACAACTGACCAGAGGCCTCTCGGTCCTCGTAGACGGGCATCACGATGATGATGTCATAGGACGTTGTTGTCGGAACCAGCGAGGGTGTTTGGCGGTCTGTGTTTGGCATAGGGTTGCTATATGTTATCGGCATTCACTGAATCACTACTAGTTTATAGTGACTTATTCGTTTTAACCCAAAGATCCTCACACACCCCATGCGCCGTATAGATGTGTACGTTTTGTTGTTGCTCGCTGCAATCTGGGGAAGCTCTTTTCTGTTTATCCGACTCGCGGTCGGTGACTTTGGGCCGATCGCACTCTCGGGGATGCGCACGCTGATTGCGGGTGTAGCCTTAGTGCCGCTGCTGCTGTGGCGCAATAAGATCGCCATGATCCGCACCTATTGGCGATCAATCATCATCGTAGGTATTTTTAACTCGGCACTGCCGTTTATCTTTTTTAACTTCGCCACGATGACGTTGCCAGCGGGCACGATGTCCATCATCAACGCGCTAACACCGCTCTGGGGCGCTGCGATCGCCTGGGTCTGGCTCAAAGACACCCTCCCACCGCTGCGCATGCTCGGACTGATGGTGGGCTTTGCCGGGATCCTGGTGTTGGTCTGGGACAAGCTCTCCTTTAACGACACAGCCTCGACCTACGCCGTAATTGCGGGAGTCGCCGCACCGATTTTTTATGGAATTGCGGCTAGCTACACCAAGAAATATCTGATGGATGCGGATCCGATCGCGACGGCCGCGGGTTCGTTGATCGCGGCAGGGGTTGTTTTACTGCCCTTCACACTCTACACGTGGCCCACTGAGCCGATCTCAGGGAGTGCCTGGGCGGCTTTGGTGGGGCTTGGCTTGCTCTGTACTGCGATTGCTTATGTGCTGTACTACCGACTGTTAATCCGTGTGGGACCACCGCGTGCCATGACCGTGACATTTTTAATCCCGGTGTTTGGCGTGCTATGGGGCTGGCTGTTTTTGGATGAAAGCATCACTCTGCGGATTGTGTTGGGTGGCGGTGTGATATTGCTGGGGACGGCCTTGGCAACCGGGTTTGTAGGCGGGCGTAAGAAAGCATAAGTGCTCTAAGTGTCAATAGGTTAGCAACATTCCGTTGCAATTCTTGTATTGTGGTGTTTACGTACGTTCTTGTGCGTAGGTGTTGAAGCTGAGGGAATATTGGCTCAGACTGAAAGGCATTATTAATAAAAGGAAAGCTTTTGCCTGTCATGCAGCTCGCGCACCCTCATATACGCTGGAAAACTGATAATGCTGTTTCTCTTTTAGAAAACGGCGTGCAACTCTTCCCCGCGCTGTGTGCCGCCTTTGATGCCGCCACAACGAGTATCCATGTCGAAATGTACATTTTTCGACTCGATATCGCAGGCAGGCAAATTCTCCATCATCTGATACTAGCAGCCAAACGCGGCCTCAAAGTCAGGCTGGTCATTGACGGCTATGGCAGCGCAGCCGAGGATGAGACCATCGCACGCACTCTTCGCGAAGCGGGCGCACAATGCAGGATTTATCGACCCGAGCCAAAACACTTCACCTTGAAGTCTTTTGATTTCATGCGTCTGCGCAGACTCCATCGAAAGATTGTGGTGGTCGACGGGATGGTAGGGTTTGTTGGTGGTATCAATTTTGAGGATGACTACTCCACAGCAGATCCCGACGTTCGCGCGACGGATGCTCGCTATGACTATGCAGTGCGTGTGACGGGTCCGATCGTACTGGATCTGGTGGAGGCGATGGACCTGCTGTGGCTACGCACGCGCAAGTACGGGAATGGTAAAAATGGCGTGTCCTCTTCCGACAACAGCTCAAGCCATAGATCACAAAAGAATGTACGAAGCTGGGGGCAGCGTCACCTCAAACATCTACGTACAAGACTGCGATACTTTAAAAGAAACAGGACTTCATCAAACGCTTCATTTAGCGCTGCTTCAAACACGCGCACTAATACGGCAGCTAACCCATCTTCTTTAAACGCCTCCAATAAGCCCGCCAATATGCGCGCCGCAGTGATCTTGCGCGACAACTTGCGCTATCGACGCACAATTGAAACATCCTATTTGTTTCATATTTCTGCTGCAAAAAATGAAATTATCATCGCCAACGCATATTTTCTGCCGGGCGGAAAGCTGCGTCGCGCGTTGATCGATGCAGCGAATCGTGGCGTTAAGGTTCGCCTTCTTTTACAAGGCAAAATCGAGTATCAAATGCAATACCACGCCACACGCTGGATCTATGACTTGTTCCTGCGCGAGGGCATCGAGATCTATGAATATTTACCCAGCTTTCTCCACGCAAAGGTTGCAGTCATCGATGGGGTCTCTTTTGTGGGCTCGTCTAATCTCGACCCCTTTAGCCTACTTCTTGCGCGAGAGGCGAATGTGCTGATCGATGATGCCGGCTTTACGATGCAGCTTCGCCAGTCACTTGAAAACGCGATGATACGAGGAAGCAGGATTATTGAGCTCACACTCTATGGCAATCGGCCTTTTCTAGGACGTATCGCAGATGGGCTGTGTTACTTACTTCTCCGAATTGGTGTGGCGCTATCTGGCAGGAGTGATCATTACTAGCTCACTCATTTAATGTGCGGATACCGCCATTTTCAAAACTTTCGCCTTTAACACTGCGATAAGGTTTTGAACATTGGGTTACCGCGAGAATATAACGTGCTGTCGAGACCCTCTTTCTAAATGTAATTGCAAATTCATTTGCACCAATTGAAGTATCATTTAGTACTAGTACGATTATTACAATTCGAGCATTCATCGCATGCCCCCACCCCGACACACGCCCGCGGTTTCAGTTGTCATGGCGACTTACAACCGAAGCAACATTATTGGGTATGCTATTCAATCACTTAGATCTGGCAACTTCCAAGACTGGGAGTTGCTTATCATTGGTGATGCCTGCACGGACGACACTGCAAGCGTAATTGAGCGCATCGGCGATCCGCGCATCCGGTTTATTAACCTCGACCAGAATTGGGGTGAGCAAAGCGGTCCAAATAATCAGGGCGCAGAAATGGCCAAGGGGGAATACCTGGCCTTCCTGAATCATGATGATTTATGGCTACCTAACCATCTTGAACGCAGCGTGCAGCGCCTGCAAGAAACTGATGTAGATTTAGTCTTTGGACAGGGGCTCGCAATCGGGCTAAAAGGACACACTCACGCTATATGTGGTGCGCTGTGCGACTTCAGTCAGCCTTATCAAGCATGGATGATCGTACCTGCCTCGCTTTGGGTCATGCGGCGCAATTTGATACAAAAAATTGGTCCATGGAAACGCGCAAATGAAATTCGTGCGGTGCCCTCGCAAGAATGGCTTTACCGCGCCCATCAATCTGGCGCTCAACTCCTTGCTGACCCAGTTGTAAGTGCAGTACTCATACAGTCTGGAAACAGAAAAAACTCATACCGCAAACGTCTTGATCATGAGCACAAATTTTGGGTCGAACGTTTAAAAGACCCTAACTGTATTTGTGACGTTCTCTCAGGACTGTGTGGTCAATCAGAGTATCAGCGGGCTTTCTCACCACTCAATAACGCATCAAATTTATTTAAGTCACTTATCCGGAAGCTGATGGTGATGTGCAGATTTTTTCCACCATCACCTAAATATTGGCTCCGTTACCACAGCAAAGGCTCTTTTTTAAGAAAACTTCGCCGCACACGAGGATTGAATCCTCGTCTCCCCAACGATCACTAGTTTATGGAACATCACAAGATGTCTGTCACATCCAAATGGCTTTTACAAGCAGCTACGAAAGACCAGCAAAGTATTACCAAGGATTGGAAACCCTCGCAACCTAGCCTAATTCATGGGGTGACTGTACGCGAGATCAACGCTGTTTTAACGGACTATGGGCACTTGAATGAGGTATTTAGGACAGAATGGCATCCTAAAAATGATCGTGTGGATCAAATTTTTGTTTCAACATTTCAATCTGGCGGTCTAAGCGCATGGCACGCACATGGAGAAACAACTGATCGTCTATTTGTTGTTGCAGGCCAAATGCGTGTCGTACTCTATGATAGCCGCACAGACTCGCCGACATTTGGAAAAATCAACGAAATCAAACTTGGGTCACACAGACCAAGCCTACTCGTGATTCCGCCTAAGGTATGGCATGGTGTCCAAAACTACCTGAACAATCCTGCGATCTTAATCAATGCCGTCGATCACGCTTACTGTTACGAAAATCCAGATCACTATCGACTAGCGAGCGATTCCACCACTATTCCATATTCGTTTTCAACCAACCGAATTTAATTCGGTGCATTATTTTTTTAAACTCTTCTCTGATGGGTTTAATAATGAATAGTAATGAAATGAGCAATATAGCCCATGGACTGCTTTCTAAAACAAACAATAGAGTAGCAAAAAAGCTTGCTGTGATGACCGAGTAAGTCGATAAATCCGCGCGAGATCGCAGTCCATTTGCAAAAAGAAAAACTAACAATAAAAACGAACTCGCCGCTACGGCAAAGCCATATCCATTGATCCCGTATCGCTTACTCAGAAGGTAGGCTAAAAACATCAATATAAAAACATAAACAATATTGATAAAAATAATCCACCCCACTTTATTGTGCGTATAAAGTGCTGAAATATTTAACTGTATCAATGCAAGCACAAGATAATAAATACTTACATAAGGCAGCAACAACAGTGCGCTCTGCCACACTGAATCCAAATATTTTGAAAGCAATAGACCAATCAATATAATGGTCGACTGAAAAAACCCAACGATCCAGACTTGTAGAAATGTCCCCTCGGAGATTGCAGTGGATAGTTTTTCTTTGTTCTTTTGAAACTTTCCAAATACGCCACCGCTGATGCGTTGGGATACACCGAGTCCAATTGCAGCAACCTCACACAAATTTGTCGCAATTGAAACTATGGTGACAGCTTCTGTACCTAAAATTTTTGCAACAATCAACGGATTAGCTAAATCCCTTAAATTAAAGATGCTGCGTGCAAGCCAAGTCTTCATGCCAAAAACTAGCATTGGCTTGAGTAGTTTGATTTTCCAACACAGATGGGGGGTGTACTTTCCCTGATACAAAAAGCCTAACAAGGTCAAGATATGAAATCCCCACCAACCGTAGACTAGACTCCACACCCCAAGGTCGCCGATAAAACAAAACAGCGTCAAAAAGAATCTAAATATAATTGCCAACAGCTCGACCTTAGCTACTAATGCATAGTCGAGTTGACGCTCTATTTTGCACTGAGGTACACGACTAACGATCACGACTGGTATCGAGAACAATAAAGCAAAGGCTAATTGTTTTAAATCTACAACCCCAACCCAAGCTGATATTTGCTCTAGCAAAAATACACCTACAACAATGGCGGTCATGCCCGTCATGAGCAAAATAGTAAATGCCTGGTCGTAGGTGTAAGAACTAGGTTTGGACGGACTACGCAATAGATACGCGCCAATACCTAAGTTACATATCGCACAAAAAATACTGATCAAACTTGATGCGCTAACAAACACCCCATACTCAACAGGTCCAATAAAATACAGGGCTAGGACAAGTGTGACTAAGCTAAGGCTCGCACTGATAATTTGTCTTGCAAACAAGATCGCAGCACTCAGCCACATCTCGTTTCGGATATTTTTAGTGCCCAATCAAGGCAACTCTAACTCCGCCAATATAGGCGAATGATCCGACAGCTGTGACCACGGCTTCCCGCGCAACACTCGCGCACTGCGCACGGCAAAGCCACGCTGATAAATACGATCCAACCTCAGCATTGGAAAAGCCGAAGGGAATGTCCTCGGTGGCGGCACCATGCTCTGCTGACCCGGCATGATTAGTTGATTTCTTCGCTCTAGCTGCCGTCCCACGACACCCGCGCGTATTTCATCCAGACTTTCGCCCCGCCACACGCCGCGCAAATGATGCATGGACTCTTTCAGTCTCGGCGCGATACCGTGCGTACGTGGCGAATTGGCAAAAACCTCGTAGACACCCAACTGCTCCACAAAAAAAGGCGCAAGCGTATCCTTCCAGTCATTAAAATCGCCAGCTATCAAAATCGGAGCGCCCTCAGGCACCATCCGATTAATGCGCTCGGCCATCACTTCAATTTGACGTCTCCGCCCCCCGGCAAATAAACCTAGATGCACCACAAAGCAGTGCACCTCACGACCATTCACAGCAATCACACCGTGTAAAAGACCGCGCTGCTCGAGACGGTGATCAGAGATGTCCTGGTTTTCGTGACTGAGAATACGATGGCGAGACAGCAATGCGTTGCCATGATCCGTCTTGCTGCGTATGGCATTACACCCGTACGCGCACTCCATGTGCAGCGCAGCCGCAAGAGACTCATGCTGCGCGTGCAATCTCAGATGCTTGTCATTGCGTCCCTGCACTTCCTGCAAGAACATCACATCAGGACGCAAGCCATGCAAGCCAAGTCGCAGCTCCCCCATTGAGTCGCGTCCGGCTAAGGAGCGACCTTTGTGGATGTTGTAGCTGACGACACGAAGCAGAGACATGTTGAGAAGCGACCCACGCCGGTGGGTCGCATACCCGCTTAAGGCTGTTTAACTTCTGGTTGACGCAAGCGAATATGTAATTCGCGTAATTGCTTCTCGTCCACCGGCGACGGGGCTTGCGTGAGCAAACACTGCGCGCGCTGCGTCTTGGGGAAAGCAATCACATCACGAATTGACTCGGCACCCGTCATCATTGTCACAATACGATCCAGACCGAACGCGATGCCGCCATGAGGTGGTGCGCCGTACTGCAACGCATCGAGTAAAAAGCCGAACTTCAGTTGCGCTTCTTCGGCGTCGATTTTGAGAGCACGGAACACCTTGCTTTGAACTTCTTCGCGGTGGATACGGACGGAACCACCCCCGATTTCCCAACCGTTCAGCACCATGTCATAGGCTTTTGCAATCGCCTTGGACGGATCGGTGGTGAGCAAGTCTTCATGGCCCTCTTTGGGGCTTGTAAACGGATGATGGGCCGCCACGTAGCGATCGGCTTCCTCGTCGTATTCGAACATCGGAAAGTCGACAACCCACAATGGCTTCCATGCGTCTTCGAATAAACCATTGGTGCGACCAAACTCGCTATGGCCGATCTTGACACGCAAGGCACCAATTGCATCGTTGACCACTTTGGCGCGATCTGCGCCAAAGAAAATCAAGTCGCCATTTTGTGCGCCTGTGCGCTTGACCATTTCTGCTAAGGCAGCGTCATGGATATTTTTGACGATCGGCGACTGCAAGCCATCACGACCCGCTGAGATGTCATTGACCTTGATCCAAGCTAGGCCTTTAGCCCCGTAGATCGCGACAAACTTGGTGTAATTATCAATCTCACTGCGGGAGATTGCACCACCGCCAGGAATACGCAGGGCAACCACGCGACTGCCTTCAGTCGTCGCCGCTTGAGCAAACACTTTGAAATCAACGTCTTTCATGACGTCGGCGAGGTCTGTGAACTCAAGCTTGACGCGCAGGTCTGGCTTATCCGAACCATAGAGGCGCATTGCCTCGCTGTAGGGCATGATCGGAAAGGTTGCCGCGAGATCCACGTTCTGCACGGTTTTGAATACATGACGAATCATTTCTTCAAAAATCGCGCGAATCTCTGTTTCATTTAGAAAGGATGTTTCACAATCGATCTGTGTGAACTCAGGCTGACGATCGGCACGGAGGTCTTCATCACGGAAACACTTCGTGATCTGGTAGTAACGATCAAAACCAGACACCATCAACATCTGTTTAAAAAGCTGAGGCGACTGTGGCAATGCGAAAAACTCACCCGCATTGACGCGCGACGGCACAAGATAGTCGCGTGCGCCCTCGGGTGTGCTCTTGGTCAGCATCGGGGTTTCGATATCGATAAAGCCCAGCTGATCCAGAAACTTGCGGACCTCGATCGACACGCGATAACGCAACATCATGTTGCGTTGCATTTGGCCGCGACGCAGATCCAGCACACGATGGGTCAGACGTGTCGTCTCTGAGAGATTTTCATCATCAAGCTGAAAAGGAGGTGTCACCGAAGGATTCAAAATTTCAACTTCACGGCACAAGATCTCAACTTCGCCTGAGGCGAGATCGGTGTTGGTCGTGCCAGTAGGGCGCTCACGCACTAATCCAGTGATGCGGATGCAAAACTCGTTACGCAGGCGCTCTGCCGTAGCAAAGCCCTCGGCGTTATCAGGATCAAACACGATCTGTGCCAAACCGGCGCGGTCGCGTAGATCAATAAAAATGACGCCACCATGGTCGCGGCGACGATGCACCCAACCAAAAAGGGTGACAGTTTGACCGAGGTGGTCACGACAAACCTGACCGGTGTAGCAGGTACGCATGCAAACTCCAAAAGATCTGACAAACAGATCTGACAATAAATTAATCGGTTAGTGCTGATTCGTTAAGTACTGATTCGTATAAATTAGATATTACTCATTCGGGACGTGAATGCTTGGCAATAGCAGCCTTTGCCGCAGCGGGACTTGCAGCTGGCAGCACCACACCCATCGAAACAATGTATTTCAGCGCCGCATCTACCGACATCTCGAGAGGCTGCACATCGCTGCGCGCCATCATCAAAAAGAAACCAGAGGTCGGATTAGGCGTTGTTGGCACATAAACACTCACATGTTCCCCAGGCAACAACTTGGCAACCTCACCACTCGGAGCGCCTGTCAGTAATGCAATCGTCCAGCAACCCTCACGCGGGTATTGCACGAGCACTGCCTGACGAAAGGCTTGGCCATTGGGCGCAAGCAACGTGTCGCTGACTTGCTTAACCGAGTTGTAGATCGAACGCACCAGAGGGATACGTCCAAGTATATTTTCCCAAAGCCGCACGATGCCACGGCCCAGAAAATTAGCCGCCAAGATCCCTGTCACAAGCACGACAAGAATAACCACAACAACCCGAAAGCCCGGAATATCGCGCCCAAACAAAGCCTGAGGCGATAAAAATGCCGGCACCACGCTCTCGAGGGTACTGACTGCCAGGCTCAATACCCAAAGGGTCGTCACCAGCGGCACCCAGATCAGCAAACCCGTAATGAAGTATTTTTTAAAGGATCGCATGGTATGGGTACTTTTTGTTGAACGTCATTGGCAGCAGCGTAATCAAGCAGCCGAACCAGAGGAAGCAGAACCACCGGTTGCAGGCTGATTGCTCGAGGCAGGTGCTGCGACTGTCGCTGAAGACCCGGACTCCGATGAGCCTGCAGACGAACCCGTAGCAGATCCTCCTGCTTGCTTGCTCGAACCCGCATCAGAACCCGTTTCCTTAGAGCCACCTGAGTCACCAGAGCCTTTCTCTGAAGCAGCTTTATCCGCTGCAGTCACGGCAGGTGCAACCTCGGCCGTCTTGGCGCCACCACCGCTGTTGTTGCGGAAGTCAGTGACATACCAGCCAGAACCTTTGAGTTGAAAGCCCGCCGCGGTGACCTGCTTAGCGTAGGTCTCCTGATTGCATTCGGGACAGACTGTTAAAGGCTTGTCGGAAATCTTTTGCAGCACATCTTGGGCATGACCGCAGGCAGTGCATTTATAAGCGTAGATTGGCACGATGAAACTCTTTGACGCGAAAATGAGGGAAAGCTTTGTATTTTAACGGCTTTTCCGCACAAACCCCCATCTGACGCCCGCTTCATCGTGCAACCGAACTCAAATTGCCGACAATTTCTGGTTTTAAGTCTCCAAAACTCATTTTGAAGACCCTTTCAAGACTTTTTAAATACCCAAAGATGACAAGTCAGGGCGCTTCAGGTGCCACTGCGTTGCCGCCTGGAAAGCCATCCCGATAGTCACAAGCGTACCGTCATCAAAAGGCTTGCCCAGCAACTGCGCACCAAGCGGCATGCCGTTATCAGCAAAACCCGCAGGCAAGGACATCCCCGAACAACCCATATAGTTACCGGCGCGGGTAAAGGCGGCCATCGGTGTTTTGGCCTCATCCACCTCAGTCAAGGGGCAAGCACCGATCGGTGCGCTCGGCGACAACAGCGCGTCGACGTTGCTCATCCAGTCCGTCCAAGCTGCAATCGTGCGACGATGGTCGGCGATCGCATCGATGTAGTCGGCACTGGAAATATTTCGACCAGACTGCACCCGCTTGCGGACAAACTCACCAAAGGGACGCGAAGCATCATCGATGTAGGCGCGGTGGATCGCGTATGCCTCAGAGGCAATAATTTGCCCGTTGCGCAGCATCATGTCGTTAAAGTCGAATGGAAATGGCTTTTCAACAACCTGGGCGCCCAAATCCACCAGCACGCGGCGGGTGTCGTCGAGCATCTTGATAACATCCTTGCCTAAGGCAATCGGATAGTGCTCTGGCGGAAACATCGCGATACGAAAACCGGCCAAAGGCTTAGGCCCCGCTGCGGGTGCTTTCCAGTGAAACATCGGACGGTTGCAGCTTGTCGGATCCAGTGGGTCCTCTCCTGCCATCAATGACGTCAAGATGGCAGAGTCCTGCACATCCCGTGTCATCGGCCCGATTGAATCAAGCGTGCCGGACAACGCCAGCGCACCATGCAAGCTAATTAAGCCTCGGGTGGTTTTTTGGCCCGTAATGCCGTTAAGTGCTGCAGGAATGCGCACAGAGCCGCCTGTATCAGAACCCAATGCAGCAGGTGCCAGGCCAGCCGCGACTGCGACGCCCGAACCACTTGATGAGCCACCTGGTACGCGGTGTGTCTTGAGATCCCAGGGGTTCCAGGGTGTACCCATCACTGGATTGGTTCCCCAGCCACCGAACGCAAACTCCACCATGTGCACTTTGCCCAACATCACCATGCCGGCGCGCATCAGGCGCTCGACCGCCGTACACGTCGTGGGGCTTCGGCGCTCCAACCAATCTTGCGAGCCACCGGTTGTGATCTGGCCCTCAATGTCGCACAGGTCTTTCACCGCCAGCGGCAAACCGTCGACAGGACTCAGTGCATAGCCCGAGGCGCGACGCGTATCGGCGGCACGGGCTTGAGCGAGTGCACTTTCCTCATTGACGCTGACAAAAGCATGCAGCTTTCCATCGGCCTTTTTAATCCGCGTCAAATATTCCCGTGTAATCTCCTCGGAGCTGTATTTCTTTTGTTGCAAACCCTGCGCAAGCTGGGTTAGGGTCGAATAAGCAAGATCAGACATCAATCACTCCAAAAGGTTAAGTATTTTGTAAAAGGATAAGTCGGGCGGCTTTTTCCGCGATCATCATCGTCGGAGAATTGGTATTTCCAGAAGTGATCGTCGGCATCACCGAAGCATCCGCAATGCGTAAGCCCGTCAACCCATGGACCCGCAAAGTATCGTCTACGACCGCCATGTCGTCATGGCCCATTTTGCAAGTACCCACCGGATGAAAAATCGTGGTGCCAATTTCACCGGCTGCGCGAGCAAGTGCTTCCTCAGTGTCTTCAGTCAGGCCAGGTTTAATCTCCACGGGCTTGAAGCGAGCCAGCGCCGACTGTCCGACGATGTGACGGGTCAAACGAATGCTGTCGGCCGCGACATGTCTGTCCTCGGCGGTCGAGAGGTAGTTACACAGAATCTCGGGCGCCTGCTCTGTATCGGGAGAAACAATATTGACATGACCGCGGCTGGTGGGCCGCACGTTACAAATTGATGCAGTAAATGCCGGAAAATCATGCAAGGGTTCGCCAAAACGTTCAAGGGACAGAGGCTGCACGTGATACTCGACATTGGCTCGGGTCTGCTCTGGGCCGGATTTGGCAAAAACCCCGAGTTGCGATGGTGCCATGCTCATCGGACCGCGGCGCGTCAGCAAATACTCCAAACCAATGCGCGCCTTGCCAAGCAAGGAGTTCGCGAGGGTATTGAGCGTACGCGCACCCTCGACGCGATAAATCATGCGCAGCTGCAAGTGATCCTGCAGGTTTTGACCAACACCCTTCAACGCATGCACAAGCGGCACACCCAAGGGGCCAAGCACGCTCGCGGGACCGATACCTGAGGCTTGCAAAATCTGTGGCGTCCCGATCGCACCTGCCGCCATCACGACCTCGCGATGCGCGCGTGCGATATGTTTTTGACCCTCGCGGACGAACTCAACCCCGGTGACGCGCTTGCCTTCAAAGCACAAGCGGGTTGTCCGAGCACCGGTCAACACTGTCAGATTTCGACGGTGTTTGATTGGGCGTAAAAAAGCCTTGGAGGCATTCCAGCGAAAACCTGAGCGTTGGTTGACCTCAAAATAGCTACTGCCTTCGTTATCACCGCGGTTGAAATCAGGGGTTGGACTGATTCCGGCCTGCGCCGCCGCATCACGAAACGCATCCAAAATTTCCCAGGACAGCCGGGCGGGCTCCACACGCCACTCGCCCCTCGCACCGTGAAATTCACTTTCGCCGGCGTGATGATTCTCCATGCTTTTGAAAAGCGGCAAGACCTCGTCCCATCCCCAGCCCTGATTGCCGAGAGCCGCCCAGCCGTCATAGTCGGCGCTTTGGCCGCGCATATAGATCATGCCGTTAATCGAGGAGCAGCCCCCTAAGACACGACCCCGCGGATAGCCAAGCTCACGACCATTCAGGCCTGGATCAGCCTTGGTGCGATAACACCAGTCGGTCCGTGGGTTACCGATGCAATATAAATAACCAACGGGAATATGAATCCAGTGCCAATTATCGGGCCCGCCCGCCTCGAGCAACAGGACACGATTATTCGGATCTGCCGATAGTCGATTCGCCAATACGCATCCCGCAGAACCCGCTCCCACGATGACATAATCAAAATCGAGTTGGGACACGCTCTTTGCATTGGCAGGTAGTGTTTGCTGCGTTGGGGTGTTGGTTGCGCTCATTGGGAAATGTGGGTTGGCGATGATCGCCGCGGCAAAGACCGCGGGTTGAATCCTTGTTAATTAAATACCGACGCAAGGTAGATTTGGCATAGGGCCTCCATGCCACTTTGATCTTGTACATCAAAGCGCGACGGAATTGGACTATCAACATCCCAAACACCTATCAGACGCCCAGCATGTATCAGAGGCACCACGATTTCCGAGCGCGACGCGGCATCGCATGCAATGTGACCGGGAAATTCATGAACGTCTGGTACGAGCTGTGTGGTCCGTGTCCTGGCCGCAGCACCGCATACGCCTCGATCCAGCGTGATCCGCAAACAGGCGGGCTTGCCCTGAAATGGACCGAGGACTAACTCAACCCCATCATAAAAATAAAAGCCCGCCCAATTCAAGTCGGGAAGCGCATACATCACAAGCGCCGACAGGTTAGCGGCATTGGCGATACGGTCTCGCTCCCCAGCCATGAGAGTTCGTGCCTGGCTTGAAAGTTGCCGATACTGCTCCGGCTTGGGCAAGTGGGTCAACGCTTGGGTATCAAACATGGGGGTTTCGTCGCCTTGGGGTTGAACAGGAGCCAATTCTTAAATCAATGATTCACCAGTTTAGCGACCTTCCTGGGCGAAGCGGCGATGACACGCCTCCTGAGTAGACATCGCCGCAACCTCACGCCATAATGTGGAACATTTGGCATGCCCATAAGCGTCCAGTCGATGATGTTGATGGGCATGATTTGACCTTTCAAATGAAAAGCCCGTACGCAGCATTGTCCATATAATGAACTGATCAATGAACTGACATGACCGTCGCTACTCCAGCCATTAAATCCGGTACCCAGGTCGTACAACGCGTCGCGGCGCTGATGCGTGGCGTCTCCGCGCGTAATCGCGTGGGCGCCAGACTCATCGATCTTTGCACGGAAATCAACATTGAACGGCCTACCGCGCACAGAATTCTGCAAGGGTTAGTTTCTGAGGGGCTCATCCGGCAAGATGAGTCCACCAAGCGTTATTTTTTAGGTAGCGTGGTGTATGAAATGGGCCTAGCGGCCAGCCCCCGCACCAACATGCGCGATCTCTGCCACTCTCACTTACAACAAATCGCTCAATGCACGGGCGATACGGTCTTTTTGACGATCCGAGCGGGTTTTGATGGCGTGTGCATCGACCGCGCCGAAGGCGCATTTCCGATCAAGGTATTCGTCCTGGAGGTCGGACGTCGTCGCCCGATCAATATCGGTGGCGGTGCACTCGCAATTTTAAGTTTTCTAGACGATAACGAAATTGAACGCATCCTCAAGATCAACAAAGACCGCTGTACAGAAAAATTCCCAAACTATTCCGAAGCCGAAGTGCGAAAAATCATCTCGCGCGCCCGAACTCGTGGCTACGTTGTGAGCGATGTCATCGAATTACCCGGTGTTCGTACCATCGCCGTCCCGATTTTTGATAAAAATAACGTCCCGATTGCAGCAATTAGTGTGGGCACACTGATCCAACGACTCGATAAAGACCGCACCGAACTCGCCCTCGATTGTCTTAAAAAAGCGATTGAACAAATTCAGTCCAACTTGCTGAATATTGAACCCGAGAACTAAATGCGATTGGTGAGTATGGATTGCATCGCCTAAAATGTCATACCGATGATGAGTGAATGATTTACCATCTGGGCTGCACAATGCCGATACATCTTGATTTGTCTGCACTAAAAAATGCGGTGGGTCGCCTTGATGCAGGTTTGGTTCGACATGTGTCTGAGCCGCTCGACTCTCAATTGCGCGATGGGTTAGTGCAACGCTTTGAGTTCACCTACGAAATCAGTCACAAAATGCTCAAGCGTTATCTTGAGATGAGTTCAGCAAATCCAAGTCAATTCGATGGCATGCCCTTTGCGGATTTGATCAGAACCGCGAACGAGCAAGGACTGCTCAAAGGTGATTGGAACGATTGGCGCACTTATCTAGAGATGCGCAGCAAAGCGAGTCACACGTATGACGAGGCCATCGCAGTTCAAGTTGTTCGGGGCATCCCGGCTTTCTTGGCGGAAGCCAAGGCGCTATTACAAGCACTTCAGGAGCGTATCGCATGATCTCAGGCTCAACACTCGCCATGACCACAACAGAGCTCGCCGAGCTCCAGCGCATTTTGAAGCGCTTTGTTCCGGACTATAAAGTTTGGGCGTTTGGCTCCAGAGTGATAGGTACCCACAAACCCTATTCAGACCTTGATATTGCACTTGTCGGTGACGAGCCGATTTCAATCGAAACACGCGCGGCGCTGACTGAAGCCTTGTCTGAGTCAGCCTTGCCCTACAAGGTCGATATCGTCGATTGGGCATCGACCTCTGAAGCGTTTCAACACATTATCGACAAGCAAAAACTGGTGATCCAACTCTAGTCACTCGCATACTCAAGAGCGGGTGGCTAACCAATTTAATAAGCCTTTCGCCGTTGCTTGCCCAGAAGCCATCACACCATTCAATAAATAGCCCCCGGTTGGCGCTTCCCAATCGAGCATCTCACCCGCACAAAACACACCGGGTAGATTTTTAAGCATGCCATGCTCGGTCAGCCCCTCGAACTGAACACCTCCAGCGGTACTGATCGCCTCATCAATCGGTCGACACGCATGTAGCACGATCGGAAGATTTTTAATACCAAACGCAAGCTTTTGAGGATCGTTAAAAACATCCAAAGACAAACGCTCACGCAGTAATGCCGCACGCACACCTTGCAAACCGAGTCGTGTCCGCAAGTGTGAAGACATTGAGCGCGTCCCGCGTGCGCGCGACACCTCGTCCAACACACGTTGTGGGCTGTGGTCAGGTAACAAATCCAATATTAAAGTGGCCTTGCCACGGTTGATGATCAGATTACGCAGCGCTGCTGAAAGCGCGTAAATCGCACCACCTTCAAGTCCGTGCTGCGTCACCATGCACTCACCACGCAAAGGGGCAGCTTTACTACCCTCCAGACGAAAGGTTGCGGGCTTAATCGGTTCACCCGCGCACTTTTCCAGGAAATGCGTAGACCATTTTGTCTCAAACCCTCCATTACTCGGTAATAAAGGACTGAGCGGCACGCCTTGCTCTTTGAGCCATGGCCACCAGGCGCCGTCTGAACCGAGCTTGGCCCAACTGCCGCCCCCGAGTGCCAGAACCGTCGCATCGGGCGCGATCGTAATCTCACCATTGGGTGTGTCGAAACGCAGTTGGTGCGCATCATCCCACCCTAGCCAACGATGACGCATGAAAAAATGCACACCCTCTACACGCAAGCGATGCATCCAGGCGCGCAAGAGAGGCGCTGCCTTCATTTCATCTGGAAATACGCGCCCCGAAGAGCCGACAAAGGTCTCGATCCCGAGCGCATGCACCCACGCACGTAAGGCCTCGGCATCAAACTGCTCGAGCATCCGACCCATTTCCGGTGCCCGGGCACCATAGCGTGTGACAAATTTATCTGCGGACTCGGAGTGGGTAATATTAAGCCCACCCCGTCCTGCCATCAAGAACTTGCGGCCCACAGAAGGCTTAGCTTCGTAGACCTGCACTCTCAAACCCTGACGAACCAAGGTTTCCGCGGCCATCAAGCCCGCAGGTCCAGCACCGACAATGGCAACTACAAAGTTCTTTTCAAACGGCAAGTGATTTCCTGGTGATTATTTTTTAGCAGCAGTCACAATGACCTCAACCAACAGGTCGGGCGCAGCGAGCTTAACTTCGCCCGTCGCGCGAGTCGGCAATGCATTCTTAGGTGCCCACTCGGCCCAAACCGAATTCATGCCTTCGAAATCTTTGGTGATGTCTTTCAACCAAATCTGCACGGTTAACAGGTGGTGTTTGTCCGTACCTGCACTTGCCAGATGACCATCAATCTTGGCAAAGACGTCACGCGTCTGGGCCACGATGTCACCCTTGGCGCTCGATGTGATCCCTGCCACATACACAGTGTCGCCGTGAACTACCACGCGGCTCAAACGCTCATTGGAATCAATACGGGTAATTGCACCCATCGTTACTCTCCTGATTGATTAAAAGAAAAAAGCCAAAAGTCAGTGTAGCTGTAATATTTACGCAAACCACAAGAAATTGCATGCTTCAACATGTCATTGCACTTTGAAACTCGCCGAGACTAAAACATCACACCATGACGAACACCCTCATACGCCCGAACGATCGTACCCGCATCGCCAAACTCCTCAATCCACAATCCGTTGCTGTGATTGGTGCGTCGGATGACCCCACCCGGATCGGTGGTCGCCCGATCGCCTATATGCAAGGTCAAGGCTATCAGGGCAAAATTTTTCCCGTTAATCCAAACCGTACGACGGTACAAGGTCTAAACGCATACCCAAATGTCGCTTCTCTACCTGAAACACCTGACGTCGCCATCGTGATCGTCCCCGCTTCACTCGCACTCGAGTCAGTCACTGCACTGGCTGAGCGCGGTTGCGCTGCTGCGATTTTATTCACCTCTGGCTTTGCAGAAATCGGTCCTGAGGGCGCGCTCGCCCAACAAAAACTGGTTGAAGCGGCCCATCAGCATGGCATGCGTTTGCTCGGGCCCAACTCGCTCGGTCTGATCAACCCCTGCACCCATTTTTACGGCACGTTTGCAACCGGTTGTGAGCTGGCTTTTCCCAAAGCGGGTGGCGTCGCGATCATCAGTCAGTCCGGCGCCTATGGTGCGCACTTGATGGCGGTATCAACAGCGAACGATATCGGTTTATCCGCTGTGATCTTAACGGGTAACGAGGCAGACCTGACGGTTGGGGATATGTTGCAAATGGTGGTCGAAGACCCCGCCACCAAAGTCATCATGATGTACTCCGAAGGCATCAAGGAGTCAGCTGGACTGATCGCTGGCCTCCAAGCTGCGCGTCGCGCCCATAAGCCCGTCCTGATGATGAAAGTCGGCCGCAGCGCCGTCGGGAGTGCTGCCGCCCAATCGCATACCGCCTCGATCGCAGGTGACGATCGCGTGACCGACGCGGTTTTGAAAGAGCTCGGCGTCGTGCGTGTTCAAACGACCGAACAAATGCTGGATATCGCTAGACTCGCCGTGCGTGGCATCTATCCTGCCAACAATACGCTTGGCGTGATCACGGTGAGCGGTGGCGCAGGCGTCATTATTTCTGACGCGGCCGATGCTATCGGTTTGCCCATGCCTGAAATGCCGCAAGCTTCCCAGAACCGCTTACTCAAGTTACTCCCCTTTGCCGCACCGCGTAATCCGGTAGATGTCACTGCGCAATTTCTAAATGAAATGTCCCTGATCAGCACCTTTACGGACGCACTGATTGCCGAAGGCAAATACACCTCTATCCTTGGTTTCTTTACCTATACAGGAGGCGTGGCAAGCGTGGCGCCACGCCTGCGCGAGCAGCTCAAACTTGTTCGCAACAAGCATCCAAACTGTATTTTTGCGCTGTCTTTAATGGCCTCTCGTGAGCAAATACGTGAATACGAAAACGACGGCTTTGCGGTCTTTGAGGATCCAGCACGTGCTGTCATCGCGATCGAAGCCATGGGCCAGTTTGGGCGCGCCTTTGCCAAGCCGCCAGGACTTGCTGCGCCTGAAGTCGCAGCAATCACCCTGCCTGATCAAAATCCCTCAGAAGCGCAGGCCAAGCAATTGCTCGCGCAGGCTGATATCGCCTCCGCCCCCGAAGAGGTGTGCATAGACATCGACGCGGCCGTCAAGGCAGCAAATACGATCGGTTTCCCTGTCGTGATGAAAATCGTCTCGCCAGATATCCTTCATAAGTCGGAAATCGGCGGGGTGCTGCTCGATATCAACGATGAGACGGGCGTGCGAGAAGGTTTTGCTCTGTTGATGCAACGTGGCAAAACCGCAGCACCTAATGCGCACCTAGAGGGTGTACTCGTCGCCAAGCAACTCAAAGGCGGTGTCGAGTGCATCTTGGGTATCCACCAGGATCCTGTGTTCGGGCCCGTCGCGATGTTTGGACTCGGCGGGATATTTGTAGAGATTCTCCAGGACGTTGTCCTGCACCGCTGTCCGTTCGGACCTGATGTCGCCGAAGAAATGATTCGTTCGATCAAGGGCGCCCCTTTGCTGCTAGGCGCACGCGGCCGCCCCGTGGCAGATATACAGGCACTCGCTCAAATGCTCTCGCGGTTGTCAGCCTTTGCCGTTGCCGCAGGTCCACGCCTTCAGTCTATCGACTTAAATCCAGTCCTCGCAATGCCACAAGGACTGGGAGCCTATGCAGTCGATGCCGTAATTGAAGTGACACAGGGCTGATCAGCGTTGACGCTTTACTTCGCCTTAGGCACTTTACCCGTCATCGGTGGCATCAGGAAGTCAAAGTCAACACCTTTGTCTGCCTGGGTCACACTCTCAAGGAAAAGTTTGCGATAGCCACGCTGTGCAGTTGGGATCACCACAGGCTTGGCCGCACGTCGCTTGGCGAGCTCTTCGTCGCTGACTAGCAAAGCGAGCTCGCGTTTCTCAACGCTCAGTCGGATACGATCACCATTTTGCACATAGGCCAGCGGTCCGCCGATCGCCGACTCGGGTGTGACGTGTAACACGATCGTGCCAAACGCCGTTCCGCTCATGCGGCCATCAGAGATCCGCACGATGTCCTTCACACCTGCCATCGCCAGCTTTTTAGGAATCGGCATATAGCCCGCCTCAGGCATGGTCGCGCCTTTGGGGCCGATATGCTTGAGCACCAAAATATCTTCGGCGGTCACATCCAGATCAGGCGTATCAATCCGGTTCGCCATGTCCTCGAGGTTTTCAAACACCACCGCGCGACCCTCGTGCTCCATGAGCTTAGGATGGGCAGCAGATTGCTTGATAATCGCACCACCCGGTGCGAGGTTGCCCTGTAGCACCGCGATACCGCCCTGTGGGTAAATCGGGTTGCTCGAGGTTCTCACAACGTCTTGCTTAAAGCCAGGGCCCGCCGCTTCGATTTCCTCACCAAGCGTGCGGCCCGTGACTGTCATTGCATCGAGATGCAGCAACGGCTTGAGCTCGCGCAACAATGTCGCCATCCCGCCCGCATGGTGAAAATCCTCCATGTAATGCTGACCAGAAGGCTTGAGATCAAGCAGAACCGGCGTGTCTCGGCCCATGCGATCAAGCGCCTTGAGATCCATCTCAAAGCCCATACGACCGGCAATAGCAGTCAAGTGCACGATGCCATTCGTCGAGCCCCCAATCGCGAGCAAGACGCGCATCGCATTTTCAAAGGCCTTTTCGGTCAGCACCTTATCGATGGTCAAACGCTTGCGTGCGATTTCAACGGCCAATTCTCCACTGCGCTCAGCGACACGAATACGATCCGCTGTCACAGCAGGTGGCGTTGCGCCTCCAGGCACGGTCATACCAAGCGCCTCTGCGATACAGGCCATCGTGCTCGCAGTTCCCATCACCGAACAAGTCCCTACACTCGCCACAAGCTGGCTATTCACATCCGCGATTTCATCAGCATCGATTTCCTCGGCACGGAATTTACCCCAGTAGCGGCGGCAATCCGTGCAGGCACCTACACGCTCACCGCGATGTGAACCAGTCAACATTGAGCCCGTGATCAGCTGAACGGCCGGCAAGCCCGCAGACGCGGCGCCCATCAACTGTGCCGGGACTGTTTTATCGCAGCCACCAATCAGCACCACGGCGTCCATCGGCTGAGCGCGCAACAACTCTTCAGTGTCCATCGACATCAGGTTGCGCAGATACATGCTGGTGGGGTTCGAGAAACTCTCATGAATCGAGATCGTCGGAAAATCCATCGGCAGACCGCCGGCCAACATCACGCCACGCTTAACCGCTTCGATAAGCTGAGGTGCGTTGCCATGACAAGGGTTATAGGCGCTCCCCGTATTGGTAATACCGACAACAGGACGCTCAAGTGCGGAGTCTGTATAGCCCGCGCCTTTAATAAAAGCTTTACGCAAAAATAACGAAAACCCACGGTCCCCGTAATTCGCCAGGCCTTTGGACATTCCTTCGCTGCTAGCAGCGGGATTAAGCGAATGGCCTTTGTTTTTATCTTTTGACATCGTTCACACCTGAAATAAAATGAATGAAAATTACATGACTAGACATGACATGACATGAGCGCCATTGTCCTGAGAGTGATGACTTAGAGCGTACCGGGATAAATACCGCCATCGAGTACGAGATTCTGACCCGTCATAAATCCAACATTCGCGCTACATAAAAAGGCACACGCCTGGCCAAACTCAGTCGGAGTGCCGAACCGCTTCGCAGGCACAGCCGCCATGCGCGCTTTCAAAATATCCTCAACGGTCTGTCCGCTGTCTTTCGCGCGCGCTGCTGCAGTTTGCAAGATACGATCCGTCGCAAAAGGACCCGGCAACAGATTGTTGATCGTCACATTATGCGAAATAATTTGCCGCGCTAGGCCCGCCACAAAACCCGTCAGACCCGCACGCGCACCATTGGACATCCCGAGACTCTCAATCGGATGTTTCACCGAGGCTGAGGTGATGTTGACGATACGCCCAAACTTGCGCGCCATCATCTTGTCAACAGTGGCGCGAATCAGTTCAATCGGCGTCAACATATTCGCATCAACAGCAGCGATCCAGTCATCACGACTCCAGTCACGAAAATCGCCGGGCTTTGGACCACCTGCATTTGTGACCAAAATATCTGGGTCGGGGCAAATCGCCAATACTTTTGCGCGTCCCTCTGGTGTCGTAATGTCGGTCGCGACCGTCGTGACCTTGACGCCTGTTTCGGCACGTATAGCCGCCGCTGCTGCCTCAAGCGCTTCTTGCCCACGCGCGAGCATCACGAGCTCTACGCCCTCGCGCGCCAACTGTTGGGCACAGCCCAAGCCAAGGCCTTTACTAGAGGCGCAAACAATTGCGCGACGACCACGAATACCTAAGTCCATGCTTGTCTCCAGGTGTTGCAAATTTTATTTTGACTGTCCAGCAGCTTAATTCAAAAGACGTCAGAGAGCTTGGCTTTTTACAGGTCGGCATTACTTTGAGTCGATAGCAAAGCGGCGGTGCAACCCTCAGGTCACACCGCCGCTTTTACTCTTCCCAACCTCTTTTCAAAAAGCCAATAGCTCTTTAGAAAGGAATGTCATCATCCATATCCGCCAGATTGGCGCCACTGGCTGCAGGCGCTGCGGGGCGTTGAGCCTGAGGCGCGCGCGCGGCGGGGCGCGGTGCGCTCTCGCCACCACCACCGCTCATCGCGCCACCACCATCGCCGCCATCTCGCCCGCCAAGCATTTGCATCTGGTCAGCAATAATCTCTGTCGTGTATTGATCCACGCCTTCTTTGTTCTGCCATTTACGCGTTTTGAGTCGACCCTCGATATAAAGGGGACGGCCTTTTTTCATATACTCGCCGACGACTTCAGCCAGGCGGTTGTAAAACACCACGCGATGCCATTCGGTTTCTTCGCGACGCTCTCCAGATGTTTTATCTTTCCAGCTACTGGTTGTTGCAATCGAGACGTTACAAATCGCCGCGCCATCGGGGCTGTAACGGACCTCAGGGTCGCGTCCTAGATTACCTACCAGTATTACTTTATTGACCGATGCCATGCCGATCTCCGTTTTTAAACACTACGCTATTCATCAATGCCCTGTTGGGCTCGTACGAGGCGCCATCATTGTCCGTCTGACATTGCAACACCAGACGCAAAACTACGCATGACAGACAGTTTACGGCACGTTTTGAAAGGCGTGCCAGTCTTCCGCGGCAAACCATTGCCTGAGAAAGTCCAAAAAAGTCCGTACGCGAACGGGCAGATTTTTACGACTAGGGAAAACCGCATAAATATCAACACCTACCGGGCGAAATTGAGGCAAAACCTTAACAAGCCGACCCTCCGCAATATCCTGCATCACCATATAAGTGGGATGCATGGAAATGCCATGCCCAAGCAGGGCGGCATGGCGCAAGGGATCGCCATAGTTGGCACGGATCGTGCCGCGTACGCGTACCGTTGTTTTGCGAGTAGATTGAGGCAGACCAACAGGTAACTCGGCCTTTGTTTGCGCTGAAGGCTCGTTTTCTCCAACAAAAGTCCAGATGTTCGTGGGCGACTTTAGCGCATGCACCATGCACTCATGGTCTGCCAAGTCCGCAATCGTCTGAGGTACTCCACGTCGCTTTAAATATTCTGGAGACGCGACCAAAAGCTGTGGCACGACAGCCAGACGTTGCGCAATTTGTGTCGTGTCCTTGAGCGAAGTCGCGATCCGCACCGACATATCGAGTCCCTCGGCAACCAGATCGGTCCGCCCATCATCCAGATACAACACCACCTGAATATCAGGATGGGCCGCTGAAAAAGCAGTGATGATCGGCACAAGATGAAAAGCGCCAAAAGAGGGCGGCGCACCCAATCTAAGCATACCTTTAGGTTCTTTGACGGACTGGCGAACAGCTGCATCGACGCTTTCAACACGATCAAGCAGTTCCCGACCGTTTTCCAACAAAGACAGGCCGGACTCGGTCAGGCTCACACTTTTGGTCGTCCGAGTCAGTAATTGCACGCCCATCGACTGTTCCAGCCAGGCGACATGCTTGGTCACATTACCTTTTGCCATGCCGAGGCGCTGGGCCGCACCAGAAAAGCTTAACCCCTGCGCGACCTCGATAAATACCTCAATCGCCCGAAGCTTATCCATGTCATTGTTTCTAAATCGAGAACAGTAATTTCACAATTTTATTCTATTCCATCAACGCCTTAACCATTAGACTTCTGAGTCTTGAGCACACTACGACACACTAAGAGGATGGCCCATCATGAACGTGACACCTAGCGGACAAGGTCTTGGCGCACGCGTCGAGCAGTTTGATCTCTCCAAACCTCTCTCCCACGATGACTACAAAAAGATTGAGTCTTTACTGGGACAATATGGTGTGCTCTGTTTCCCAAAGCAAGATCTGACAGGGCCTCAGTTAAAGGATTACGCCAGCAAATTCGGCACACTTGAGGTGAATGTGGCGAATATGTACCAAGAGCCGGGCCTCCCCGAGGTCATGATCCTGTCAAACAAAAAGGTTGATGGCAAACCCATCGGTCTGGGTGATGCCGGACAGGACTGGCACACGGATATGTCCTATAGCAAGATGATTGCCTTCACCAATGTGCTGTTCGGCATTGAGATCCCCCATCGAAACGGCGAGCCGCTCGGCAGCACCGAGTTTTCAAATATGCGGGCCGCCTATGTCACCCTACCCGAAGAGCTAAAGAAAAAACTCGACGGCATGACCGTTCTGCATGATTTCAACAAGTTTTGGGAAAACATGCGCAAGCAACCTGGTTGCACTCGGCCGCCGTTAACGGAAGCGCAACGCAAAGCAAAACCACCCGTTTCACATCCGATTTTTTTGACACACCCCATCACGGGGGAGAAAGTGTTGTACGCCAATCCCGGCTATTCCATTCAGATTAATGAGCTGCCACAAAAAGAGAGCGACGAAATCCTCAACTTTTTATTCGAGCATCAGCTGCAACCACAGTTTCGATATCAGCACCGCTGGACGGCGGGGGACGTGCTGATGTGGGACAACATGGGTACCATTCACAACGCAGTCGCCGATTATGGTCCGGACGAACATCGCTTTATCAAACGTTGCCAAGTCATGGCGGATCGGTATTTTCCCTTGGCAGCATAGCGCGACGGGTGGGCTGACTGCTCACGCTCACTTCACTATTTTTATAACTGGAAGACAAATGAAAAAAATTTTTTTTAGCGCTTGCCTGGCGCTGACTGCGGCATTGCCATTGACCACCGTGGCGCAGACCGCCAACTATCCAAACCAGCCCGTCAAAATGTTAATTGGTTTTGCTGCGGGCGGTCCGACCGATGTCATTGGTCGCATTCTGGCTCAACACATGTCAACCGATCTGGGGCAATCCGTTGTGGTTGAAAACCGCACTGGTGCCAACTCGCTGATCGCCACACGCGAGGTCGCGAAAGCCAAGCCTGACGGCTACACCGTTCTGTTCGCATCCTTGTCACACAACGTTAACAAGCTCTTGCTGGGTGACAAGTCCGAATACGATCCAATCAAAAGCTTTGCACCTGTCTCACTAGTCGCAAACCTGCCATTGGTCATCGTGACCGCGTATGACTCGCCATACAAAAATCTCAAAGACTTGCTCGACAAGGCTAAAAGCGCTCCGGATGCCATCAGTTACGGCTCAGCAGGTAACGGTGGTTCAGCACACCTTGCAGCTGCAATGATGGGCACCATGGCAAACGTCAAAATGGTCCATGTGCCTTTCCGCGGCAATGCACCGGCTTTGACTGAAGTGATGTCGGGACGTGTGTCCTTCATGTTCTATCCAATGATCGGCATCGCGGGTCATGTAGAAAACAAGCGCATTCGTGTGTTGGCTGTCGGCTCCTCACAGCCAATGCCTGAGTTTCCAGGCGTACCCACAATGAATGCCTCGGGCTTTCCTGGCTTTGAACAAACAGCACCTTGGATTGGTATGTTGGCACCCGCCGGCACACCTCAACCTATCGTTGACAAGCTGAATGCCTCGATCAAAAAAGCCATGGCAAACCCCGAAGTCATCAAGCGTATGAAAGATCTCGGCGCTCAACCTGTCGGTGATACGCCAGCCGAGTTTCGTCAGTTTCTGGTCAGCGACATGGAGCGTTGGGATCGTGTGATCAAGGCTTCTGGTATCAAAGCTGAATAAATCGTGAATCTGGATCGCACAGCAGCAAGTGCGTTTAGTGTGGAGGATCTGCGCGCGATAGCTAAACGTCGTCTGCCGCGCGCGATCTTTGAGTTTTTTGACGGCGGCGCCGAAGAAGAAGTCACACTACGCGACAACATCGATGCCTTTCGTCGTATTCGCATCGTCCCCAAAGCCTTGAATGATGTATCCAATGTGGACACATCAACCGAACTAGTAGGCGGTCCTTCAGCCATGCCTTTGGCCATTGCGCCAACCGGCGCAGCAGCCTTTGGTCGCCATGGCGCTGATATCGCAATTGCGCGTGCTGCAGCGACAATGGGGATTCCTTACTCTTTGTCGACCTCAGCAACAGCCTCCATTGAGCAAATCGCTCAAGACGCACCTGGACGACTCTGGTTTCAAGCCTACATTCTGTCTAACAAGGAAAAGCTCGCCTCACTGATTCAGCGTGCACATGACGCAGACTACGAGGGTCTGATGATCACCGTAGACTTACCTGTTGGCGGTAAGCGCGAACGGGATTTCCGTAATCACTTAGTATTTCCTTTTAAGTACACGCCACGCAATGTGTTGGACTTTGCCTTGCATCCTGGCTGGTCACTGCCAATGCTATTTAAAGGCGCACCGGAAATGGAAAACATTAAGGAGCTCAAACGCGATAATCAGGGCGGTAAAAAACTCGCCTCCTCTGTCGGAAAAAACTACGACCCCGCCTTTGATTGGCAACAACTTCAAATCATGCGCGACAACTGGCCGCGCAAATTAATCGTCAAAGGCATCATGCGTCCGAGCGACGCAGAGCGTCTGGTCCATATGGGCGTGGATGCGATCGTTGTCTCAAATCACGGTGGACGTCAGCTCGACAGCGCGCCCGCAACGGCTGAGGCCTTACCCGCAGTCGTCGCAGCCGTGGCTGGTCGATTGCCTGTCTTAGTGGATGGCGGCGTACGGCGTGGTGTGGATATTTTGAAAGCACGTGCACTTGGTGCGCAAGGTGTGCTCACGGGTCGCGCGACACTTTTCGGTGCGGCCGCTGCTGGCTTGCCAGGTGCGACACGCGCCCTGGATATTTTGAAGGACGAGTTCGTGCGCGCGATGCAACTCAGCGGCGTGAGCAAGGTTTCTGAGATTGATCAGGACTTGATTTTTAAACATCCATATATGTCGTAATTTGTAAGCTTTGGTGCACGGATAAGTGCTACATTTTTTGAGCTACTAAGGTGTATCGATCAACCTAAATGTTCTGCTCAAACCTTATGCGCTTTACTGCTGCCTGCATGACGCTGTGTGCCTTGTTCCTCTATTTCGCACCGAGTCAGGCGCAGGATGTCCCACAAATACTGACCATTGACACCGGGCGTATACAGGGCATTTATACGCGCGCACCCTCTGGCAAAAGAGCCATCGAATACCGCGGCATCTCCTATGCCGAAGCCCCTGTTGGCGAGAGACGATGGGCGCTTCCCAAAGCAAAACAAGCCTGGTCTGGTGTGTTGGATGCGAGCAACTTTGGTTCGGCCTGTCCTCAGGTTTCGCGCTTTGCACTCACGGATAGTAGTGTCACTGAAGACTGCTTGACGTTAAATGTCACTTTGCCTGGTGATATCAAAGCAGGCGAGCAGTTACCCGTCATGTTCTGGATTCATGGCGGGGGTTTTGTTGGTGGCGCCTCTAATTTGTATCGCACTGACTGGCTTGCCACTGAGGGTCGCATGGTGGTGGTCACGGCCAACTATCGCCTAGGCTTTCTTGGCTTTGTTCCCTTGCCAGCTCTGGCATCTCATCCCGTCAATGGCAATTTCGGTATTGAAGACCAGCGTGAGGCCTTACGCTGGGTACAGAGTAATATCGCACGCTTTGGCGGAGATCCAAAAAGGGTCACGGTCGCCGGCGAGTCAGCCGGTGCGGCATCCATCTGTATGCATTTAGCGAGTCCCGAACAAGTTCGTGGTTTATTTCAACAAGCGATTGTGGTGAGTGCGGGATGTCTGGCACCCATCAAAACTGTCACCCAAGCCGCCGAAAAAAATGGCAAAACCATCGCGGATAGTCTTGGCTGTCCAGGTGGCAGGGACTTGAGCTGCTTGCGGGCAAAATCGGTTGCCGACATTCTCAGGGCGCAAACAAGCTTTACTGAAAAAAATCCAACCGATCTCGCTGCCTTTGCCCCCGTCTACGGCACGCCCGAGGCACCCAATGCCACCATCCAAACGTCTGTTGCAGACGCACTCGCTCAACACAAGGGCGGCAGCTTCCTGCCCGTGCCGATCCTAATGGGTGGTATGCAAAAAGAACTTCTTCTTTATGTCGGATACTGGTGGCAAGACGCGCTCGGTGGCAAAGGACCCGCACTAGACAATGCCTCCATCCATCACTATTGGCTGCCCAACTTCTACGGTGAGCGTGCTCGCGCCGTGGCTAAAAAATACGGTTTTAACAACCCCTCCGTAGGCGCTGAAAGACTCGGGATCGCATTGTCTGACTACAACCCCCTGTTAGGCATCAACAACTGTTTGTATTACCGCACTGCTGACGCAATCAAAGCGTATCCCGGTTCATCCAACATGTACTTATTTGAGTTTGCCGACCCGCAGGCGTTGGTAAAAGGCGTGGGGATTGAGCGACCTTATCCGGACTTTCCGCTTGGACCGGTTCACTCATCGATTCTCAACTATTTATTTCCACACTTCTCTAACGACAAAAAAATCGACTCACCTAATTTGCCAGCTCGCTCACAAGTATTAGCCAATCAAATCACTCAGTATTGGGCGGCGTTTGTGCATACTGGGCATCCTACTGTACAGACGCTCCCAGCCTGGATTCCATATTCTGACAGTCGCTCGATCATGAGATTCTTACCAAATCAAGTCGGGATGTTTGACGGTGGCGCGTCACATCACTGCGATTGGTGGAAAACACTCTATCCCAAGCCTTGACTATTACTTTCTACTTCTTTGACGAATGAGGTGTGTAAAAATGAAAACTCCTTTCGAAGTCATCTCCCGAAGCATTAAAAAAAGCAGAACGCTCAAAGCCGGCACGATTTATGTTGTCGACGCAGAGGTTCATGTCGCTGCCGGCGTCACGCTCAACGTCGAAGACCGTGTCACGATTTTGATTACCAATGGACTCAAACCAAAATCTTCGATCAGAAGATCCGCGCTGATATTTGATCAAGGCTCCAAACTCGAGGCAAAACGCCTGTATGTGAAGGCCGCGAACGAGCACTTCAAACCGGTCAAGCACCCGGACAATGGCGGCCTCTGGTTTCTTGGAAACTTTCTGGATGCAAGCAAAGATACGATCTCAGTGATGGTCAATCGAAAAAAACCGTTATCGAATTTCAATGCCGATATGATCGCGACCTACTACCTTGGTAGATACGATCCTTTACAGGAAACGCGCGCTCAAAAGAAAATAGCCGCCCGCGATGATATTGATGGCTTTTCCATTCTTGGTGTAGGTAAAAACGAATGGAATGTGAAGACTGTACGCAGTTTTTATTCAGCGGATGACGGTTTGGATATTACAAACTCACACGTGAAATTTGATCGGATTGAAATCAAAAATCCCATGGAAGACGGTCTGAATCTGAGCAGCAGCCGTGTCGAGGTTCACAAGAGCCTGATTGTCGATGTCACCAAAGACAAACGTTCGGATCGGGATATTTTCGATTTCGAGGTCGATGATGGCGCAACATTTTTGGAGATCTATCGGCACTGCGCCATCGATATCAAAGGTGTTTTCGGCGATCAGCTTGTCTTGAGCTCCATTGACCTGCCTGCGCCAAACGCTAATCCGAATGCGCGCTATGCGTTCAAAGGGACATCAAAGAAGCGCTCAAGTCTGGTTTACTCAATCCTTAGAGATTAACTCAACCTATGTACGACTTTCATCTAAAGCTTTTTGAAATCCTGCCTGAGTGGGTCGTACTGTGGGCGTATCCGCTCGGAACTTTGTTGGTCATGTCATTATTGGCAGTTATTTTTAGAAAGCTCGTGTATTCGGTCAAACTGTATGACGAAGACACAGATGTGATCGACACCGCCACACAAAACTCCTTAAGTGCAGCATATGTCATTATGGGCTTTACCTTAGTCTTGGTGATGGGGTCTGCCGATAATTACGAAACCAATGTCAGAACCGAGGGAACCCAAATTGAAAGTCTGGATCGCTTACTGCTCTTGGACGGGAGTCAGGAGGCACTGGACATGCGCAAAGACCTCCTCCAATATGCGAGCTCAGTGATTAATGACGATTGGCCAATGATGAATGCCGGAGGGAGTCCTGAGACAGAAAAACTGATGGATACGCTCACTCAAAACTTGATGAATCTCTCTCCGGATACGGTCAAGCAAAAACTTTTATTCGACAATATTGTCAACAAAACAGATCAAATTATTCTTTCTCGTGAAATTCGACTTTCCAATGCCACCGGTGGCTTACCTGTTTTGTTCTGGACCATCAGTTATCTTTATCTGCTTGGTGTAGCAGTGATCTGCGCGCTCAGGCTCTGTCATGCGACTCCGATCAGAATCATTGCGCTGAGTACTCAGGTGACGATGCTCGCGCTGATATTTTCCGCAGTCATGATCATCGATCATCCGTATTCCGGACAAACAAAAATCTCAGCAGAACCGATCGAGCAAGCGGTAAAAACTCTTCAGGCGATGCAGGGGCGCTAGCGATCTAAGGCGGCAATTTTTTCGGTCAATTGCTTATGCATGCCGTGCATAATATTTTTTTTGACAAAATAAAACCGCGCTTCTGCTTCGCCCAGCCACCGTAGTTGATTGTCTTCCATCAGGCCATTCAACCGATCAAGTAAAGCCTGCAGCTCTTCTTTCGTTTTCGCACGCGGTATATCTTCTTCCAAGTCACGCAGATTGATAAAGCTTTTCTGCATGAACTTTTTTGAGGGATAGCTGCGTATTCCCATCAGCCACTTATAAAAGGGGTAAATCAGGGCAATAAATGCCAGAATGAGCACCCATGTGCTTTCAATGATGCTGCCAAGCCAAAGCGGAACATAGTCAAACACTCCGGGACGGCCTTGCGTGTAATAGCGCTTGGCAACCGGGCTCAGGGGAAAGTTTAAATCCATGTATCGAGGAAACTCACCGGGCTTGGCAAAGAAGTCCTCCGTGTAGCGGCCCACATCACTCGCCGCGAGCATAAACGCCCATTGAACAGCTGGGTGCGTATCTTTTTCTACCAGCAGGTTTGTCGTCGAGCCTAACAAAACAATGTCTTCAGCGGGCAATACTTTTTCCAGATTAATCGAGCCTTTTGGTATGACAAGCTTATGGAGAAAAGGGAATTTTTTTACATACGCATCTGCCAAATTAAAACTCATGACATGAACATCTGGGTCCTTTAACAAACGCTGCACGACAGGGGCGGCAAAACTGTCGATAAAAAATACCGCATCAATCTTGCCTGCCTTAAGTTGCTCTGCCGCTTCGAGATACGGCAGCTCCAGCAACCCCGGAGAGTCTCGCATATCGTGCTGGTTAAGTTCTAATGCGCGACGAAACATGTTGTTTGAGTTTGTATCGGGCAGGCCAATGCCGATTTTTCTATGGGAAAAATATTCGAAAGGATCGTCGGTTCGAATTTTTTCACCCTTATAAAATATCCAGATGGGCGCGTACTGAAAACTGCCTAATGACACGAGGTTTGGATATTCTTTGGCCGATACCAATCCGGCCGTCACAAAACTTGCATTGACTTTCGATTTTGGGTCATCAAGATTTTTGAGCCCCTGAACCAAACCTGTCGTTTTAATGAGCTCAAGATCAACGCCATAGCTTGAAAAAATTGTTTGGAATTTTTCACCCATGAGTCCATAAGATGACCCCACCTGCCCGACGGCCAAATAGGCGTTTTTCGGTCCAAAGGGATTGAAATATGCAACCACTGCCACGATGCCAAATATGGCAACCGGTATAAATATGCCGTAGTAACGTAATACAGCGTACCAAGCATGAATTTCACGCCAGACGTATCTGTCAAAGTAACGGCAACTATTGCTTAAATAGGTTTCAGTTTTTTTATTCGTCATCGTGCTGCACTACCTTTTAACCTGCGAGTATTTCAACCTTACCCGTATTTAAATGATAAACGCCACCGACCACTTTCAACTTTCCTGCACCAATCAATTTTTTAAGCACAGGTTCTGATCTTCTGAGTATCTCAACATTTTTAAGCACATTTTGTGACACCATATTTTTTTTCCAGATTTCAGGACTTGAGTGTTGAGTGTCTTGCGCTGTGGGTTTTAGTGCACCGATTAAGGTGTCGATCTGTCCTGCAAACTTAGCCTGCGTGGAGACAGATGATATCGCGGCATTGATCGCCCCACATCCACTATGTCCGAGCACCAAAATCACCGAAGCTCCGAGCACGCTCGTTCCATACTCCAGGCTACCGAGAATCTCCGGCGTCACGAAATTGCCCGCAACGCGTGTCACAAACAGGTTGCCATGACCTTCATCAAAGGTGTGCTCCGGGCTGACTCTAGAGTCAGCGCATCCTAAAATACAAGCATAAGGATGCTGAGTAAGGGACATACTCTGATCTTGATATTTGAACGAGTCCGGGGCATCAAATCCCTCCAGGAATCGATTGTTACCTGCGATCAGTTTTGCAAGTGCTTCGTCAGACGTCAAAGCTGTAGTCGTTTGTGAATAAGCCATAGGGATTGAATGAGACTTAAATAATGTTTTGAACTGTAAATCTATTTCTTTAGCGCTTCAAAAAATTGTCAGTATTGGTCAGGATTCAACCATTTTTTGCAATTCGAGACGACGTTGCGCACACAGACTTATACTCTTGTGAAACTTGCTGACGTTACCAGCTATAAAGATGTTGGATTGATATGCGCGTCGCGCTGCTGATACTTTTTTTCCTATTGAGTGGAGTCCTGTCCGCAGGACAAGCCTCGCCACTTGAAGCCTCGCGATCACCCATCAATCCTGTCTCTGCGATCAGTGTTTTCGAAGATCCGACAGGGTCGATTACGTTTAGCCAAATTCAGACCTCTTCTTTTCAAGAACAATTCAAAGCACCGAAGTTAGTGGGTAATGAGCTTGGATTTGGTTTTTCAAAATCGACTTACTGGATCAAAATACCGCTGTCGATTACACGAGACACGCCATCACAATGGATATTAGAACTTTCATACTTTGGCTTAGAAGACATTAATTTTTATGCCTCAGGTCAACCTGTTATTCAAACGGGTAGCGCCTTGCCAGTCAACACCCGTCCTGTGTTTTATAGGTACTACGCTTTCCCGATCACACTGACTGAACAGTCGCAAAACTTTTATCTGAAAATCCGCTCCGACCAAAGCATTTCTGTTCCTCTGAAACTTTGGGAAGCTCAGGCTTTCAACGCACGCATCCAACAAGACACCCTCTGGCAATCTCTGTACTACGGTGGGGTGGGTGTACTGGCGATTTTTAATTTGTTTATTTTTATCTATCTGCGTGATCGCTCGCATCTTTACTATGCGCTGTTTGCTCTGTTTACCGGTTTAGGCATTTTTGCTGGCAATGGCTACGGCAGGTTGTTTCTTTGGTCCGATGCACCGCGGTGGGATCAAATATCTCAATCGACGTTATTGTCACTTGGGGTGGTGATGGCTTTGTTATTCACGTCCGAATTCCTCAACACCCGGCGAGCCTTTAGGGCGCTTGATCGAGCGATCAAAGGTCTGGCGATTTTGTTTTTAGTGTTTGCGCTGTTTTTTCCAGCATCCATTTGGCTGGGATTTTCGAAAGACATTTTGTTTATCATCTTTCCAGCGCTTATTTTTCCCATGCTATTTCTCGTCCTTTTTTCAGGCTTTTGGGCGTGTAAAGCAGGACAACAAAGTGCCAAGTTTTTTCTCCTGGCCTGGGGAGTGCTGTGTCTCGGCGGCTTTGTCGCCAGCCTGCATCAACTAGATTGGATTCCAAGCATATGGTTTACGTCTTATGCACTACAGATATCTTCTGCCATCGAGATGTTGTTACTGTCTTTTGCCTTGGCAAGTCGCATCCAGCATGAACGGATCCTGCGCGAGTCCGCTCAGCGCGATGCGTTAACCTCTAAAGAGGCCTTGGTTCAGTCTTTACGAGCATCAGAGGAGCGCCTTGAAAGACAAGTGTCCTTGCGTACCAATGACTTGAGGACCATGCTGGAGAGCGAGAAGAAACTCAGGGAGCAATACATCCGTTTTGGCTCACTCATTTCGCATGAGTTTAGAAGTCCTCTAGGCATTATCGAGGCCCAAGCCGCATTGCTCAGCCGCCAGACAGGTGATGACGGTCAGAAAAAGAGGCTCTCCATCATCAGCTCAGCCACACATCGCCTCGCGTTGCTTTTTGATCGCTGGCTACAGGGCGATCGGCTCGAAAATAAAATTGATAATGATCGCCCAGAGCTTATTCACCTCAATCATTGGCTCTCTGATCTCGTGGAACGATGTAAACAATATCACCCCAATCACATGCTTTCCTTTATGGAGCATCCTGGTTCGCCTATCTTGGTTGCGGATGAAAAAATGCTGGAAGTGGTCGTACTCAATCTGATCGACAACGCCTGCAAATACTCGCCGGTTCAGTCTGTCGTTCGTATCAAGATTATTCTCACGCCCGAAAAACTAGGCATCTCGATTGTTGATGCGGGAATCGGTATCGATCCGAGTAATCATCAGAGAATTTTTGAAGAGTTTGTCCAGATTGATACAGCGATCAAAAAGAAGGGCTACGGATTAGGCCTTTCTTTTGTCAAAAAAGTGATGGAGTTTTACGGTGGACAAATTCAAGTCATCAGCACGCTCGGTCAAGGTGCTGAATTCATTGCCTGGTTTTCAGAAAAAAGCATTGCCCACCTTGAACAATAAGGCTTGAACCAACAGGCTTGAACGAACAAAACTCAGAGCGAGTGAGGGATACGTATGAGTGCTTTATTAAAGACACACTTGCGATCATTATCAGGAAATGGCGATCCGCTTGCGGACGCAGTCATTGACACCTTGGAACACTCTCCAGTTCAAGCCAAGGCTTTATTGCTGCAAGGCCTTAAGCACGGTCACCAGGCGATCCCGGAGGCGCCGGAGGCGATTAAAGCGCTCCTAAAAGATGCGGAGTTAGCCTGCACGGAGACGCCCGTCGAAATTTTGCAACGGGCAACTGAACCATATCTGCTGATGGGTCCGACTTGGCTCAGCGTGAGTCTGGGTCCTGGCGCACTGATTCATACCTATTGCGACCCCAGTATCGCCGCCGTGCTTTCGAGCACTGGGAATCTTTCAGCCCAGCTCGCTGCACGGCGTTTGATGGAAACGCAGCTGTGGAATTTAAAAATCCTGCGTGCGGGCGGTTTGATGATCGGCGCAGAGGGATATGTACACACTCTTCAGGTGCGGCTATTGCATGCGCGTATTCGCGCCAATCTAATTAAAAGAAGAGATCCGCCATTCAATGCCTGCATACCCATCGATCAACGTCAGTTGTTAAGAACATGGCTAGACTTTACTGTTGTCTCCTTTCAGTCGCTTGAGCGGATCGGTTTTAAATTTGACGCGCAGAAACTGTCTTCTCTGTATGCCATGTGGCGTCTGGTCGGACGTCTGCTTGGTATTGAGCAGAGCACGCTTTCATTCGTAACAGATCACGATTCGGCAAACATTTTGCTCCGTGAAATTGGTGCAACCACACCGTCACCTGATCATCGCTCCATCGCGCTCAGCCGTGCGATGCTTGACGCAATCGGTCAGCGTTTAGCGGGCGTGTGGGGGATGCCGACTGATATTTCAATATTATTTGTCGAGTCTTTGGCGCGGCTTTTTCACGGGGAGCGGCTTGCGGATACGCTCAATATTGCAACCAATTGGACCGAGGCACTTTTACCGCCACATATCGATGCCAATCGCTATCGACTCTTACGCGCAGCACAGGATCCTGCTTTTAAAGCGGAGATCATTGCGCAATCACTACGCGGGTTCGATTGGATCGAATCCAAGTTTGCGGGCGATACGGCTTATCAGGTGTACTCACAGTCTTAAACAGCCGGACACGTATGACAGGTCACGCGCTTTTTAGGTGTGGACATTGGGGAAGTTTTCGGAAACCTGTTGAAATACGCCACGATCGCCTCGATATCAATGACACCCATATCCTGCAATCCCGTGCCCTCTTTAAAGACAGTGAAATAATCTCCTCCTTCTTCGGCGAGGAATGGATCGGTCACAATCCGATATTTCTTTTTTAGATCGAGCGGTTCTTGGTGAGGACCGATCCTGACCGAGTCCACCAAGACCAAGTCTCCTTTGCCGCTGGGTTTACCTGGTCCTCTGGAGACGTCCCAGGCATAGGTCAGCGTCGAGCTCAGCTGCAAGAGCCTGCCGCACATGTTGACCTGATTAATCACGAGCGGTTTGTTCTTGCAGTTTGGCTCTTCCCATTGCTGTTCAAGCAGTCGGATCAGTTGCTCGCCTGTCAGATCGACATAAAACAAACTGTTGCCAAAAGGCGCCACACCGAATAGTTGATCGTATGTCACGGGACCTGCGTGGGCTAATCCACCGCGCACTCCACCCGGATTCAGTATCGCGATATCGGCTTTAACGGATGCCGGCGCACTGGCTAAATAGGCATCAGCAATGACATTTCCGATTAAATGCTCAGTATTATTATTTCGAGAATTTGTGGCGGAGATCGTGATCATGGGTAAAGGTTCGGCGATATAGCCTTGGATCATTGCACGCTTTTTCTTGGACAGTTCGTCATAGCGTTGCACTTCACGATCTATCTCACGATCTTTAGTCAACGCTGTATAACCACGAGGCAATTTTTTATTATTCTCTGTCAGCACTGGATGATTGTCAGCCTTCTTTGAGATGACACCCTTGCCTGGAACGATTTTCAGATTCATATCGGTCACAACATTGCCGTAATAGTTTGCCTGAGTAAGCAAGATACCCGTTTTTGGATCGGTGCAAACGTATTCGCGATGGGTGTGGCCGCTCACTACCGCATCTACATTTTTTAGGCCTTGAACAATCGGAACGATTTGTCCCACCAATCCCGGACAGCTTTTGTCATTCAGTGTTTTAGCCGTTGTACCGCCACCCTGATGGAGTAATACCACAACTGCCTCCACGCCTTGTTTTTTAAGGTTCAATGCGTGCGCATTAATCACCTCAGCCTCGTCAAGAAACGTTAAGCCACTTGCGCCACGGGTGGCTTTGGGTGTGTCGCGTAGGGTGACACCTACAAAGCCAACAGTCACGTCACCAAACTTCTTCGTAAAGGTCGCTGGAAACAAAAGCTTCTGCGTCTCTTGATCAATCACGTTTGCTGCAAGATAGGGAAACTGTGCACCCTTGAACGCGCCGTCTTTAACACAGGTGTCAATTCCGATTTCTTTGCCGGGCGCGCAACCTCCGTTTTGCAAACGTAATAGCTCAATCTTGCCCCGGTCAAATTCGTGATTCCCAACAACAGAAACTTCCATGCCCATCTGTCCCATGATATTGATGGTCGCTTCATCCTGTGTAAAGGATGAGATCGCGGGAGAGGCACCAATCAAATCCCCCGCACTCACAACGACTGAGTAGGGATTTTCCGCTTTGAATTTTTTTATCAGGCTTGCCATGTAGGCCGCCCCACCGACTTGCACCTTAACTGGTGTTGTCGGATTATCCGGATCGTTCAAATAAACTTCGGCATTTTCCGCACGGTTCAAGTATCCATGGAAATCATTCAACGCAAGAATTTTGACTAGAATGGCGTCTGCTTGATTCAAACGATCACTCGATGTCGCGCAGCCGAAAAGTGCGATCAAACTGAAGAAAGAAAGAAGAGATTTATAAAAAATTTTCTTCATACTTTTGTAGTGATGACTAAACCGTTTTCAATACCTCGTTAAATACGAGTCCGACGCCATAAACCGTCTGCAGAGGAAATTTGACCACTCCGGCATCTTCTATTTTTTTTCTCAACCGGCGCAGCATCACCTCAAGGCGTCTGTTGTCATAAACCATTGGATTGAATCCAAGCCCTTTAATGATCTGGTCACGTGCAATGACCTCTCCCGGCTTTTGAACAAAACAGTTCAATAATGCAAACTCGCTACGCGTTAATTCAATCTCGAGATTATTAGGTGTTTTTAATTCCCAGCGCACCGTATTGAGGGTCCACTCCAGGGCGCGCTGTGTAGTGGCCGAATCCAATCTACGGGCAACCCTGTGCAATATGGCCAGTAACTCATCTGTCGGAAAAGGCTTAACCAGATAATAATCAGCATCTGCGTTCATGCCCAATATTCGATCGTGTGGCTGACCTTCACAACTGAGGATAATCGATCCTGCATCGCTAAAGACATGATGATTTTTAAGGATGTCCAAGCCATCGCCATCTGGCAAATTGCGATCCAGAATCAAAATATCGTATTGATTGGTTTCGATCCAAGCCAAATATTCGGTGATGCTGCCCACCCCACTCGCCTCGAAATTTTCGAGCTTAAGCAGCTCGACGATTCCTTCACGGAAATCTTCTTCATCCTCGACGATTAACACTCTAGCCTGCATGATTGTTCACTGAAATCCAGATCCTTAATCTTTGAACAGCGATCACTAGAATAGGATTCTAAAGATAATCTTTTCCTTAAAGCCCGACAAATTCTGACATTTACAGGCAATTTATTAAATCTTTAGTGCTTAGCACCAAGCGGCTTTAAGCCCCAAGTCACAATCAACCACAGCGCGGACAAGCCACTGGCGACCCAGAATACCGCGCTTGATCCACCCAAAACAGCGATCGAGCCGCCTAAGGCGCCTCCTAAAAATAAACCAGCAGCCTGAGACGTATTATAGAAACCCAGCGCTAATCCCTTGAGTTCCGGAGGAGCTACACGTGACACCAATGATGGCTGTAGCGCCTCAAGCACATTAAACATCACGAAAAATCCCGTCAAACCAAAGGCTAGCAGGTAAAAATTGTGACTGGCCCAGGGCAAAAAAGCGCAGACAAGCACCAATCCCGCCACCGCCATGCGCAACATAGCAAGATGCGCACGACGCTTTTCTGCGACAAAAATAGCTGGCACCATAAAAACAAAGGAGCCAAAAATGACAGGTAGGTAGACTTTCCAGAGCGCTTCGGCATCGAGACCGCCCAATCTAAGCAAGAGCGGGGGAATCACGACAAACATCGCAATCTGGATGAAATGCAAGCAAAACACACCAAAATTGAGCCTGAGTAAATCAGTATGAGTGAGTACTTGCATCGGTCGAGCAGGATGTAAAGGCTTGGGAGCAGGGGCGACCACCGGAACGATAAAACGGGCAACCGCAAGACAAACTACACCCAGCAAGGCAATCGTCCAGAACAGTCCCGCCAAACCTGTCGATCCGACAATCAAGGGGGCAATCACTAGAGACAGGGCAAAGGACAAACCAATCGACGCACCCACCATCGCCATCGCACGCGTCCGCACCTCAGGCCGGGTCGCATCGGCCAACCACGCGGTGACTGCCGCGGATATGGCGCCCGAGCCTTGAATCGCCCGACCGATCGTGACCCAGTAAATGTCATCCGACATGGCGCACACCACACTACCTGCGACAAACAGGCACAAACCCGCCAACACGACTGGACGGCGCCCCCAGCGATCAGAGGCAAGGCCGAATGGGATCTGCATAAACGCTTGGGTCAAGCCGTACATTCCAAGGGCTACGCCGATCCAAAGAGGGTCATGTCCGCCCTTTAAGCCCTGAGCCGCCACGGCAAAGACCGGCAACAACAAAAATAAGCCAAGCATGCGGGCGGCGAACAAGCCGGCTAAGGCCACACTAGCACGGCGTTCGGTCGGGGTCAGAGATAAAGACGTTTGTTCGGACATCAAGGACTTGTATCAGGATAAAGGGGTATCAGACGATTGTCGCGCCAGCACGGTATAGTACCAAGTTGGCTTTCAAAAACGTGTCATGGACGAAATCCGAATCCGGGGTGCCCGCACCCACAATCTCAAAAACGTGTCGCTAGACCTGCCCAGACACAAACTCGTGGTCGTCACCGGGTTATCTGGCTCGGGTAAGTCCTCTCTTGCCTTTGACACCCTGTACGCCGAGGGGCAGCGCCGCTATGTCGAAAGTCTCTCGGCCTATGCCCGGCAGTTTTTGCAGTTGATGGACAAACCGGACGTGGACCTGATCGAGGGATTGTCCCCGGCGATTTCGATCGAACAAAAAGCCGCGGGTCACAACCCTCGCTCGACCGTGGGAACCATTACCGAGATTCACGATTACCTCCGTCTACTTTACGCACGGGTTGGCACCCCTTACTGCCCCTCGCACGGTTTGCCGCTTGCGGCACAAAGCGTGAGCCAAATGGTGGACAGCGTCCTAAACTGGCCCGCCGAACGTAGGCTCGCCATCCTCGCCCCGATTGCACGTACCCGCAAGGGAAGCTTTGAGGACGAGTGCGCCAGCCTGCAAGCGCAAGGCTTTGTGCGCGTGCGCGTTGACGGCCAGATGGTTGATCTCGACAGCATGCCCGAGCTCAACAAAAACGAAAAGCACGATATTGACGTTGTGATTGACCGGTTGCGCATCAAGCCGGAAAGCAAACAACGACTCGCGGAAAGCTTCGAAACCGCACTGACCCTCTCGCAAGGTAGGGTGGTCGCACTCGATATGGATAGCGATGAGGAACACTTGTTCTCAAGTCGTTATGCTTGTCCTGTTTGCAGCCACAGCTTGCCCGAGCTCGAGCCTCGGCTGTTTAGTTTCAACAATCCGGTCGGCGCTTGTCCAAGTTGTGATGGGTTGGGTCATGTCGGATTTTTTGATCCAAAGCGTGTCGTCGCGTTTCCCGAGCTGAGCCTGGGTTCCGGTGCGATAAGAGGATGGGACAAACGCAACGCCTTTACGTTTTCCATGCTCTCCAGTCTGTCGACACACTATGACTTCGATATTGAAGCAAGTTGGGAGAGTTTGCCTCAAGCCATTCAAAAAATCGTGCTCTTCGGCTCCGGAGAGGTCGAAATTCCCTTTTTCTATCTGAATGAAAACGGTCGCAGCACGGTCAAACGACACACTTTCGAGGGCGTGATTCCGAACCTTGAGCGACGCTGGAAAGAAACAGACTCCTCGGCCGTGCGTGAAGAGCTTGGCAAATATCGCGCCGTGCAAACTTGTCCGGAGTGTCATGGCTCCCGGCTTCGCGCCGAGGCGCGCCATGTCCGTATCGGTGATGAGCGCATTGCGCCCCCCACATACCTTCAAGACACACCAACAGGTCAACTTTGGCAAGAGCAGGGTCTCGCGATCTATGAAGTCGAGGCGCAACCGCTTTCAACATGCCTGAAATGGTTTCAAAATCTGAAGCTGACCGGCGCGCGTCAGGAAATCGCACAACGTATTGTGCGTGAGATCGAGGCGAGACTGAGCTTTCTGAACAACGTGGGTCTAAACTACTTATCTCTTGATCGCAGCGCCGACACCATCTCAGGTGGTGAAGCACAACGCATTCGCCTGGCAAGCCAAATCGGCTCCGGACTCACGGGTGTCATGTATGTACTGGACGAGCCCTCTATTGGCCTGCACCAGCGTGACAATGATCGACTGATCGCCACACTACACCACCTTCGTGATCTTGGTAATAGCGTCATCGTGGTCGAACATGACGAAGACATGATTCGTCAGGCTGATTGGGTCATCGACATGGGACCCGGTGCTGGTGAGCATGGTGGACAAATTGTTGCGCAAGGCACGCCTGCGCAAATTGAACAAAATCCTGACTCCCTCACGGGCCAGTATATGAGTGGCGCGCAAGCGATCGCCGTCCCCACCCGACGTCCACTCCAAGAGGAGCAAAAATGGCTCGCACTGACAGGCTGCACTGGTAACAATCTAAAGTCTGTCGACTTGCGTATCCCCGCTGGCAAATTCGTGTGCATCTCCGGTGTTTCGGGCTCCGGCAAATCGACGCTTATTAATGACACACTGGCGATCGTGATGTCGCGCGCACTGCATCATGCGCAGTCCGAGCCTGCACCTTATTCAGGCCTGGAGGGCCTTGAGCATTTTGACAAAATTATTAGCGTGGACCAAAGCCCCATCGGCCGAACACCCCGCAGCAACCCCGCGACATACACCGGCATGTTCACGCCCATTCGTGAGCTTTTTGCGGGTGTTCCCGAATCGCGAACCCGCGGATATGATCCAGGACGCTTTAGCTTTAACGTTAAAGGTGGGCGCTGTGAAGCCTGTCAGGGTGATGGTGTTGTAAAAGTTGAGATGCACTTTCTACCAGACATGTACGTACCTTGCGACGTTTGTATGGGCAAACGATACAACCGCGAAACACTTGAGATTCGTTATCGTGGACGCAATATCCACGAAGTTCTCGACCTCACGGTTGAACAAGCGCTGACCTATTTCGAGGCGGTTCCGGCTGTTGCGCGCAAACTGCAAACACTGATCGATGTCGGTTTATCCTATTTACGATTAGGACAAAGTGCGACTACGCTTTCGGGCGGAGAAGCACAACGCGTTAAGCTTTCACTCGAGCTTTCCAAACGCAGTACTGGTCAAACCCTCTATATCCTCGACGAGCCTACAACTGGGCTGCACTTCCACGATATCGCGCTGCTATTGAGCGTACTGAATCAACTTGTGGAGGCTGGCAACACCGTTGTCGTCATTGAACACAATCTCGACGTCATTAAAACCGCGGATTGGGTCATTGATATGGGACCCGAGGGTGGCGGCGGTGGCGGTCAGATCGTTGCCCAAGGAACTCCTGAGACAATCGCGGCAAGCTCCGCCAGCCATACCGGACATTACCTTGGAAAGGTACTACGCCGGTATGCGTGACACATCAAGGTAAGCCGAGCAAACGCAAAGGTACGGCTGCACTTGAGGGACACAAACCAGACTCTTGCAAAGGTAATCTCGACTCACATAACTGAGAGTCAGGAAAACGGTCGGCAGGGTATGGTCGTCCGATATCAGCATCAGTACCGGGCATTTGTAGCCCATCCCAGTATCCCCATGCGACCTTGACCGCCGTCGACTGGCGACAACCACCCTGAGTCTGCGCGTCACAGGCATTAAACAAAGCCGTTAGCGCCTGACCGGCAGAAGGGTGTCCACATACGGCAGCCTGTGTCTGCAAAACACCGCCTCCCTGCACCGTACCTTGGGTCGACATCACAGTTGCTAACCAACCAGCACCACAGTAGTTTTCAAACGTAACCTTTGGCGCAAGGCTCGCACTCGTACTCAAAAAATAAGCCTGGACCTGACTCGTCACCTCACGCCCGCCGCGTGTATCGGCAAAACCCAAACTACACTGATCGCGCACGCCCATCGCGTTAGCCTGACAGGCCTGAACAAGCGCCAAGCGACGCTCCCCTTCTCTGACCTCACCACTCATGACGACTGCGCCTCTGGCCCCATCCGCAGTACCCATCATGCCTTGTTGAGAGGGCTGCGTATAAGTACCCACCTGGACATTGCCGGCCTGATTTGGAGCAGTCCACTGAGGCGGCTGCGTCACAGGCGCACCAGCTGAGCCGGACACACCAGACGCAGGCGGCATCCCTGACGCCTCAAAATTCGATGCAGGCGGCGCGACGGGCAAAGCGACGGCGCCGGTCGGCATAGGTGCACGCTCGACACTCCTGATTGGTGCAGCTGGCTGAGAACAACCTGACAACAGACCCACAGCGGCAAAAGCGGCTGAAAGTGCAAACAAGCGAATAGGTGAAATCATTTATCTCTCCCTGATACTAATCAAACTGGGTACCCATCCGAAAAAGTCGGTGGTGTTCACGGATCGCGTAACGATCCGTCATTCCAGCAATGTAGTCGGCAATCGCGCGCGCTTGAATCATCGCATCATCATGCCGATAATCGGGTGGCAATAATCGGGGTTCGCTTACGAACGCTTCAAAAAGCTCTCGCACAATCCGCCGAGCCTTATTCGTCATTCGCATCACCTTATAGTGACGATACAAATTTTCAAACAAAAACCTCTTTAGCGTGTCAGCTTCAGTACGTAACAAAGGTGAAAATGCGACCAATGGACCACAACGACGCGCAGCATCCGCATCAACGGGTGCTGCATTGACAAGATTAGCCTGCGTTGTGTGCGTAACATCCGTAATCAGCGTATTAATCATGCTGCGAATCGTCTCAGCGATGACACGACGTTCATTGAGCGTTGGCCACTTTTGCTGCGTCAATGCATAGTGACGTGCAAATATCGGCACAGTTTGCAGCTGTTCGACGGTGAGAAGCCCGGATCGTAAACCATCATCAATATCATGATTGTTGTAGGCGATTTCATCCGCAAGATTAGCGAGTTGTGCCTCAAGGGAAGGCTGCGTACGATCAATAAACCGCTGACCAACGTCACCAAGTAATTTTGCATGCTTAAGCGAACAATGCTTGAGAATACCTTCACGCGTCTCAAAGCACAGATTCAAGCCGTTAAAGGCCGCATAACGCTCTTCGAGCTCATCAACGACCCGCAAACTTTGTAAATTATGCTCAAAACCACCTGCCTCAGGTGCAAAAGCGCGCATGCAGGCGTTGAGCTCGTCCTGCCCCGCATGACCAAAAGGCGTGTGGCCCAAATCATGCGCAAGAGCAATGGCTTCTGTTAAGTCTTCACTCAAATGCAAGCTGCGTGCCAACACTCTCGCAATTTGGGCGACTTCAAGCGAATGCGTCAGGCGTGTGCGAAAAAGATCACCCTCGTGATTGATAAAAACCTGCGTCTTGTACTCGAGACGTCTGAAGGCACCCGCGTGAATAATCCGATCACGATCGCGTTGAAACTCGCTGCGATTATTGGGCGCCGGCTCCGGATAACGACGGCCACGGCTGCGTTCGGAATATGAAGCGTACATTGCGAGCTCAGACACGATCGACCTCCTCAGCGTTGACCCATTGCTTCGACATTTCAGGCGGTATTGCGCAAAATCACACGCGACACAAGTTCAGGCGGCGCACCGCGACGAATCGCCTCACCAATTTTGGGCATTAATACAAACGTAATCTCACCCGCTTCAGTTTTCTTGTCACCACGCATCAAGGTCATCCAGTGATCAACGCCCCCCAAACGCGGACCGACCACCGGGCAACCAATCGCTTGCACCAAATCACGAACGCGCTGAACATCTGCTTTGGGAAAGCCCAGAAGCTCGGCCGATAAGTCTGCCGCCATAATCAAGCCCGTCCCGACGGCCTCACCGTGGAGCAGCGCGCCATAGCCTGAACCCGCCTCGATGGCATGTCCAAAGGTATGGCCGAGATTCAAAATCGCGCGAAGACCTGTTTCACGCTCATCTTGCGAAACCACCCAAGCCTTGAATTCACATGAACGGCGAATTGCTAACGCTAACAATTCCGGATCGCGCGCGCGCAAGCCAGTTGCATTTTTTTCACACCACTCAAAAAAAGAAGCATCCAGAATTAACCCATACTTGATGACCTCGGCCAGACCTGCAGACATTTCGCGATCAGGTAATGTTTTTAAAACATCCGTGTCGATCTCAACAGCGATGGGCTGATAAAACGCACCAATCATATTTTTACCGAGCGGATGGTTGACGGCGGTCTTGCCGCCCACTGAGGAGTCAACCTGAGACAGCAATGTTGTTGGCACCTGAACAAAACGCACACCCCGCATATAGACTGCGGCGGCGAAGCCCGCCATGTCACCAATGACGCCCCCGCCAAGCGCTACCACCACCGTGCGGCGATCCAGCTGCGCCCCCAGCATCACATCAAAAATTTGATTCAGTGTTTCCCATGTTTTATTTGCTTCCCCATCCGGCAAGATCACAGGCACAATTCGCTTGCCCGTTTGCGCCAAAACTTCTGTCACCTGATGACCGACCAGTGCTTGAATAACTGGATTAGTAATCAGCGCGATTGACGTCGCATCAGCGGGGATCGTTGCTGCCAAAGTGGCCAGACGGCCTGGTGCGATATTGATAGGGTAGTGACCGCCCGGGGTCGCGACTTCTACGGTGTGCATGGCTTGTTCTCTATGGTGTGACTCGCAGCAAAATCAGCGCGCATATTCTCTGATGAATTGCCAGGCCGGCTTCTGGCACTGTGATCGACGGTCTTTTCAATTTGCTTGAGTCGCTCAACAAGCTGTGCCACAAGATGATTGACCGAGGTGGTGCCTGTTTCGACCACAATATCCGCGACAGACTCATAAAGTGGCTCACGCAGCTCAAGCAGACTTCGCAAGGTCGCCCGAGGATCCGGCGTCGCGAGCAAAGGTCGGTTGCGATCTCGGCTCGTGCGCCGGTACAACTCTTCGACACTGGCACGCAAATACACCACGATGCCTCGGCTTTTAAGCGCTTGGCGATTTTCCTCGGCCAACACCGCCCCGCCACCCGTCGCCATGACCAAATTAGGCCTGACCGTGCAGTCATCGAGCACCTGGCACTCACGTTTACGGAACCCTTGCTCGCCTTCGATCTCAAAGATCACAGGAATACGGACGCCGCAACGTGCCTCAAGCTCATGATCAAGATCGATGAACTCTCTTTGCAGGACCTTGGCAAGCGCTTTACCAATCGTGGTCTTGCCCGCACCCATCATGCCCACCAGAAAAACCGGGCTGTCGTGGGTCAGCGGCCCGACGATCTGGGGCTGGATTTGCATCTCACTCGAAGGATTCGGGTCACCGGAACTGTGGGGCTCGGGCGCAAGCGCTTCATTATTCATACGGACATTATCCCATTGACCGCCCCCCGCCTCAAACTGATCCGGGCAAACCCTCGCAAAACCTTTAAAATGACACGCAATGAGCAAATATACCCACTCCAACGAAGATGAAGATCAGACAGAACATAAGCCTCGTGGCTCGTTTCTTGTCCGGTTTTTGCTGAAATTCACAATCCTGTCCGCTGGACTCGCCTTGTGCGCAGCCCTATTGGTCGGAATGGCACTTGCGCTAGCTTGGCCCAACTTGCCAGACCTGAACGCGATGACCGACTATCGGCCTCGCGTACCTCTGCGCATCTTCACCGCTGACAAAGTACTCATTGGTGAATTCGGCGAAGAACGCAGAAACGTACTGCGCTTCGAAGAGTTCCCGGATGTCATGAAATCGGCAGTCCTGTCCGCCGAAGATGACCGCTTTTATCAGCATGGTGGGATTGACTGGATTGGCGTCATTCGTGCCGGCCTGACAAACCTGATTTCTATGCAGAAAAGTCAGGGTGCAAGCACGATCACCATGCAGGTGGCTCGAAACTTCTACCTGTCTTCTGAAAAAACATGGTCCCGCAAGTTCTACGAACTATTGCTGACCTTCAAAATCGAAGCCAGCCTATCCAAAGATCAGATCCTCGAGCTTTACCTTAACCAGATTTACCTGGGCCATCGGGCTTACGGGTTTGCAGCGGCCTCCCGCACTTATCTCGGCAAAGAAATTTCTGATATCACGGCGGCCGATGCGGCTTTGCTCGCTGGCATCCCCAAGGCACCCTCTCGTTTCAATCCAATCGCCAACAAGCCGCGCGCAGTGTTACGCCAGCGCTATGTATTGGGCCGGATGCACTCACTCGGTTACCTGACCGATACCGAATACAAAGCTGCGCTCGCCCAACCCGTGATCGTCAAGTCATCCCAAGGCACGCCCGCAGGAGGCTATGCCGTACATGGCGAGTATGCTGCTGAGCTTGCCCGACAACTGATGATCAGTATTTATCCAGATAACGTCTACACGCGCGGCCTGAACGTCTACACGACGATTCACTCCAAGGATCAGGAATGGGCATACGAGTCTTTGCGAGAGGGCGTGTTGGACTATACCCGTCGCGCGCCCTATCCTGGCCCGGAAGCCCAATTAACGCTGCCTGCAGGTCTTGAAGACGACCCTACCAAACTAGATGAATTTCTAGACGGCGTGACAGAAAAACACCCAGAACGCACCGACATGCCGATCGGCGTCGTGCTGTCGGTCAAACCCAACGAAATTCGGGTTGTCCGCAGCTCAAGCGAGATCGTTGTCATCAATGACAAAAAAGCCTTGGCGATTATCGCGCGTGCGCTCAATCCCAAAGCACCAGCAGCGCTGCGCTTGCAACGCGGCTCTGTCGTTTATCTCCACAAAACGCCGACTTACTGGGAAATCCTGAACCTGCCAACCGTTCAAGCAGCCTTTGTGGCGATGATCCCCCAAGACGGTGCTTTACGGGCCATGGTGGGGGGGTTTGATTTCTATCACGGTAACTTCAATCGTGTGACACAGGCATGGCGTCAACCTGGTTCTGCTTTCAAGCCGTTCATTTACGCAGCATCGCTTGAGCGTGGCCTGACACCCGGGACCATGATTTCAGATCAGCCTTTCGAACTCAGCGCTGAACAAACGGGCTCCGGCAAAGCTTGGACACCCAAAAACTACGGTGGCGAGTACGGAGAAATGATGTCCATGCGTGAGGCCATTGCCCGCTCAAAAAACATGGTGTCAATCCGTATCTTGCAGTCTATCGGTCCGCAATACGCTCAGGAGTTCATCACTCGCTTTGGTTTTGACAAGGCTAAACATGCTGCCGTCTTACCAATGGCGCTTGGATCCGGGGCCGTGACCCCCATGCAGCTGGCAACGGGTTTTTCAGTATTTGCCAACGGCGGCTACCGCGTGACCCCGTACCTCATTGATCATGTGACCGATGCAAACGGTCAGGTTTTGATGCGTGCCAAACCAATCGTCGCAGGCGACACTGCCGCACGTGCCATTGATGCCCGCACGGCTTATGTGATGGATGACATGCTTCGCGGTGTTGCCACGTCTGGCACGGCAGCGCGCTCAAGACAAGTGCTCAAACGTGGGGATCTGGCGGGGAAAACCGGTACAACGAACGACTCCGTCGATGCATGGTTCGCCGGCTATACCCCTCAAATCGTTGGCGTGGCGTGGCTTGGCTACGATCAGCCCCGGTCACTCGGCTCACGCGAAACCGGTGGTGGAGCTTCTCTGCCGATCTGGCTCGGTTATATGCAAAATGCCCTAAAAGAATTTCCTGAGCAAAAACGCGGACCACCGCCAGAGGGCTTGATCATCGAAGGTGGCAACATGTATTTTAAAGAGTTCCCACCAAAAGAGGCTGTAAAAAGCTTGGGCGATCCAAGTCAAGACTCGCTTGGAGACTTGCTAGACAGCTTGGGTGGTGGTGAAGGCAATCGTTCCGGCAATCGTTCTAGTGGCAACCGGCGCGAGCCGATCGGCAACTAGAATCTTGCGGGGATCTTTATAAGATGTGATCAACCTAGAGCGTGACCACCAATTTTTGACCGGTCTCTGCGGAGCAAATCTCAGAAAGCAACTCGTGCAAGTCTCGACCTCCTCGGGTATCTTTCCAGTACTGACCGTCAAACCGGTAATGAAATCCGCCGGAGCGTGCCGCCAGCCACATTTCATGAAGAGGTGCCTGACTGTTAATAACAACCTGATGCCCGCTTTCAAAAATCAAGTTCAATACATTGCCATTGCGCTTGGTTTCTACGTCAAGATCCAACTGTTCAAACCAATGGTCTGCTTGAGTCTCTATTGCATCTAGAATGGCGGTTGCCCGAGTATGAAATTCTGTATCGTTCATTATCCTTGTCCTCACATTTGTGGGAGTATGCAGTGATTCGCACAACCCATCGTCGCAGTCTTGCCGGCATTGTAGCGATGCTCGCGTTAGCGAGCGCATCGACTGGCTTAATCACCGGCTGCGGCTTTAAAGGGCCTCTTTACTTGCCCCCGCCAAAACCGGCGACGCCTGAGAGCCAAGCGCCTAAACCAGCCATTCCTGTCGATCCAGTTGCCTCAAGCGCCTCAGGCGCGTCTGGAAATACATCTGCAACGAACCCAGCGCCGGCGCAATAGTATTCTCAACACGCGTATTCACAACACCATTATTGATACGACTGATATTGGCAACACTGCCGTCATATTGTGCTTGAATACATCGACAATCCTTTGAATACCCATAGCCCCAACATGACCGCTTCAGCCAAAATCACAACCCTTGCCACACCCGCCGGATCCCCACATTTTCATTACAAAAATGAAGAGTTGTTCGCTGAGGATGTGTCTCTTAGCTTACTTGCTCAACAGTTGGGCACACCGCTGTATGTTTATTCTCGAGCCGCCTTGGCAAGCGCCTGGGCTTCCTATAAAGATGCCATTGGCACACATCGCGTACTTGTCTGCTTTGGCATGAAGGCGAACTCCAATCTCGCGGTTCTCAAAGAATTCGCACGTCTGGGGAGCGGCTTTGACATTGTCTCAGGCGGAGAGCTTGCACGCGTACTCGCTGCTGGTGCAAACCCAGCTAAGGTCGTCTTCTCTGGGGTGGGCAAACAAGATTGGGAAATGCAAGCGGCATTAGAAGCTGGGGTCAAATGTTTCAATGTTGAGTCACTCCCTGAGCTCAACCGCCTGTCGCATGTGGCTACCCGCATCGGAAAAACCGCTTCCGTGTCATTACGCGTCAATCCCGATGTCGATGCGCAAACGCACCCCTACATTTCAACAGGCTTAAAAGAAAATAAGTTCGGCATCGCCATTGAGGAAGCTCTGGCTGCATATCAACTCGCGACAACGTTGCCTGGAATCAACGTCGTGGGCGTCGACTGCCACATCGGCTCACAGATTACAGAAGTCAGTCCATATCTCGACGCTCTGGACAAACTGCTCAAGCTGATCGAGCAACTCGTCGGACTCGGCATTAATCTCAAACATCTCGATTTGGGCGGTGGTCTTGGTATCCGATACGATGACGAAACACCGCTCGCACCCAAGGTATTACTCGACAAGGTCTTTGCCCAGCTCAAAGCCCGTGGTTTCGACCATCTCGAGCTAGTACTCGAGCCTGGACGCTCTCTCGTTGGCAATGCCGGCGTTCTTTTGACAACAGTCCAATACCTCAAACACACTGAAGCCCGCAATTTTGCGATTGTCGATGCCGCCATGAATGATCTCATGCGTCCTGCGCTATATGAGGCCTGGCATGGCGTGTTGCCCGTCAAGCCTCAACAAGGGGACAACACACTTTATGACGTTGTCGGACCGATATGTGAAAGCGCTGACTGGCTTGCACGGGCGCGCCAACTCGCTCTCAACGAAGGTGATGTACTCGCGATCGAATCAGCCGGGGCCTATGGCTTTGTGATGGCTGGCAACTACAACAGTCGCCCCCGTCCGGCAGAAGTCATGGTCGATGGTACGCGTTACCACGTCATTCGTCAGCGCGAGACCTTCGCGGATTTGATCCGCGGCGAGAGCTGTCTGCCTGACTGAGCCGTGCTTATGCCCTTGCAAGAAAACCGTTGAAAAAGCTCACGGTGTTGGTGGCGAGCGTTTCCAGATGGTAGCCACCCTCTTGCACGACGAGTGTTGGCAAATTTAGCTCGGCCACTAACCGCCCAAGCCGACCAAAACCATCGGTCGTTACCGCCACTTTAGTTTGCGGATCATCCTTGTACACATCAAAGCCGAGGCAATACACGAGCGCATCTGGCTTGAATGCCTCAATCGCCTTGAGCGCCTGTTGCACACGTTCAAAAAAGACCTCTTCGCTGGAGCCATGCGGCATAGGCAAGTTCAAGTTGTAGCCAACACCGACACTCGCCCCCGTCTCGTCGTCAAAGCCTGCCGTGACAGGATAAAAATTAGTCGGATCCCCATGCACCGACACATACAACACATCATCGCGATTGTAGAAAATTTCCTGAACGCCCTGACCATGGTGAACATCCGTGTCCAATATCACCACACGTTGATACTTGTCACGCAATAACTCTGCCGCGATCGCCGCATTATTTAAATAACAAAAACCACCCGCAGCATCTTTACGCGTGTGATGTCCGGGAGGACGACACAACGCATAGGCTTTTTTATCTCCAGCCAAAATCGCCTGTGCTCCTGAAATGGCGGCCTGCGCACCCCAATACGCCGTTGTCCACGTATGCGGCCCGACCGGACAGCTCCCATCGGCCAGATACCTCCCCGCTTTTGCCAAAATACCGCGCAGCGCGTTGGGCTCTCTTACATAGACGTTAGGGATCACCTCATCGCCCCAGTCAGGCCCAACCGTTTTCCACTCCGCATGTGCCGTCTGTAAGAAATCCAGATAGGCGGCATCATGCACCCGCAACAAAGGCGCCATGCCATGATCAATCGGCTCTGTCACGGGTAAATTGAGTTGCGCCAACCCTTTTAATATTTGCTCTGCACGTTCAGGGATTTCCTGGGGTATTCGCATCTTGCCGCGCGATAAATATGTTTGCGGATGATGCAGCTTTTGCTTGGGATGAAAAAAACTTTTCACGAAATCTCCAGTACTTAACGGACGCGACGAAGTGAACGGGCACGCAAGGACGATATCAACATAGGTAAGGTCAAAGACAAACCAGCCGCAACGATCAAGGCAATACCTGCAAAGGACAACAAATTAGGCATCTGCCCAAAAAACAATTCGCCTAGCAGTACAGCCAGGGCAAGTTGAAAATAATTTAGAGGCGCCAGCGTTGAAGCAGGTACACGCTTGAACGCGAGAATCAAAAGATATTGCCCAACACCGCCGAACATACCCATTAAGAGCATTTCCAGCATGTCACGCCCGGTTGGCCATAATTCCGGCCAAAATACCATGATGACAATCAAACCCATGAACCAGCACGTACTCGCCGCATACACGAACATCTGCTCACTTTCGACACGGTTTGCCAGCTTGCGCGTCAGGAGCTGCACCATTGCGTAGCTCA
>JAURZO010000046.1 GCA_030653405.1 Zwartia sp. | reverse complement strand
ACATAGCTTCAACATAGTCAGGAGCCCAACCCCAATCCCTTTTAACTTCAATGTTACCTAACCTCAATCGTCCACTATCACCGCGAGCGATACGAGCCGCAGATTTAACAATTTTTTGAGTCACGAACCGCTCCGGACGGAGTGGAGACTCATGATTAAATAAAATTCCTGTGCAAGCAAAAAGACCATAGGCTTCTCGATAATTTCTGACTAGCCAATGAGCACTAGATTTGGCAACAGCGTATGGGCTACGAGGATGGAATGGGGTGTTTTCATCGGCTGGCGAATCCCCAGTATCACCAAAACACTCGCTCGAACCAGCGTTATAAAAGCGTATCGGTCTGTCTGCAAAACGCAAGGCTTCAAGCATGTTGAGGGTGCCACCTGCAATACTTTCCATAGTCTCAACGGGTTGATCAAAAGATAAACCTACAGAAGTCTGTCCAGCAAGGTTGTAAATAACGTCTGGCGCATAGCGCTTTACTGTATGCAATACACTACGGAAATCATTGATCGCCATTGAGGTCTTTTCAACCTCACTATAAATTCCTAACCGTTGCAAACCTTCAAAACGGCTAGCTGACGCATCTCGAGATGTACCAACGACGTCGTAACCTTTGTTGAGTAATAAACTTGCCAAGTAGGCACCATCTTGCCCGCCCACACCGCATATTAGAGCTTTCATAAGTACACACAAATAAAGTCGTTTGAAGATTCGCTCATTGAAGCACCTTCACTCAAGGCTGACATTTACTACATAACCATGCTGCTTAAGAAGAGCATGCTGCTTTGCATGAGCAAAATCCACCAAGACCATTTCTCGGCACATTTCCTGTACGGTGATTTCTGGAATCCATCCGAGCGTCTCCTTAGCTTTAGTGGGATCTCCCAGTAAGGTTTCAACTTCCGTAGGTCGAAAATAATGGGGGTCAATTTTCAAAATGACGTCTCCCACCTTGAGTGCGGGCGCTTTGTCGCCATTGATCGCTGCAACAATTCCAAGCTCTTCCACTCCCTCGCCCTCGAAACGTAAGGTGATACCAAGCTCCTCTGCTGTCCATTGAATAAACTGCCTGACACTGTACTGAAGGCCGGTTGCAATCACAAAATCTTGAGGGTGCTCCTGTTGTAACATCATCCATTGCATACGCACATAATCCTTAGCATGGCCCCAATCACGCAAAGCATCAATGTTGCCCATATATAGGCAAGACTCTAGCCCTTGGCTAATATTTGCCAAACCTCGCGTTATTTTCCGAGTAACAAATGTTTCACCACGCCGTGGACTTTCGTGATTAAACAATATGCCATTACACGCATACATACCGTAAGCTTCGCGATAGTTAACGGTAATCCAATATGCGTACATTTTCGCTACCGCATAGGGGCTGCGAGGATAAAATGGCGTAGTTTCCTTTTGTGGGATTTCTTGTACCAACCCATATAGCTCGCTCGTACTTGCCTGATAGAAACGAGTTTTCTTCTCCAAGCCAAGCATACGAATGGCCTCTAAGAGACGCAGAGTACCAAGTGCATCAACGTCAGCAGTGTACTCAGGGCTTTCAAAACTTACTGCAACATGGCTTTGGGCACCCAAGTTGTAAATTTCATCTGGCTGGGTCTCCTGAACAATGCGAACCAAATTACTAGTGTCGGAAAGATCACCATAGTGCAATTTAAAGTTTGCATTATCAACATGCGGATCTTGATATATGTGATCTACCCGTTGAGTATTAAACGAGCTCGCCCGTCGCTTAATCCCATGGACAATATACCCTTTCTCTAAAAGGAGTTCAGCTAAATAAGAGCCGTCTTGTCCCGTGATTCCGGTGATCAGTGCTACTTTTTGTGTATTCATATCATTCATAATTTATTGAGAAATCCTTGTAAGCAACCGCTAAGCCTTGTTTCAAATCAACATTTGTTCGCCAACCCAGCGCATTCAGTCTTGAGCTATCCATCCACTTCCGCGGAGCACCATCAGGTTTGCTTGGATCAAATTTAATTTCACCATCGTAGCCCACCGCTTGTGCAATTAAAGCTGCCAGTTCGGCAATAGTCACATCTGAACCACTTCCTACATTAATATGGCTTTGCATCGGTTTCGTATGTTGATCGTATATATCTTTTGATAGATTCATCACATGAACACTTGCCGAAGCCATATCATCAACATACAAAAATTCACGCCGTGGGGTTCCTGTGCCCCAGATTGCTACACTTTGAGCCTTATTCAATTTGGCCTCATGAAAACGACGGATTAAAGCAGGTATTACGTGACTATTTTCAGGATGATAGTTATCACCAGGGCCATACAAATTAGTTGGCATGACACAACGGTAATCCACGCCGTGACTTTGTCCGTATTGTCGATTGTAACTTTCACATAATTTAATGCCCGCGATCTTAGCAATAGCGTATGGCTCATTGGTAGGTTCTAGTTGACCCGAGAGCAAGGCATCCTCCATCATTGGCTGCTCTGCCATTCTCGGATAAATGCAGCTTGAGCCCAAAAAAAGGAGCTTTCGTACGCCATGATTAAAAGCCGCATGAATAATATTGGCCTGAATCATGAGGTTTTCATAAATGAACTCGGCTGGATACGTATTGTTAGCATGTATTCCGCCAACCTTAGCCGCAGCTAGGTAGACTTGAGTTGGTTTTTCCGATGCGAAAAACTCGTTCACGTCAGCTTGGTTGGTTAGATCCAACTCTTTATGCGTTCTAGTGGTTAATTGGGTTTGGCCCATTTGCTGCAATTTACGAACAATCGAACTACCAACCATGCCACGATGTCCGGCAACGTAAATTTTTTCTTTCACTTGATTTGTGTCCATAAGAACCATTATCGATCGCAAAAGCTTTTGTATGAAAAGCAATTTCGATGTTTGCTAATATGGCATGAATTTTAATCGTTATTTTTATATGTTTTGACCTTAGTGAACGAAAAACATAGGAAACCTCTTATCCGCGTAGGCTTTGGTCGCTATCTCCTCAACAAGGGGCTCCGCACGGGGACGCTGGATGGGATTGGTCAATACGTGCAAGCGCTTAGTATTCACCTGCGCAATCCCCCTCTCGATCAATCGATCTCCCTCACGCCTTTTACTTTTGGTCACGCAGCGCCTCCTGGTACCCTCTCCCTCGGTCACCATGCGCTCAATAGTCTCTGGTCGAGCCTCTCAGGACGAAATTTTTGGGGTACAAAAAACCTCCAACGATACGTCGATGTCATTCATGCAACGGATCACCACATCCCGCGCTGCTCGCCGACCCCGATTGTCGCTACAGTAATGGATGTCATCCCCCTGTCACATCCTGAATGGGCACGGGATAGTCTCCGTGCGCTAAAAAGCGCCCTCTGGAAAAAATCTCTGACATGGACCGATCAGATCATCACCATCTCAGAATACTCAAAGACGGAAATCCTCAAGTGGACCGATGTCACCGCTGAGAAAATCAGCGTCATTCCGTTGGGCGTTGACGCGAGCTGGTTTGAGCGGTCTCAGGCGCATGAGATTGCCTCTGTGCAAACCAAATACCAATTGCCAGAAAATTATTTCATCTCAATTGCTACGCTGCAGCCAAGAAAGAATATTGAATCCACTATCAGAGCGCATCAATCTCTGTCGCCCAAGGAACGCCTGCAAACGCCGCTCATTATTGTCGGGCGGGCGGGATGGAAGTGTGAGGCGTTGCTCAAGCTGATCCAAGAAGACCCGCTCGCGGGCGCGGTACGCTGGTTACAACGTGTGCCACAAGAGGATATCCGTCCCCTCTTGCAACGCGCCAGAGCGCTCGTCTTTCCATCGCTCGCAGAGGGTTTTGGGCTGCCTGTTTTGGAGGCTTTTGCTTCTAATGTCCCTGTCATTACGTCTAATACGACTTGTTTGCCTGAGGTCGCCGGTGATGCTGCGGTGTTGATCGATCCATTGGATACGACTCAAATTGCGCATGCCATGCGTAGGCTGCGTGACGATCATGCGTTCGCGGACGGTCTGAGGGAGCGTGGGCGGCAAAGAGCACGTATCTTTACCTGGGATTCTTGCGCTCGTGCAACTGCGGATGTTTACCTGAAAATTGCGCGATGAATCGTACCTTTAAGCGCCTACTCAAGTACCGCCTACTCAAGTACCTGACGGCTATCGCTTCGTCTTACTACCAAAGACTTGCTAGCAAAATTAAGCATGTCTCGGGATCTTTGCATCATCAAAAATTTCAGCCAGAACATCAAACAAAATCTCAGCCAGCACAGCAACCCCCCAAATTTCAGCAAGATCCTTTTTTAGAACAACAGGGGTTAATGTTCTGTTCTAGATTTCCAGAGCAACCGCTAAGGCCAAATACGTTGTCGCTGACCGAGACCGGTTCGAACAAAAGTGCAGACGCCTTTTGGTATCGTCTGACAGGTCATGCAAAAGGTCACTACAGTCTCGCAATCGTGAACCGTGCACTCGCGGCGGCACTTTACCGGAAGAGCAATGCGCAAGCTTGCTTCGTGCCCTTTGACGATGGTCTCAAAAAATCCGTCGAACAAATGCCGGAGGATACCGATCTCACTTTAAAGCAAGCAATTAACAATTCTGTCCCTACAGTCCCCGACCGACCCGTTGTTTCAATCGTTCATCACTACCCAGTGATCCTCGATGAGGAGCCCGCAGACATTCGTCTGATCATATTTTTTTGGGAAGAGTCCCTGGTCCCTTCTGAGACGATCTCAATCCTGAATGAAAATTTTGACGCCATCCTTGTCGCAACATCTTTTGTTGCCACGATCCTACGTAACTCGGGGTGCGCCATCCCTGTTTTTGTGATCCCGATGGGGATCGATCATATTGTCGACTACTCAGCGCCACAAGTGCCTCTACCTCCAATCAATGACCGCGAACGCTTTAGGTTTCTACACGTATCGTCTGTCTTTGATCGTAAAGGACCTGAGTTTTTGCTCGCAGCTTTTATCGACCAGTTCAATGCCGAAGATCCCGTCGAGCTTTATATCAAGACGTTTCCAAATCCACACAACAGGATTCATGAGCAGCTTGCGTATTTCACTTCTACCAAACCAAACCCACCTCGGGTGATCATCGACGAAGAGGAAGCTTCAAACGAAGATCTACAGGCACTTTACCGCTCTGCACACACGCTGGTTTTACCTACGCGTGGAGAGGGATTTAATCTGCCAGCCGCAGAGGCATTGGCGCTGGGACTGCCTGTGATTGTGACGGGTTTTGGGGCTCAGACTGATTTCTGTACGATGACGACAGCCTCACTGATCCCCTTCCGGTTTGATTTGTCGCAGAGTCATTTAAATCAAGGAGATGGGTGCTGGGTCACGCCTGATGTTAGCGCGCTCGCCAGACTGATGCAGCAGTCCGTCGATGAGATGGGTTGTCAACGCGATCGGTTAAATCCGTCCGAACAAATTACTCAACCCACTCAACTCAATCAATTCACGCAGCCAAGTCAACGCAGAGCGGCAGGGCACGCCTTGATGCGCTCGACCTATACTTGGGATCAATCCGCGCAAGGTGTGGCAAATGCCTTGCATTGGCTACAAGCACGTAAGTCGGTCAATCGCGAGGTATCAATTAAACACCTGAGCTTTACGTCCTGGGCGGACGTTATGACGCTGGCTGCAGCGATGCCTCAAGAAGACGCGCTCGTGATTTCCTTAGACGTTCATCCTGACGAGGCAAATTTTCCTGTTGACTCTCCAGATCTTGTGCTCAACACGCTCGCCACGCCCAACACTCTCGTTACACTCACCAAGTACGGAAAAATCCTCATTCTTGATCTGCCCACACTACCTGATTTCGCAACACTGTCCCAACCTCAAGGATCTAATTTACAGCCCCGCTCTGCACAGACATGTTCCTCGCAAACCTTCCCCACGGATGCAATACCTTCGCAGGCCATTCCCGCGCGTGCAATGCCTACTCACACCCTCCC
>JAURZO010000044.1 GCA_030653405.1 Zwartia sp. | reverse complement strand
GGGAGGTCGTCTTTGGAGGTGGAGCGGATTTTTTCCTGCATGGGCGTATCTATGACGCCAGGCGCCATTGAAACGATCCTGGCACGTGTGCCTTGATCAAGTTGTGCAGCCTCGGCATAACGGTCCATTGCGGCTTTGCTTGCGCAATACACGGCCCAGCCAGAGCTGACATTACGACCCGCGCCAGAGGAAATCAGCATGACTCGGCGATCGGTTGCAGCTGGCGTAGAGGCCAACACATGTGCCGTCAGATAAATCGCAGAGGTGATGTTGACGTGGAATGCGTCGTTGATCGCCTCGAGACTTGTTAGATTTTGCACTTGAGCGATAGGCGAGACAATACCGGCATTATGAATAAATCGGATATGCGAATGACCTGCCAAGAGAGGCACCAGTTTTGATGCGGCAAGCGTGACAGCTTGGCTCTTGGAGAGGTCGACTTCGATTTGTGTCAAAGTTGTGCGATGCTGTTGAGCGATCTCAACGAGTGCGGTAGAGGCTTTACGCGATAGCGTGACAAGATGCTCACCACGTCGAGCGAGTTGCTCTGCCATCGAGGCGCCCAAACCGCGCGTTGTGCCAGTCAAAATGGTCAATGTCGTCATGTTTTACACCCCTTGCTTTAGGCTGGCCTGGATAAAGGGATCAAGATCTCCGTCCAGAACTTTTTGTGTATTAGAAATTTCTAAGTTCGTACGCAAATCCTTGATACGGCTTTGATCCAGCACATACGAGCGAATCTGATGGCCCCAACCCACATCGGTTTTGGCGTCTTCCATTTTTTGCTGCTCCGCCATGCGGTTCCGCATTTCGAGCTCAAAGAGACGCGATTTGAGCATTTGCATCGCCTCAGCACGATTTCGATGCTGGGATCGATCGTTTTGGCACTGCACCACAATATTGGTCGGGATGTGGGTGATTCGAACGGCTGAGTCGGTTTTGTTAATGTGCTGCCCACCGGCACCGCTTGCGCGATAGGTATCAACACGGAGGTCGGCCGGGTTGATGTCTATTTCTATTGAGTCATCGACTTCCGGATAGACAAATACGCTTGCAAAAGAGGTGTGTCGCCCGCCGGACGAGTCGAACGGGCTCTTGCGTACTAAGCGGTGGACGCCACTTTCAGTCCGTAAAAATCCAAAGGCATACTCTCCCTCGATTTTGATCGTAGCGGATTTAATCCCAGCGACTTCACCCTCAGATTCCTCAAGCAGCTCGGCTTTAAAGCCCTTGCGTTCGGCGTAGCGAAGGTATTGCCTCAACAACATTGAAGCCCAGTCTTGCGCTTCGGTACCGCCTGCGCCCGCTTGAATATCAAGAAAGCAATTTAAGGGGTCTGCAGGGTTGGAGAACATCCGACGAAACTCCATACCCTCGAGTGTGCTTTGAAACTGATCAGCATCGCTTTCGATCGCTTCGAGTGTTGCATCGTCGTTATCGGCGGCTGCGAGCTCGAAGAGCTCAAGGGAGTCCGCAATCGACTGCGCCAGTGCCGTCAACGTGACAACAACATCCTCGATGCTTTTTTTCTCGCGCCCAAGCTCCTGTGCGTGCTTAGGGTCGTTCCAGACGTTTGAGTCTTCTAGTTCCGCATTAACGACGTGTAGGCGCTCTGCTTTGACTTCGTAGTCAAAGATACCCCCGAAGTGCAGCTTCGCGCGCGGCGTAGTCGACGAGTCGGGAAGAAATCTGATTTTGACGTTCTGCGTCCATGTGCTTGTGTTCCGCGATATATTCAGGTGTAACCCATTAGTTTAACGGACTCTGACCCTCGGGTCAGACGCGATCGGACAATGGGGAGCGCGCAGAGTTAGCCGCGCTCGACTCAGCAGTATTTAGACCGCTTCTGCGTACTCCACAATGAGTTGGGCCGAGACAACACCGTTCCAGACATTTTGATCGAGTCGATACGCCATTTTTATAAATTCTGGCAATCGATCAACGTGATTGAACCAAATTGCATCAAAACGCTGATGACCCCGTTGCACTGATAGTTTTAGGTGTTTTTCACCAACCAGCTTTTGACTTCGTACCGTGAACTCGTCAAGAAAAAGGGGCGCGGCAAAGCCTGCTCCCCAGACTTGTTGCTCAAGCAGATTGGCGACTTGCGCGTTGGCATAGCCCATCTCGAGGGAGCCATCCGTCTCGATGACAGGCTCGAAACTCTTGCGGCCAGTCAGTTCGGTGACTGCGAGGTCAAAAGCGGGTGCAAAACGGTCAAAATCATCCCGTCCAAGTGTCAGGCCGGCTGCCATGGCGTGACCTCCGAACTTGCGGATCAGGCCAGGATGCCGCTTGGATACAAGATCCAGCACGTCGCGCAAATGCACATCTGGAATCGAGCGTCCGGAGCCACGCAGCTCATCATCACCTGCTGGCGCAAACGCAAGGGTCGGTCGGAAGAATTTTTCCTTCAGACGCGAGGCAACTAGTCCGACAACGCCCTGATGCCATTCAGGGTGAAATACACATACGGAAGCGCCGATTTTGCCCGTTTGTATGGCTTCAGTGGCCTCAAGCGCTTGCTCTTTCATGACACTCTCGATCTGGCGTCGTTCGCGATTGATTGTGTCAAGCTCTCTGGCTAGCTCGAGCGCTTGCATATCGTCGTTCGTCACGAGGCAGCGTATGCCGAGTCCCATGTCGGCAAGGCGACCCGCTGCGTTGATGCGAGGTCCTAGTGCGAAGCCCAGGTCAAATGCGCTCGCAGCTTGAGGGTCTCGGGCAGCGACGGCGAAAAGAGCGCGAATACCAGGCTGCATGAGACCGCGACGCATGCGGTCTAGACCACGCGTGACAAGCAATCGGTTATTGGCATCGAGCCTGACAACGTCAGCCACGGTGCCGAGCGCAACCAGATCCGCCAAGGCGTCGAGTCGGGGGCCGCCATTGGCAGGGTAGTGGCCACGCTGCCGAAGTTCGGCACGCAACGCCAGCATGAGGTAAAAAATCACCCCGACTCCGGCCAGATTTTTGGAGGGGAAGCCGCAGCCAGGCTGATTCGGATTGACGATTGCCAAGGCCTCGGGTAATTCATCTCCGGGTAAATGATGGTCGGTGACAATCACACCCATGCCTGCTGCGTTCGCCGCAGCCACACCGTCAACGCTGGCGATGCCGTTATCGACGGTAATGAGGAGATCGGGTCTTCCTGCCGCATGACTACAAGCCAACTCCACCACTGCGGGTGACAGTCCATAACCGGTTTCAAAGCGATTGGGTACCAAAAAGTCAACAATGGCACCCATTTCTGTCAGTGCACGCATCCCGACTGCGCAGGCAGTCGCTCCGTCGCAGTCATAGTCGGCGACGATCAGCATGCGTTTGCCCGCGGCAATGGCATCGGCCAACAGTTTGGCGGCGAACTCGGCTTGAGTCAGTTGAGTGGGCGCAAGCATTGCGGGCCATTCGAGCTGAACATCCTGGCTGCGCGTGACCCCGCGCGCGGCCCAAAGTCTGGCAAGAAGAGGGTGTATGCCGTCGGATTGCAGGCGTTGTGTCGTGTCGAGATCGACGGTGCGAACGGTTATTTTTGGTGTGTCCACCAGTGTTCCCATTTTTGTTGGCGTGCGGGTGAGAGATATTGCCACCAGCGACGTTGGACGGGGTTGAGTTGAACGATATTGCGTTCACCCAGTAGCGTCAGGGGGGTATCGGTTGGTAGTGTGTCCAAATACGCTGAAAGCGTTGGAAGTTGAGCAATCCACTGTGACCAGTCGCCCTGCAAATAGGCACTTGTGAGTCCATCGTAATAGGTCGGTTTAGGCGCGAGAGGTGCAGGTTTCCACCCTGGACTGCCGCCATAAAGCCACAAACTGTTGAGCGGACTCAGGCCGCGCTCTTGTCTTTGGACATTGACAGGATGTTCGTGCCACAGCATTTGCACTTCATTGAGCAGTTTACGCCAGACTTTCATGGATGCGTGTTGTGGCCACCAGTCAGCGATTGCGAGCGCCGAGACGGCGGCGGGGGAGATCGAGTTGAGCTGCGCATCCGCGGGGAGCCAGATTCGCCAGCGCCCGGGCTCCAAAGGAAGCACAGAGATCGGACTGTCAGACCACAAAGGGCGGGCCGCCTCGAACAAAACGTCAGCCTCGTGTGATGAGACTTGCAGGGATTCGGGAATCGCGAGTTGCGCACCCTCGCGACCGATCGCAACCGAGCAGAGGTCGGCAATCCAAACTGGTTCGGCGGCGTGGGTGATCCCAGCACGCCATGCTCCAAGGCCAGCGCCAAAAGTATGACCTTGATGGCCTGAATAACCGTGCCCAGAGAGCTCAAGAAACTCTAAAGGAGTACAGCCGATTTCCTCTGGTGCTAACTGAGTTGATTGCGCGACGAGTCGTTCCATTTTATGAACCAGCGCCGGGCAGTTCGCCCGCACGTGTGGCAAAAGGTCCGATGAAACAGAGGCCGGTGGTAGAGAGGCGGGGATAATCAGATGCATCCTTGGATTGTAGTGGGATGGCTGCTCGTTTGGGGGTTTGATGCGATAATGAAAAGGTGCTGAAATTACCTTACGAACTCTGGATTGGTGCCCGCTACGCGGGGTTAAGTCGCGCGCGCTCTCGAGGGGGCCGCCGTGACGGCTTTGTCTCGTTCGTCGCGGCGACATCGATGGCAGGCATTGCGTTAGGCGTAGCCGCCTTGATCGTGGTGTTGTCTGTGATGAATGGCTTTCAAAAAGATGTGCGGGATCGCATGCTTTCGGTTTTGCCACATATCGAAATTTTTGTGCCTGGCGTTGAGGCGACCCAGGTCTTGGACCAGTGGATCGAGTTGGCGAAACAGGCGCGTACGTCCCCTTCAGTGACAGGGGCGGCTCCCTTTGTCGCTGCCCAAGCGATGCTGATGCGTGGACAAGATCTGCGCGGTGTTCAAATCAGGGGGATCGATCCTGAGGCTGAAAAAGAAGTCTCTGACGCAGGGCGACAAATGCTGACCGGCAAGCTGACTGACCTCAAGCCGGGTGCGTTTGGTATTGTGCTCGGCCAGGAACTGGCCGATCTTTTACAAGTTCGAATTGGTCAGACCGTCATGATGTTGGCACCGGCTGCCAATATTAGTCCAGCGGGTTTTACTCCTCGTATGCGTCAATTTACGCTGGTGGGGACCTTTCGCTCCGGTCATTACGAATACGATTCTTCTTTAGCATTTGTTGATGCGAAAGATGCGGCCAACATGTTTCGGGATGGCGGCATGGCGGGTGTCAGATTACGTGTCAACGATATGCATCGCGCCCCTGAAATCGCACGTGAGCTTGTGCCGCTATTACCTCGCACAGTTGCGGTGGCCGACTGGTCGCGTAACAACCGAACATGGTTTGCTGCCGTGCAAACCGAAAAACGCATGATGTTTTTGATTCTGGCGCTGATTGTAGCCGTCGCAGCTTTTAATCTTCTTTCATCCCTAGTCATGGCGGTCAAGGATAAGCAGTCTGACATCGCAATTTTGCGTAGTTTTGGCGCGACGCCAGGCGAAATCGCGCGCATATTTCTGGTGCAGGGCGCTCTGATTGGTGTCATTGGGACCTTGCTTGGTGTGGCGGGCGGCGTAGCGATTGCCTACAACGTTGACGTGCTGGTGCCCGCTATTGAACGGATGATTGGTGCTCAGTTTTTGCCACGGGAAATTTACTTCATCAACGCCTTGCCCTCGGATCCCAGGCTCTCGGATATCACGACAATCGGTGTGACTTCACTGGTGATGTCGCTGGTGGCAACGTTGTATCCGAGTTGGCGTGCGTCAAGGTTACAGCCTGCAGAGGTCTTGCGTCATGACTGATTACGCACTGCAAGCGAAGGGTCTTTGCAAACATTACGAGGATGGCAACGTCAGGATTGATGTCCTGACAGACGTGTCTCTGGATATTTCACGTGGTGAACTTGTCGCTGTCATCGGCGCGTCGGGATCTGGCAAGAGCACCTTGTTGCATACGCTCGGCCTGCTCGATTTGCCGGTGTCCGGAACAATTCATGTCGCGGGACAGTCTTCTGAAGGTCTGTCAGAGTCGGCGCGCAGCCGATTACGCAATCGTGCCTTAGGTTTTGTGTACCAGTTCCATCATCTTCTACCTGAATTCTCAGCGCTGGATAATGTGGCGATGCCATTGATCGTACGTCGCGAATCGCGAGCTGATGCGCGTGTTGAGGCGCTCAAGGTTTTAAAACTTGTCGGATTAAGCGAGCGCATCACGCATTTTCCCGGCCAACTTTCGGGCGGAGAGCGTCAGCGCGTCGCACTGGCGCGTGCCTTGGTGACAAGGCCTGCTTGTGTGCTGGCTGACGAGCCGACCGGCAATCTGGATCGGCACACGGCCCACCAGATGTTCAAGTTACTCAAACAGGTCAACGCTGAGTCAGGTACCGCCTTTCTCATTGTGACGCACGATCCTGAACTGGCGGCGCTCGCAGATCGTCGCTTGTTTATGGATGCTGGGCGACTGGTCGATGCTCCTTGACACACATTGTCACCTCGATGCAGCGGAATTCGATCTAGACCGCGAGGCCGTCATTGCACGGGCGCAACAAGCAAAGCTTCACGCGCTTGTGATTCCTGCGGTCCACGTTGATAATTTTCAAAAAGTCAGAGAACTTGCACATTCTTTTGACCAAGGCTTTTATGCTCTGGGCATACATCCGATGTACGTTCAGCATGCCCAAGAACAAGATTTAAAGACGCTGCGCACAGAGTTGACTCGCTATTGGGACGACCCCAAGCTCGTGGCAATCGGTGAAATTGGCCTGGATTTTTTCATACCCGAGATCTCGCAGGGTTTGCCTAGACTTAAACAAGAGCAGTTTTACGCAGCCCAACTCGAATTGGCACGCGAGTTTGACTTGCCCGTGCTGTTACATGTGAGGCGCTCGCAGGATGTTTTACTCAAGTACCTGAGACGTCTGCGGGTCAAAGGAGGTCTTGCACATGCTTTTAACGGTAGCTTGCAGCAGGCTAGACAGTTTGTGGAGCTTGGCTTTGCGCTGGGAGTGGGCGGGGCGATGACTTATAGCCGAGCCTTACAAATTCGCCGTCTTGTGACTGAATTACCACTAGAGGCTTTAGTTCTTGAGACTGATGCGCCGGACATACCTCCGGCATGGCTTTTAGATCATCGTCGCAACGAGCCCTGTCAGGTTGCCGCGATTGCAGATGCGCTTGCAGCATTGCGAGGCGAAAGTCTGCAACAGGTGCTCGACGGAACTGCAAAAACAGCACTGCGAGTCCTACCAAAATTGTCAGGACTCGCAGCGGCTTAGGGACATAACTGCTTAGCCGGCTTGCGTGCCGTGTTGATGCCTATGACCGTTTTGACGCTCAGGCAAAGTGATGCCTTTTTCTTTAGCGCGTTTTTCAATTTCTGCGCGCATGCTGGTGCGCAGAGCTTGACGCTCTTCAGGTGTCTTGGCGGCTTGCATCTTTTCGCGCATGGCAGTGCGCTCTTCTGGTGTGATCAGCTTGCTGATCTCTGCGCGTTGGCTGTTCATGGCAGTATGCTTGCCATGGCGATGGCCCTCTCCCATGCCCTGGTGCATCCCTGAGCCCATGCCAGAACCCATGCCTTGGTGCATCCCTGGACCCATACCCGAAGCTTTGCCTGAGCCTTTGCCGCAGTCAGTCTTGGCGTCCATACCTGCACCCATCCCACGTCCCATGCCACGCTGTTGTCTGACCTCTGGCGTGCTCGATGGTGCTGTCGTGGTGGCGTCCGAACCTGGGTTGGCGGCTGGAGCAGGCGCTGATTGAGCCTGAGCACCTGTCGCGAGTGCCAGTGAGAGGCCTAAAGTTGCAAGGATTGTCGTCGCAATGTTGTGTGAGCTTTTCATGATGAATTCCCGTTTGAGGTGAAGTTGCCGCTACAACTAGAACAGGTGCAACGGATAAGTCACATTGAATCAGGTCGACCTCTTTTTTTTATGTCGCTGTACCTCATTTTTGTAGCAAAGTGTCGCCAAGCGGTGCTTTGATACATTGCAATACAATTTAGTGGCAAGAACAGCTGTTCACTGCACGATCAGGCAGGCATCATGAGCGCCATGGATCACATTCTTATTGTTGACGATGACCGGGATATACGCGATCTTTTAAGCGAATATCTGCAAAAACAAGGCTACCGCGTGAGCGTGGCGGCAGACGGTCGGGCGATGCGGACTGTATTGTCCCGAGCCGAGCCCGATCTGATTGTGTTGGATCTGATGCTGCCCGGAGAGGATGGTTTAGTGCTTTGCCGCGAGGTCAGGGCGCAATCGGATATTCCCATTATTATCCTGACCGCCCGAGGCGAGGAGGTCGATCGTATTGTTGGGTTAGAGATGGGGGCCGATGATTATCTCGCCAAGCCTTTTAGCCCCAGAGAGCTCCTCGCGCGCATTAAAAGTATCCTTAGGCGCACGCGCTCTTTACCTTCCAATCTAAAGCCGGACCAGGCCCGGTTATTACATTTTGCGGGCTGGACACTTGAGGTCGCCACCCGTAACCTGCTGTCACCAGAGGGCATCGCGATGGCTCTTAGTGGGACTGATTACAAACTATTGCGGATTTTTCTTGATCACCCAAACCGCGTGTTAAACCGGGATCAGCTGATTGATATGACGCAATCGCGAGACGCCGGCCCCTTTGATCGCAGTATTGATTTACAGGTCAGTCGACTTAGACGTCGATTGAATGACAACCCAAAAGAACCCGCCATCATTAAAACTGCACGAGGCGAGGGCTATGTGCTGGCCGCTGAAGTTTCGGTGGAAAGCTGATGAAGCTATTGCCGCGCTCGCTTTTTAGTCGTTTGATTATTGTCTTTTTGATTGGCTTGATTGTGGCTCAGGGCCTCAGTTGGGCGATCATGTTGCAAGACAGGGGCGAGTATCTGTCCAGGGCGAGCGGTGTTCAATCAGTTCGTCGCATTGCCGATACTGTCATTTTGTTTGATACGGTCAATCACTCTGAGCGTGAACGCTTGGTGAAATTACTGAACTCCCCCTCTATGCGGATCTGGATCACGTCCCAGCCTCCTAAAACACTTCCTGGTCTGGTTGAAAAAGATGCTGCAAATTCTCCCCAGTCAGCGATGTTTACATCCGTGCTGCAACGGGTGCTTGGTCGGGATCGCGATATACGATTGTTCATCCTAGAAAGTGCATCGAATGCTTCGCCAGAGGGGGCTGACCCCTACCGCGGTGGCGTACGTTCAAGATCCAATGCATCGGCTGCAGGTGTTCATATGCATACGCCTCAAGCGTTTCATCGCGCACATGCAAGCGCTTCCGTAGTGGCGCAGATTCGCCTCGAAGATGGCGACTGGGCGATCTTTGATTCACAGCTTCAGGCCGATGCGACGACCTGGCCATATCGGGTCTTGATGAGTGTGTTGGTGTTGCTGTTAGCCGTTGTGGTGTTGGCGGTCGTCGGTGTGAGATGGGTGACGAGGCCTCTCAAACGTTTTGCCGAGGCGGCCACAGAGCTTGGTAAAAATATCGATCGGCCGCCCTTGCCTGAAACAGGCCCTGTCGAAGTCGCGCAAGCTGCGCGCGCACTCAATGGGATGCAGTCTCGGCTTTCGCGCTATTTGCAGGACAGGACGCGTATTCTCGCGGCAATGTCACATGATTTGAAGACACCGATCACGAGAATGCGTTTACGTGCAGAGCTGTTAGACGACGAGCCCATCAAGGAAAAATTTACGCGCGACCTGTCTGAACTGGAAGCGATGGTCAGTGGCACACTAGACTTCATGCGTGGCTTCGAGGCGAATGAGCCGATGCAGCGCTTGGATATCAACACCTTACTTGAAAGTTTGCAGGCGGATGCGGGTGAAGTAGGTGATGTCGTGGAAATTGATGGGGAGGCAACAATGCCTTATCTTTGCCGACCACAGGCTCTAAAAAGATGTCTGTCCAATTTGTTGGAAAATGCCGTTAAATACGGTCAGGCAGCGCATGTGCTTGTCACGCAGCGAGCCGATTCTTTGCATATTGTGATTAGTGACCAGGGGCCCGGGGTTCCGCCTGATGAACTCGAGCGTTTATTTGAGCCTTTCTATCGTCTTGAGTCCTCTCGTAATCGGGATCATGGCGGAACGGGTCTTGGCCTCACGATTGCTCGCAGTATCGCTGAACAACACGGCGGAACACTTGTTTTAAAAAATGGAATAAACAAAGGTCTGGAGTGTCATCTTGACCTGCCAATCATGAAGGATGTCTCGTCTTGAATCGTCATCAGTCACCAAACAAAAAAGTGGGTCTGCGCAAATGGGCTTTAGGGCTGGGAGCAATATTTTTTGCTGCGGGTATGGCTATTGCATCACAACAGTTTGACTTTCAAGTGGTGGGTCATTTCAAAAAGATGATGCACTCGGGCGATACGGCAGCGAAGTCAACAGTCCAAGAACTGTTAAAGGGACCAGGGACTTGGGGCGTAGGCGCGATGGCCGGCCTGGAGGGAGAAATACTCCTGTTCGACGGAAAGTACTTGGTCAGCTGGGGTAAGGACGAGGGCGGCAAGACCGTTGCTCCAGTATCCTCTGACAGCGTCACACTATTTGCTGGAGGTCGTGTCGCGGCGTGGGCCGACTCGGTCGTTCCAGAGGATATGACGCAGCCCGAGTTTGAAACATTTCTGCTAGGACGCGCCAAGGAAGCGGGCTTGTCGTTGGCGTCGCCTTTCCCTTTTTTGGTGCAAGGAGTCTTTCCTGAAATGGTCTGGCATGTTGTGACGGGAACGTCAAAAGGACACTCAGCCGCATCCGCGGTAGTCGGTCATGGTGCAAAGCATGGGTCAGCCCTTCATGGAGGTGGCCATGCCAACAGTCAGGCAGGGATGAAGGTTTTTAACAAGCCCAATCAATCTGGTTCACTGGTTGGGGTCTACAGCGGTCAGGCTCTAGAAGGAGTGATTACTCATCCTGGTGAGAAATTTCACCTGCATTTCGTGACAACTTCGCTTAGTGCTTCAGGGCACGTGGATGCATACAGCGTCAAGAAGGGAACTAAATTGAGTCTTCCGGCACGGATGACCACGCCAGTCAGCGGGAATGCTGTCAACCCAAGCAAGTCCGCGCCAGTAGTTGTCACACCACCGACTGGACCCGTTGCGACCGTTGATCATAGTGCTCATGCGGCGCATGGTCACCAGCACTCCAACTACGCGGGTTTGCAGGATCGTCCGATCAAAGCCCTATCCAAAGAGCAGACTGCGGACTTGCAAGCGGGTCGCGGTATGTCACTGTCTCTGCCAGCCGAGCTCAATGGATACCCAGGTCCTGCGCATGTGCTGGAATTGGCGACTGAGCTGAGCCTCTTGCAAGATCAAAAAGAAAAGATCCAGAATTTGTTTAAGTCAATGCAGCGAGAGGCTCGAGCGTTAGGTGAAAAAATTATTGCCGCTGAAAAAGAACTTGATACATTGTTTAAAACCAAGGTAGCCACTGCTCAGCTTGTCAAGGAGGCGACGATGCTTTCGGCTGAGTTACAAGGCCATTTACGCGAAGTCCATTTGCGGTTTCATTTACTCACCACTGAGTTGTTATCGAAAGAGCAAATTAAACTTTACGATAAGTTCAGAGGCTATTAATTTCAGAGGCTATTGATCTTAGTAGTCCTCCGACACACATCAGGTTAAGCGAGCGCTAAACCAGGATATTTTTGACCTGATCCTCTTGTTTTCTCAGACTTGGCGCTGCAGTATCAAGCGCTTTGTCGGAGAATGAATGGGACGACTTCTAGCGCTTGCAGTAGTCGCTGCCGCTTCCCTTTTACAAAATTTGCCCGTTTTGCCCAAGTGGCCGGTGCTGTTGAGCGTCTTGGGTGCGCAGAGCCTGCTTTTTTTACTCGTTGCGTCATTGTTTTGGTATGGTCGTCAACGATTTAAGTTTTCACATAGAAGCGGACTGCGATGGGCCGCGCGAATACTCTCCCTGTCATTGATATTTGTCTTAACGCTTGTCTGGGCAACCTGGCGCGCTGAGCTGCGCATGGACGATCGCCTTTCGGTTCAACATGAGAATGTGGTGTCTCGTATCGTGTTCCGAGTGACAGGCATGGTGCAAGACCAGGGTGACAGTTTACGATTTCAGGCGCGTGTGCTTTCTGATCAGCCCACTGGGATTCCACGTGACATTCAGGTGGTTTGGCGCAAGCCTTCTCGTCAGCCCGTCAATCAGATCGGTGCTGCACAGTCCGTCGATCAGGTCAGTGCGGTGATGTCTAAAGAAGTGCTGAATGAAGTCACGCACGAAGTCACGCCCGAAGCTACGCCCGAAGCCACTTCCGAAGTCACGCCCGGTCAGGTTTGGCGTGCAGCGCTTATTTTTCGACGCCCACGCGGAGCCCTCAATCCTCATGGTTTTGATTATGAGGGACATGTGCTTGGGCGAAATATCCGAGCGATTGGCCGAGTGCGCGGCGTCCCAAAATTGCTGGGTGATGAGCCTTTTGACTCAATGGAAGTGGTCGTTGCCCGTACGCGTCAGAACTTGCGTGGACTGATGCGTAAACACGTAAAAGATATGTCCTTTGGCGCGGTGTTGATTGCGCTGGCGATTGGGGATCAAGATAGCGTTAAAGCGGAGCATTGGGAGATTTTCAATAAAACGGGGATTACCCATCTCGTATCGATCAGTGGTTCACATGTGACCATGCTGGCCGCATTTGGCGGCGTTGCAACGTTTTGGGGCTGGAAGCGTATGAGGTGGCGGGGGCGTGCAGCCGGCGAGTGGATACCCGCCAAAGTCATGGCGGGTTTAGTGGCCTTGCTGGTCGCGTGGCTGTATTGCCTGCTGGCGGGTTGGGGGGTACCGGCACGACGCACATTTTTCATGTTGCTTGTAACGGGATTAGCGCTATTTTCACGTTTGCCGGTTGGCGCCTCCAGTGTGTTGTGTTTGGCAGCTGCCGTTGTGACACTCATTGATCCTTGGTCACCCATGAGCACCGGCTTCTGGTTGTCATTCGGCGCAGTCGCAGTATTGTTTTTTGTAGGTGCACAGGCACAAGGCGCTCAAACAGAATCCGTGGGTTTAGCTCGACGGTGGTGGCTGATGATTAAGGAGTCAGCACGACTCCAGTGGATCATCACGCTTGCTATGCTCCCCGTCTTGGCGTTTCTCTTTCAGCAAGTTTCAATGAGTTCACCTCTTGCTAATGCAGTGGCGATTCCGGTTGTGACGTTTGTCGTGACTCCATTGGCGTTGGTGACGGCATTGGTTGCCATGGTGCCTGGGCTAGATGGTCTGGCAACCTTAACAGCTTGGCTTGCCCATGCCGCTCTGGACTGGACCATGATCCCTGTGTCATGGCTGGCGCATACCCCTTGGTCTGCGATCACTGTCGCTGCGATGCCAGGATGGTGTCTACTGTTGAGTCTTGTCGGTATCGGCTGGGCGCTGCAGCCGCCCGGCGTGCCAGTGCGTTGGGTAGGATGGACGTTACTCTTGCCAGCACTGACTTGGCCGCCTGACCGTCCCTTGCCGGGTGCCTGGGAGTTGATTGCGCTAGATGTGGGGCAGGGTGGAGCGATACTGATTCGAACACATCGTCATGCTCTCTTGTTTGACGCTGGACCAAGGATGGGTTCGAGCGATGCGGGTCAGCGGGTGATCGTCCCTGTGATGCGTGCGTTTGGCCTGCGCAGGCTGGACGCTGTCATGGTCTCGCATTCAGATATTGATCACGCAGGCGGCTTGCCAAGCATACTAAAAGACATGCCCGTTTTTCAGACGTATGCCAGTTTTGATTTGTCTGCTTGGTTGGGTCATGCAACACGCGTATCTTCGCAGCAATCACAGATCACGTATCCATCCGCAATTTCAACATGCGAGGCGGGTCAGCAATGGATTTGGGATGGTGTCATATTTAGGGTGTTACATCCGTTGCACACACAGATCAGCACTGTTGAGAAACAAGATGCAGCATTTTCAGCGGGTGTTAAGAAAAAAAGACGTACCAATGCCGACAGTTGCGTGCTGCATATCCAAGGTCAATATCACTCAGCCTTACTTCCTGGCGATATCGGAGTCAAAGAAGAGGCGAGTCTGATTGGACGCTCCCAAGAAATGCTAAGGGCCGAAGTGGTAGTGATTGCGCATCACGGTTCGATGACTTCCTCCTCGAGTCAATTTGTGCAACAGGTACGTGCCCAGCATGCGATTGCGCAAGCGGGTTACCTGAATCGCTTTGCGCACCCAGCGCCTGCTGTCGAAAAACGTTGGCGCGAGGCACTCGTCAGAGTTTGGCGAACAGACATGCATGGTGCTGTGACAGCGCAGTCACACGCGACAGGATTAGATGTTTACAGTCAGTCCGAACGACGTAAGCGATACTGGCATGAGCGCGAATGAATATCAAAAGGCGAGCATTTATATGCCTTTTTGTCAGTCATACGACAGATATTCGGGATAAAGTATGTGAAGTCCTTAAAAGAACAATCAGGAGATTGAGTATGCGTATGAATAAAATCGCCACTATCGCGGGCATCTTGTCGGTTGCGTTGCTTGGCGCATCCCAAACGGTTGCACAAGTGATTTCGGAAAAACCCGTCCAATACATCATTCCCTTTCCAGCAGGCGGTGAGTCGGATGTGGTCGCGCGTCTACAAGCGGATATTTCTGCCAAGCAGTACAAGCAGCCTATGGTTGTGATCAACCGTGCAGGTGCGGGTGGTGCATTGGTTTGGAGCCAATTGAACGGTTATCCAAATGACGGCACAAACATTATTGGTGTGAACATTCCGCACATCATGTTGCAACCATTGCAGGAGGGAACTCAGTACAAGACGAACGATATTAATTCAGTCTATTACTACCACTTTACGCCGGATGCTTTAATGGTTTCGGCCGATAGCCCCTACAAGACCTATCAGGAGTTTGTTGCTGCGGCAAAGAAAAACCCTGGAAAAATGACGTTAGCGGGATCGGCACAATACTCTGCCAACCACATGGCTACCGAACGCTTGAATAAGCTTGCGGATGTAAAAGTCGAGTACGTACCGTTCAAAGGCACCGGAGATTTGATTTCTTCACTTATTGGTATGCACGTCGATGGCGCCATGGGTTATTTGCCTCTTGCGATTCAGCAGAAAAGTCGTGTGCGTACCCTCGCGGTCGCGACCGAACAGCGGCATCCGGCATTGCCCGACGTCCCTACCTTTAAAGAGTTGGGTCTAAATTGGGTGGATGGTGCCTATCGCGGTATCGCAATGCCCAAGAGCACGCCCATTGAGACTCAAAAGAAAATGTCTGACTACATGGCCAAGTTGAATGCTGATCCCGCCACGAAAAAGCGGCTAGAAGACAGCGGCTTTGTCATCGTGGATATCCCTCTCGACAAAATTCCTGCGTTTATGAAGGAAAAAGAGCCATTGGTGATGGAAGATGCACGCAATGCTGGAATGCTTAAAAAGTAAGCATTTTTGAGCTTTTGTACTTTTTTGCTTTGAGTCGATTGGATTGACTTTAAAAATAGATTGAACTGCACCTCAAAAGTTGGACGGAGATCCAATTTTTGGGGTGATTTTCATTTTGTTGCGCCGCAACGAATCCCCTGCATCAAGTACTACAATGGACTTATATATTTGGGTTCTGGAGAGGAAATCCTATGTCTTTACCACGTCTACATGCGATCACTT
>JAURZO010000042.1 GCA_030653405.1 Zwartia sp. | reverse complement strand
AGACTTATGCGAACTGGGCCGAACCACTTCGGTCGCCAAGCCAACATACTCTAACAATTGTACGAAGCTAAACGTCAGATCAATCTCAAACCATCGGTGCCCATGCCGCGCTGAACGCGCATCGGCGTGGTGATTGTTATGCCATCCCTCACCCATAGCCATGAACGCTACAAACCAATTATTCCGACTATCGTCCGCAGTGTCGTAATTACGATAGCCAAAAATGTGAGCTAAAGAATTGACTGACCACGTAATATGCCAGACGACAACCGTGCGAACAAACACGCCCCAAATCAATAAACTGGCTCCAAACTGAGCGGCTTCAGCAAACGGTTTGCCGGCCAGCCGCTGCGTGATCAATCCGATAAGAAAAAATAAACACCAAGAGCCTAAAAGAATCAGTGGATACAGCAGCGTTGTTTCTAACTTCTTGTAAAAAGGGTCGCGTAAGAGATCTTTTGCAAAGCGCGAATAGATCTCCAAGCGGTCCAAGTTATCATTTTTTAAAAACATCCAACCCATATGTCCCCAAAGAAATCCTGCCAACGGACTGTGTGGGTCGTCACGCTGATCTGAATGCACATGATGTAAGCGATGTACTGCCACCCATCTTGCCGGCGTATCTTGCATGCAGCAAACACCCAAGGCGGCGAAACTATACTCAAGCCATTTGGGACACACCATACCTCGATGCGTCAGAATTCGGTGATAACAGAGATTGATGCCAAGGGTGCCGAATACAAAAAGTCCGGCAATCATGACCCACACACCCGACCAGCTAAACAACCAGGGCAGCAAGGCCAACAATGCCAACAGATGAAAAATGATGACCGTGAGTGTGTAAGGCCATTCTATTTTTCGAAGGAGCACGCCAACCGGAAGCGGCAAGGCATTTTTCATTTTTATCGTCATATCGCTTTAGCTGATAACTACACGGTTGTAGACAACACCATGCCAGCTCGATCGCTCAACATCACTGGTAAGCGGCATGACGATCGGGCTATTTCAATATGGGCTATGACATGAGTTAGCACAGTGCGGTAGCGCACATAATCAGAAATACGCCTTCGGCGTTGTCAGCCCATCTGTGAAGTGACGTCGAGTGATAGAGTCGTTTTAATGCAACGACAACAAAAAATGCAGAACAAAAATAGTTCGTGGAGTAATTCCTGTTGATCGTGTGTTCATACGTGATCAATATCGTTTCTTCCACAGCACTAAACAATCGAAGACTCAGATCAAGGCGCGCGAGCAAGGTCGGCGTGGGACTCAGAAGGAGGATCAACCGGTAACTGAGCAGGAGCAGCCGTTCTAAACAGTTAAACGGCTATAGTTATCCACAGTTGCCTGCATTCAAGTCAACAAAAGCCCTTAGTCAATATTTAACGCACCTCCAGGTGGACAGTATTCAACTGGCGCCAACAGTCTTTGACCGGTTCAGGGTAGGTAGAACATCATGATGAACTCCAGTTTGCCGCCAAGCGGCGTCGTTACGGGCAAAGTGTCAGGAGACGAGGCGGCCGCACCGATAGCAGTGGCGCCACCCGAATTGTCGCCAGCAACGCCAATCAATGAGCTCTTTAATGGTCAAAGTACGGCGCTGCGCGTGATCGCGGCGCTCGGTATCCTCTTTGCCCTGAAGACAGCCAGCGTGATATGCGTGCCATTGTTACTAGGCCTGATGTTGAGTTACTCGCTCAACCCACTGGTCAATCGCCTTGCTCAACTGCGCCTTCCTCGGGCATTAGCCGCAGCCTTACTTCTGATCAGTATCGTGACGGGCGTTGCCTCGATCGCCTACAGCTTGAGCAATGAGGCGGCTGCTCTGATTGAAGCCATGCCCGCTGCGGCGCAAAAACTGCGCCGCAGTATCGACAGTCAAAGCGCCAATGGGCCGACTGGGGCCATTGAAACGATGCAGAAGGCCGCCACGGAACTCGAACGCGCAACCAGTAACAGTGCCAGTGGCAGTGGCAGTGGCAGTGGCAGCGAGCCAACTCCAGTTGACGTGACCAAAGTGCAAATTGAAAAGGCCAGGTTCAGTGTCAAGGAGTACCTCTGGCCCAGCGCGCTTGGCTTAGCTGCCGCCGTCTCGCAGATCAGTGTGGTGCTATTGCTAGCATTTTTTCTGCTTGCCTCGGGCGACTCCTTTCGGCGAAAAATGGTCAAGCTCGCTGGCCCAGCCCTTAGTCAGAAAAAGCTCACCCTGCAAGCGATTAAAGAGATAAATGAACAGATTCAGCGCTACCTGTTGGTGCAACTGTTCACCAGTATGCTCGTGGGTGTGGCCACCTGGTTGGCCTTCTTGTGGATTGGTGTTGACAACGCCGCAGTCTGGGGCGTTGCCAGCTTCGCACTCAACTTCATCCCTTACGTCGGCAGTATCGTCATCATCGGTAGCGCATCTCTCATAAGTTATGTGCAGTTCGGTAGTGTCGAAATGGGCCTGTTGGTCGGTGGCGTATCCCTTTTCATCAACAGCATCGAAGGCGGCATCCTAACCCCGTGGTTGACCAGTAAAGCCAGTCGTATGAACCCAGTGGCAGTCTTTGTCGGGATACTGCTCTGGGGCTGGCTTCTAGGCATCTGGGGATTATTTCTGGGGGTGCCAATCCTGCTGGCGATCAAGGCGGTGTGCGACCGGATTGAGACGCTCACTCCTGTGGGTGAGTTGTTGGGGGAGTAGGCGATGGCGTTACCACTTTGTTTCGTTTGCGCACTGGCACGATCCCGTGGGGACGCAAAGCGAAGCAGCATGCAGAAACCGAACTGGATCTGATTAAGCAGTTGGAGGATGCATCGGGCGACGCGCAAGCTAAGTGCAGCTTCTTGTGGGTTCTGATCACGACCGGCAAGGGTGACGAGGCAGTTGCGCTGATCTATGCATCTACGCCGCTCCGGAGACAAGGGTTCGGGGCGGTCAAAGAGAAGGTTTTTCTCTGGGGCGGATAGTCTCTGGAAGTCTGTAACGTGGATATGGGTGCGTACGCGAATGAACCGAGTTTTGTTTTCGTCTGGAGCAACTCGCGCTATGTTCGTAACCGAATGGACATATGCACCTAGCAACATTAGTATGAACGTGCTGATGAATGTCCTACCACTGATCAGTGGTCAATCAACAAGGACTCCAACCATGAAAGACCTGAAAACCCCCTCTGTCCGTCCGGCCGTGATCGAAATTCGCAAAGGTCAGGCACCGGCTCCGCTCACGCGATCGGAGTTCAGTGCCCGCTTTCGTGCCCGCTTTATTGATCCGGCGTATCGTGCCGAAGACCCATCATTGGAACGCCTCGAAGACATCGCGTGGCAAGCCTACACAGAGGGTCGCAAGGCCCCCTTCACCCAAAAGGCGGGGCTGGGTTACGCCGACCCAGAACACCACTTATCCGTCGAGTGGATTGCCACCAAGCAACGCCTCCAAGCCGCCCAGGCTCATTGGGCGGACCCCCAGACGCCATCGCGGGTGCTATTGATCTGCGGATCGGCGCGCAACGATGGCAGCTGTCCGGGGGAAATCTCCAAGTCATTTCGTTTATTGGAAATTGCCCGTGAAACGCTGGAACTGGCCGACATCCAGACGGACGTGCTGGATCTGAGCCGTATTACATCGGAGTACGGTCGCAATATTCACCCCTGCAAGGGCTGCGTGTCCACCGCGATGCCGCTGTGCCACTGGCCCTGCTCTTGCTACCCCAACCACGGACAGAACCAGATCCACGACTGGATGGCTGAAATTTATGAGCGCTGGACGGCGGCCCACGCGGTGCTGATCGTCACACCTGTGTATTGGTACCAAAGCCCGAGTCCACTCAAACTGATGATCGATCGTTTGGTGTGCGCCGACGGCGGTAACCCGGACCCGACGACGACTTCGGGTAAAAATGCGGCTAAGGCAAAAGCGCTTGAAATGGTGGGTTGGAACTACCCAAAACACTTAGCCGGGCGCGCCTACGGACTCATCGTGCATGGCGATGTAGCCGGTATCGAGGGCTCACGCCGCAGCCTGTCGGACTGGCTTGACTGGATGGGTTTTATCGATGCGGGCGTACAGGCGCGGCTGGACCGGTACATTGGCTATTACGAAGCCTACGCGACTTCCCACGAAGCTCTCGATCTTGATTTGGCGGTGCAAGAAGAAGCACGCAACGTGGCGCGCGCTGTTAGCAAGGCGGTGCTTGAGTTGCGAACCGGGCGACTGCAAGCCGTACAGCCGGCGCTAACATCACCAAGGCCGAAGTGATGCGCCAATGAGGGACCGCTCCGGTAAAGCATAACTTCGCGCTAGCTGAATAACGATGGTGAGGTCTGCTTCCTTACCTGTTTCGAGACTACCGGGCATATGTTCCATACCAATATGTCGAGCAGGATTGATCGTTACGGCGCGAAGGACTGTCTCGAGGCCAACTCTCTGCTGAGCACTAATGAAAGACTGATCTGCAATGCATTGACGCATAAGCTGAATCTGTACATGACGCAATGGATTCAGTGGCATCCCCGCAGCAGGATTATCTGAATGGACAGAGTACTGAAGACCAGCATGATGAGCAGCAGCGCATGGCACCAGTTTGTTAGTGACAGATACAAAACTCGTTAATCCAACAACGCTCAATAAAAATCAACGAAAGCCACAACATTAATGGGGCACTTTCAGGGATACTTTTAAATTCATAGGAACAAAAATTTAATAATAATGAGACTTTCAAGTAACAGTTCAATTCCCCCCGGCCTACCAAACAGCACAAGACCATCCTTTCGAGGGTGGTCTTTTTTTGCGTGCAGGTTTGGGTTTATGCGGGTCTGTGGCCAGTGCCTTAAGTTTGGTACGCGCCATAGAGTTGCCTGACATGACGCTTCCTCAGCTCAAGCCAGCGGCTGCACAAGCGCGTCAGTAGTAATCATCCTCACGCTGATGACGAACCGCAGCGATCACGACTTCATGCTCATCGATTATCTCGAACAGAGCTACGTACCCAGCTGCACCAAAAGAGATGACCAGCTCGCGCAGAAACGGGCTATCACCCGCCTTTCGGCAGGTGAAGGGCATCGCCCGCTGCGTGTCGAATCCAGCACGGATTGCTGTCAGAGCTCGCTCGGCGATCTCAAGGTCCCCAGTAGGGCTCGCCAATTCACGCTCGATGATGAAATCAAAGAGCCGCTGAAGATCTGCCTGCGCCTGCCGCGTCAGTCGAACCCGATACGTCACGTGCTGCGTTTGGCGAGTGTTGCCTTGGCAGCGTCAAGCTTGCATTGCAAGTCATCGATGACGACGGCTGAATCGACGTAGTCCTTGGTTTGTTTCGCGGCATTGAGCGAGGCCATTCCGCGCGCAACGAACTCGCTCTGATCGCGTCGGCGCTGTATTGCGGTGCGCACCGACTGTTCGACGAATTCAGACAAGGTCTCGCCCTCACGCAGCGAAGACTCGACTTGCTCGCGCAAAGCGGGAAGAACCCGAATGGCTGGGATGGTGGCAGTTTTCATGGAAATTAGTGTATCGCAAATGTAT
>JAURZO010000041.1 GCA_030653405.1 Zwartia sp. | reverse complement strand
GGGACAGGGTCGTATGCTGCCTGAGTTCGAAGTGGCAGTCCGTGGCATGAAAGCTGGTGAGTCCAAGGTATTCCCCTTGGCTTTCCCTGCTGATTACGGTGGCAAAGAAGTTGCTGGCAAGACGGCAGAGTTCACAATTACTGTCAAAGAAGTGGCCGAGCCAGTATTGCCTGTGATGGATGCCGAATTCGCAAGATCTCTTGGCCAAGCCGAGGGTGACGTTGAAAAGCTGCTCGCCGATATTCGTGGCAACATCGAACGTGAAGTCAAAGCCAGAACACTGGCACGCACCAAAAATAGCGTCATGGACGCCTTGATCGGTGCGGCGACGTTTGATGTCCCTAAGTCGCTCGTTGACAGCGAATGTGAGTCACGAGTGGCTGCTGCGCGCGCTGAGCTGACGCAACGCGGCGTTCCCAATGCCGACAAAATGCCTATTCCTGCTGATGCCTTTACCGCAGAAGCTGAGCGTCGCGTTAAATTAGGACTTCTGGTGTCCGAGCTTGTCCAAAAGGCTCAGCTGCAGGCAAAGCCAGAGCAAGTTCGTGCCCGTATTGAAGAGTTCGCAGCTAATTACGAAAAGCCTGCTGAAGTCGTGAGTTATTACCTGTCTGATCGCGCACGTCGCGCAGAAGTTGAGGGAATCGTGCTTGAGGATAATGTTGTCCAACACGCACTCTCTCAGGCACAGGTTGAAGACGAGCAGGTGCCCTTTGAACAAGTGATGGGAACAGCCTAAATGCAACGTTTTACCGATTTTTATGCATCCATGCACGGTGGCGCCTCTGTGACGCCTACCGGACTTGGATACATACCCATGGTGGTTGAGCAGTCGGGTCGCGGTGAGCGGTCTTACGATATTTACTCCCGTTTGCTCAAAGAACGTGTGATCTTTCTGGTTGGACCGGTAAATGACCATTCCGCAAACTTAGTGGTCGCACAGTTGTTGTTCCTAGAGTCCGAAAATCCTGACAAGGATGTCGCCCTCTATATCAACTCACCAGGTGGATCGGTTTACGCTGGCATGGCGATTTATGACACGATGCGCTTTATCAAGCCAGAGGTGTCAACGCTTTGCACAGGTTTAGCTGCCAGCATGGGAGCATTCCTCTTAGCCTCTGGTACTAAAGGAAAGCGTTTCTCATTGCCTAATTCTCGCATTATGATTCACCAGCCTTCGGGTGGTGCACAGGGTCAAGCTTCTGATATTCAGATTCAGGCGCGTGAAATCCTTGATTTGCGTGAACGTTTGAATCAGATGCTGGCTGAGCATACTGGTCAGTCAGTTGAACGCATTGCCATTGATACAGAACGTGATAACTTCATGTCGGCGCCAGATGCTGTCGCTTACGGTCTGATTGACAAGGTACTGACATCACGCGCGGATCCCGCCTAATAAGCGCGGGCACCGGCTCAGAACTATAGGAAGGTTATGTCTGAAAAGAAAGGGTCTGCAACGACGAAGGTCTTGCACTGCTCATTTTGCAACAAGGCGCAGCACGAAGTCCGTAAGCTGATCGCGGGTCCCTCGGTTTTTGTTTGCGACGAATGCGTCGATCTTTGCAATGACATCATTCGCGAAGAAGCCCAGGCAAGCGCGCAGGAATCGATCCGTACGGATCTGCCAACGCCCGCCGAGATCAAAGCCTTTCTTGATCAGTATGTCATTGGTCAAACAGCCCCTAAGCGCGTACTGGCTGTCGCTGTCTACAATCATTACAAACGTCTTCGTCATGGAGAGGTCAAAGGTGATGGCGTAGAGCTTTCTAAAAGTAATATTCTGCTTATTGGTCCTACAGGATCTGGTAAGACCTTACTTGCTCAAACGCTAGCCCGCCAGCTCAATGTTCCTTTTGTCATGGCAGATGCAACGACCCTGACTGAGGCTGGTTATGTCGGTGAGGATGTTGAAAATATCATCCAGAAGCTACTGCAGAATTGCAATTACGAAGTCGAAAAAGCGCAACGCGCCATTGTCTACATCGACGAGATCGATAAAATTTCCCGCAAAGCTGATAACCCCTCCATCACACGTGATGTGTCAGGCGAGGGGGTCCAACAGGCTTTGCTTAAGCTGATCGAAGGTACTGTGGCGTCTGTTCCACCTCAGGGCGGTCGTAAACATCCCAACCAAGACTTTGTCCAAGTTGATACCACCAATATTTTGTTTATCGTGGGTGGTGCATTTGATGGCCTGGAAAAGGTTATTCGCAACCGCACTGAGCGTTCAGGTATTGGCTTTGGTGCCTCGGTCGAATCCAAATCTGAACAATCGACTGGGGATACCTTCCTTGAGGTTGAACCTGAGGATTTGGTTAAGTTCGGTTTGATCCCCGAGCTCGTGGGTCGTCTCCCAGTCATCGCAACGCTGCAAGAGCTCGACGAGGAAACGCTGATGCAGATCCTGACTGAGCCTAAGAACGCAGTCGTTAAGCAGTTTCAAAAGCTCTTTGCCATGGAAGGCGCCGAGCTTGAAATTCGTCCTGATGCGTTAAAGGCAATTGCCCGCAAAGCAATCAAGCGTAAAACGGGCGCACGTGGTCTACGCTCAATCCTTGAATCTGCCTTGCTAGACACGATGTATGAGCTGCCCACCCAGGGAAATATCAAACGTGTCGTGCTTGATGAGGCTGCGATTACCGGGGAAGGTAAGCCTTTATTGATTCTCGCCGACGAGAGTGAACCTAGTCCTCGAGCAAAGAAACCAGCTGTACGGGATGCCGCTGCTTGAGTATTGCACCCAACTCAGTGTTCCCAGCCCCTTCATAGGGGCTTTTTCTTTTATTGGGGGTTAAAACTTGAAATTTAGGCTATTGTCCCAATAACGAAGCTATTCGTAGAAACACGGGCTTTGTATCGGCCGCCCAGTTAGGATTCGCCGAGTTTTTCTTAGGAGGACACCATGTCCGGACATCAGACCTTGCCTTCTGAACCCATCAGTTTGCCCTTGTTGCCGTTACGCGACGTTGTCGTGTTTCCACATATGGTGATTCCCCTTTTTGTGGGGCGTCCCCGCTCGATTCGAGCTCTTGAAGCCGCCATGGAGGCCGGTAAAAGCATCATGTTGGCTGCCCAAAAGTCAGCTGGCAAAGATGATCCTACACCCGATGATGTCTATGAAATCGGATGTGTTGCCACGATCTTGCAAATGCTCAAGCTGCCAGATGGCACCGTTAAAGTATTAGTCGAAGGCGCACAGCGTGCGCGCGTCGCCAATATTCAGGATGCTGAGACACACTTCACCTCCGAAGTGGTGCCTATTGCGCCCGACGCGACGATGGGTGCCGAAGTCGAAGCATTGCGACGTGCGATCGTCAGCCAGTTTGAGCAATACGTCAAACTGAATAAAAAGATCCCACCTGAGATTCTGACTTCTTTGGCGGGTATTGATGATGCAGGTCGCTTGGCCGATACAATCGCCGCGCACTTGCCGCTCAAGCTTGAGCAGAAACAAAAAATGCTTGAGATTATTTCAACCTCTGAGCGCCTCGAAGCATTGTTGACCCAGCTCGAAACCGAGATCGACATTTTGCAAGTCGAGAAGCGTATCCGCGGTCGGGTGAAAAAGCAGATGGAAAAGAGTCAGCGCGACTACTACCTGAACGAGCAAGTCAAGGCGATTCAGAAAGAGTTGGGCGAGGGCGAAGAGGGTGCGGATATCGAGGAGCTCGAAAAGAAAATCGAGGCCGCGCACTTGCCAAAAGATGCACGCAAGAAGGTTGATGGCGAGCTCAAGAAGCTCAAATTGATGTCACCCATGTCAGCGGAAGCGACCGTTGTTCGTAACTATATTGACACCGTTATTGCTTTGCCGTGGCGTAAGAAGAGCAAAGTCAATAACTCCATTCCTAATGCCGAAAGCGTTTTGGATAATGATCACTATGGTCTGGACAAAGTTAAAGAGCGTATTCTTGAGTACCTCGCTGTTCAGCAGCGCGTTGATAAAGTGAAGGCGCCGATCCTTTGTCTAGTTGGTCCTCCAGGCGTTGGTAAAACCTCGCTTGGTCAGTCAATCGCGAAGGCGACGAATCGCAAATTTATCCGTATGGCCTTAGGTGGCGTGCGTGATGAGGCCGAGATTCGGGGACATCGTCGCACTTACATCGGTTCGATGCCTGGCAAAATTTTGCAAAATATGTCTAAGGTCGCTGTTCGTAATCCGCTCTTCTTGCTTGATGAGATTGATAAGCTTGGTAT